>NZ_CP012919.1 GCF_001315015.1 Azospirillum brasilense | reverse complement strand
CGCTTCGCCCTGGACGATGCGGCCGGCTTCCTCGCCCGGGCCTGCGCCCTGGACCCGGTGGACAGCGCGGCGGCGTTCTCCCTCGTTCTGACGGACATCGTGCGCGGGCGCCCGGACGCCGTCGCCGCCACGCTGGACTCCGTCGCAGAGCGGCAACCCGACGCGCTGCCGGTGGTCTTCCACCGCTGCCTGTTCGACCTCGTGCGGGGCCGGCCGGCGGACGCCCTGGAGCGGGGCGCCGCCAGCCGCATGGCGGGCGCGGTTCGATCCTGGCACTCCAGGGGCTGGCCCTGATCGCCCTCGGCGAGGCGGAGCGGGCCGAGCCCCTGCTGCGCCAAGCCCTCGTCGTCCGATCCCCAGATGCTCCATGGCCTGCTGGACGCCGCCATCGGCCTGCACATGCTCGGCAGGATCGCCGAGGCGGAGGAGGTCCGGCGGCGCGCCACGGCTCACCACCGCGGGGCGATGGTGCCGTTCCTGGCAGCCGTGCGTCGCTGGGTGGGGGAGGAGACGATGCGCTTCCTCGGCGTTCCGGAGGGGGCGCTGCCCGGGCCCCGCCCGACCCGCCTGATGCCCGCCGCCGCACGGGCCGCCGGCCCCCCTGCACACCCTCTCGTCAGCGTTCTCATGAGCGTCCACCGGGACGTGCGGTTCCTGGACGCGGCGGTCGACAGCCTGCTGGGCCAGACTCTGGGCGACTTCGAGCTGCTCCTGGTCGATGACGGCTCGCCTCACGCGGAGCGGCTGCGCGCCCTGGCCGAGCGTGACCGCCGCGTGCGCCTGGTGGTCAACGACCGCAACCTCGGCCTGACCGTCTCGTTGAACCGGGCGGCCGGGCTGGCGCGGGCCCCGGTGATCGCGCGCATGGACGCCGACGACATCAGTCATCCCGACCGCTTGGCGGCGCAATATGAGCGGCTGTCCGCACAGCCCGGCCTGACGGTCGTCGGCAGCAACTATGTCGCGGTGGATACCGGGGGCGCCCCGCTGCGCACCATCCGGCTGCCGGAGGAGGACGCCGCGATCCGCTGGACAGCGCTCTTTGCCAACCCCTTCTGCCACCCCGCCACGCTGTTCCGCGCCGCCGATTTCCACGCCGCCGGCGGCTACGACGAGCGGCTGGCGTGCGCTCAGGACTACGACCTG
Organism: Azospirillum brasilense; assembly: GCF_001315015.1. NCBI lineage: Bacteria > Pseudomonadati > Pseudomonadota > Alphaproteobacteria > Rhodospirillales > Azospirillaceae > Azospirillum > Azospirillum brasilense. The sequence continues at coordinate 155,334 of NZ_CP012919.1, read as the reverse complement.
TGGATGCGCCTGCTGCGGCGCGGCCAGGGGGCCAACCTTCCCGTGCCGCTGCTGCGCTACCGGATCAACGACCAGGGGATATCCGCCACCCGGAAGGTGGAGCAGGAGGCCGTGGCCGGTGCGATCCGGCGGGTGGAGTGGCTGTCCTGCGGCGTCGGCGACCTCGATCCGGAACGGGTCGCGGCGCCCGTCTGGCGCCTCCAGACGGGCGCTCCGGCCTGCGATCCCTCCGATACCCTGGCCCTGACCCTGGCCACGCTGCGCCTGCTGGACGGGCTGGCGGCGCGCGATTCCCGGAACGTCGCCGGCCTGCGGGAAACGCTGGCGGCCGTGGCGCGGCGGGTGCTGTGGACGGCCGTCGCCGCCCTGGGGTGGCGGCTGGCCGGCGGCTGGGACGGGCGCCGCCTGCTGGCGCTCGCGGCCCGTTTCGACGCGCCGGAGGTCGCGGCCTGCCTGGCGCTCGGGCGGTCCCGCGCGGCCCGGCGCTGGGCCGCCCGGCCGCCGGACTTCGACTTCGCGTGCACCGGTCACGCCGTCCCCGGCGCCGGAGTGGTTCCGTGGACGGAACTGTCGGGATTCGCCGGAGTCTGGATCTACGGGGCGGGAGAAGGCGGACGGGCGGTGCTACGCGTCTTGCGCCGGCTGCGCGGGTGCCGCGTGGCTGGCTTCGTGGACAGCGTCCGCCGGGGCGGGTTCGAGGGGCTGCCGCTGCTCAGCCGCGCCGACTTTCTGGCGCGGCCCGCTACCGGACGGGCGGTGGTTATCGCCTCCGGCGCCTGGCGGGAGATCCTGGAGGGGCTCGGCGGGCTTGCCGGCCAAGGTCTCTTCGTCGCCGATGTGGAGGGGGACCTGCGCCTCTACCGCGTGCCGCCCCCGCCGGGCGGCTCAGGGTCGGCGGACCAGGATGGCATAGCCGCTGGTCGGACCGGGAACCAGCGGGTCGAGGCGGACGGCTGCCCTGGCTAGCGCCGCGTAGATGGCCAGGAGCGGGCCGGGGCGGCGCAGCCCGGTCAGCCATGGCCGGCAGGCCAGCCCCCGCAACCGGTCGTCGGGCCCGCCGTCGCGCAGCCGGTCGTGCAGCACCCCCCGTGTCCGGCCGCTTTCCAGGATGCCGATCGCGAGCATGTGCAGCAGGAATGAGACGCCGCCGCCCTGCCGGTGCAAGGCCAGGATCTCGAAGCCGGCGTCCCGGAACAGCGCCGTGAGACCGCCGGCGCCGTAGCGCCGGTAGCCGTGATACCCGAACAGCAGGTGCGACCGCAGCCCCGGCACCAGATGCAGCCTGAGCCCTCCCGGCCGGGTGGCCGCGAAGATGCGCCGCACCGCTTGGCGGTCGTCCTCGACATGCTCCAGGGCGGAGGAGGACAGCACGAGGTCGAAGGCGCCTTCGGGCAGGGGTACGGTCTCGATCGGGCCGCAGCGGTAGGACGCCTCCAGCGGGGAGGGGGTGGCCGCGTACCGCTCCCAGTCCGCGCCGGGCACGACGTCGATCCCGAGATAGCGCCCGGACAAGCCGTGCCGGCGGAAGAACTCCACGTAATGGCCGCGCCCGCAGCCGACGTCGAGGATCGACTGGGGCATGCCGGGCAGCCCGTCCAGCAGCCTGGACAGGGACGCGTCGTTGTAGGTGCGCAGGGGCGAGGCGCCGCGCCGGAGCGGGGCCTCCTCCTCCGCCGTCAGCCGCATCGGCGGGGCGGCGGCTCGCCACGGCCCTCCGCGATCTGCGCGCGGATGAAGGCCAGGTAGGCGCGCCGGCCGGCCCGATCCAGCGGCAGGTCGCCGTTCACCGCGGACATGGCGCCTCCCCGCCGGCCCCGGCCGCCTTCGGCGGGCGCGCCAGGATGTCCCGGTACAGGGCCAGCTCGTTGTGGACCGTCCGCTCCAGCGACAGCGTCGCCAGCACTTCCTCCCGCGCCGCCCGGCCCAGCGCCGCCCGCAGGCCGCAGTCACCGGCCAGTGTCCGCACCGCGTCGCGGATGGCGTCCGCCTCCGGTTCCACCAGCAGGCCGGTCCGGCCGTGCCGGACCACCTCGCAGATGCCCGGCCGGTTGGCGCCGATCACCGGCAGGCCGCAGGCCATGGCCTCCAGCAGTGCCTTGGGATGCCCCTCGTAGCCGGAGGGCAGCAGGAAGCAATCCGCCCGCCGCAGCAGGGCGGGCAACGCCAGGTGCGGCAGGATGCCGTGGAAGGTCACGTCCATGCCCTGGGCGGCGGCGCGCATGGCAGGCAGCAGTTCCCCCTGTCCCACCACGTCGAGCGCCACGTCCAGGCCGCGCAGCCCCTCGATCAGCAGCAGCGGGTTCTTCTGCGGGACCAGCCGGCCGATGAAGGCCACCCGGAACGGCCCAGGCTCCCGCCGGGCGCCGGGATCGGGGGCGAAACGGTCGGTGTCCACGTAGTTGGGGATGACCGTGACGGCGCCCGCGTCGGCGCCGGTCGCCAGGACGCTGCCGCGCATAGCGTCGGCGGTGACGACGCAGCGGTCGGCCGCGGGGAAGACCGCGGCCTCCAGCGCCCGCGCCGACTGGGTCTGCGGGCTGTCCGGGCCGTGCAGGTGGACGCAGGCTTCCGAGAGCATGTAGCCGCAGCGCGCCATGAACCAGGCCCCGGCCGTCCGCGCGGCCGCGAACGCGGTGTCCGCGCCGGCGGTCTGGTTGGTCTTCACCAGCGTCGGACCCCGCCAGAGGCGGGGCAGCCGCCGGGCGATCCAGTCCCGGTAGCGCGCCGGCCCGAGGCCGCGGTCGCAGACGATGCGGATGCCCGGCAGGCGCGACCGGCAGGCGGCGTCCCAGCGGTCGCCGTAGGTGACGATGGTCAGGGCGCGCAGATAGGGCCGCAGCCGCCGGTACAGGGCCACTTCGCGCTCGAACATCCCCGCCTCCTCCCAGATCCGCAGCGAGATGCCGTCGGTCATGAACAGGACGAGGTGAAGATCGGCGAGGGAGGGAGGGGCCGGGACCGGCGGCTGGGGTGGAAGTCCGGAAGGCACCATACGGGAGAGTGTCCGTGTCTCGATTGCGGCCGCTGCGGCCAGGTCCATGGCACGCCCGGAGGAACGGGCGCTGCACGCTGCGGGGGGCACGCGCGGCATTGTGCCAGCCCGTCGGGCAAAGGTCCATCGCCTCCATGATGCGGGGCAGGGTCATTCAAAGAAAGCCGCTCTTGACGGTTGGATGGTTGCACACCGATCCTCGGCACCGGCCATGCGGACAGCCGGGATTGGAGCGTCGAAGGAATTGGCGATGCGCAGCATGGAAATGATCGACACGGATTTCACGGATCGAGATCGGATTTCACGGAATCAGCCAGCGAGGCCCACGTCATCGGCCGACGAACTGCCGAAGCTCTTCAAACGATTGCCCTGCGGCCAAATGCCTTGCGTCCCCGAAAACTTTCACAATAGATAGCCGGACGGTGCGCCCCGCCCGGCGATGACGAACCGACCGGACGGGCCCGCTCCGCACTGATGCAGAAGGATTCGGTGCCGTGCCCAACGCTGCTTCGATCACCGAGGCCGAACGCGTCCGCCGCCGCACCGGGGTGCTGCTGGACGCGCCGATCCCCGTGCTGGCATGAAAGGGTCCACTGCATGACCGGGGACAGGAGCATCGCCGCCGCGCAGCACGCGGTGGAGCATGCCTTCCTAGAGCGGGTGGCCGCTCTGGAGCCCGGCGACATCGCCGTGGACTGCGGGGCCAATGTCGGGCTGTTCACGCTCCCCATGGCACGCCGCGGGGCGCGCGTCTTCGCCTTCGAACCGAACCCGCACGCGTCCGGTGAGCTGGCCCGGCGGCTGACGCCATTCCCGAACGTCACGCTGCGGCAGGCCGCCGTTGCCCTCGACGACGGCCCGGCGTCCCTGCATTTCCACGTCAACGCCCGGCAGGACCCGCTGACTTGGTCGACCGGTTCCTCGCTGTTGCCGTTCAAGGGGAACGTCAGCCGGGAGGACCGAGTGACGGTGGAGGCGGTGGACTTCGCGGCCTTCGTCCGTGCGCTCGACCGCCCGGTGACGCTGCTGAAGATGGACGTGGAGGGGGCGGAGGTGGCGATCTTGCACCGGCTCCTTGATCTCGGCCTCCAGGACCGGATCCGGCACGCCTTCGTCGAGCTGCACGACGCGAAGATCCCCGAGCTCCGCCCGGAGACGGAGAGGCTGCGGAAGCGCATCCGCGACGCCGGTCTGGAGAATATCAACCTCGACTGGATGTGACGGCGGGGCCCCCGCTCGACGGACGGGGGGCGTCAGGCCGCGCAGGCATCCAAAAGCATGGCCGCCCGCCTCGTGAAGGTCCACCGCTCCGCCAGGCGGTGCGCGGCCGCTACCCGCCCGTCGCGCGCCGCGCCCGGCGCGATGGCCTCGTCGATGGCGCGGGCCAGGGCGGCGCCGTCGTCGGGTTCGCAGAACACCGCCTCCCGCCCGCTCAGCCAGTGCCTCAGCGCCGGAATGCCGGTTGCCACCACCGGCACCCGCGCCATCATGTACTCGCCGAGCTTCATCGGGCTGGTCCAGGCGGCGCTGGGGTGGGTGGCCGAGGGCGGCAGCAGCGCCACGTCGGCGCCCCACAGGAAGGGCGGGATCTCGGCGTGGGCGCGCAGCCCGTGCAGCGTTATGTTGGTCAGCCCCGCCGCCTCCACCCGCGCGCGGGTGCGCTCCACATCCTGCGGCCAGCCGCCGACCAGGTGGAAGCGGATGCCGGGGCGCAGGGCCACCGCTTCGAGAATGGCGGGGATGCCCTTGTAGTCGTAGAGATGCCCGGCGTACACCGCGTTCGGCCCCGGCCCCAGCGGGGAGGGAGGCGGTACGGCCGGACGGGCGAACAACCGTTCGTCCACCGCGTCGGGCAGCACGACGATGCGGTCGGCGGCGGCCCCGCGGGCGGCGTACCCCCGCGCCAGGACCGGCGCGATGGTGACCAGCCGGCGCAGGCCGGGCAGGTGGGTGGCGGCCAGCAGGTCGGCGAAGTCCGGCCGGGCGTTGGACGGGTCGGTGTGGGCTTCGACCAGCGTGGGAATCCCCTCCCGCGCCGTCAGCGCCGGCAGCACGTAGCTGCGGGCGTAGACGATACGGGCTTCGCGGGCCCGCGCCAGCTCCAGCGCCGGGACCGCGAAGCCCATGCCGTCGCCGCGCGGGGTGCCGTCCGCATTCGCTGGCAGCATCACCCAGTCCAGCGGCGCGTTCAGGCCGTAGAGCGCGTTCAGCCGCTCCGGCGACACCGGGCCGCCGGCCGGCTCCAGGCAGACGAAGACCACGTTCAGCCCGTTGCGGGCGAAGCCCTCGGCCATCTTGACCGTGTTGACGGCGTGGGCGAACAGCGACCCGGCCTCGATGGCGGCGGCGGCGAGCAGCGTGGGGCGGGCGCTCACAGCCACCCGCCCGCGCGCTCAGACCAGCGACTTGAACGGGTCAAGGCAGCGCTCCCCCATGATCCCGGCGGGTTGCGGCCCACATAGTGGGAGTCGCCGTTGGCCACGAGGATGATGTCGAAATCCTGGTCGTCCCGGACGACCTCCACGTCGGACCGGGTCTTCAGGTGGTCGTGCAGGAGCTGCTGCACCGCCAGCCCGAGGAACTGACCCGTTTCGCTGACGGGGTAGTCGATGAAGATCCTGAGCTTGTCCATTCCAGGGTCCATGGTGGGGGAGCGGCCCGCCCCGCCTCAACCCGCGGCCGGCGAGGTGGCGATGGCACGCAGATCGAAGCCGCGGACCAGGGAGGCGACCGTCCAGCCGCCCGCCTCCAGATGCTCGCGCAGCAGATCCAGCGTGTACTCCCGGCGGTGGTCGGGATCGTCCATCCAGAACAGGCCGATGTCCTTCCGGACCAGCTTGTACCAGGTGCTGTCCACGGCCGGGACCTTGACCACGATCTTCGGGATGTGGCGGGCGAGATTGGTGAGCAGCGGCACCGGGTCGTCGAGATGCTCCAGCACGTGCGAGCAGACGACGACATCGAACCGGCCCTCCGGCAGCTCGCGCGTCGCGTCCATGGTCAGGAAGCGCAGGTTGGGCATGGTGTTGTTGCGGATCGACTGGGCCACCCGGTCCGGGTTGATGTCGACGGCGACGACCTCCGCCGCGGTCTGCGCCATCCATTGCTGGTAGTAGCTGGCCCCGCATCCGATATCGAGGACCCGCTCGCCCGGCCGGATATTCTCCACCAGGAAGGCGGCGTGGCCGGTCCAGAGGTAATGCTTGGGATGCCGGAGGTCGTAATAGTCGTTGCAGGCGAGGTTGAGCATCCGGTCCGCATACTGGATCACCTCGAACCAGTAGGCGATGGCCTCGCGGCCTTCCGGCGAGCCCGGGGCAAATCGGTCGCCGATCGAGCACCCCTTGCGGGCCAGGCTTTCCAGGGTCTTCACATGGGGCGGCGTTTCCGGCCGTTCCCCGTCGGACGCGGACATCGGGATCTCCACGGGCTGGGTCGTGTGGTCGTGCGGGACCGTACCCCATTCGAGCGGTGCAAGCCACCATGCCGAGCACCTCGGTCCGGATACATCGGTCCATGGACCACGCTGGCCGGAGCGTCGCGGATCGCCGCCGAGCTGGGCGTCACGGAAACAGTCCGGCGCTTCTCCCCGGGGCTTCTGGACGCCGCCGGGTGACGGCGGTCCCTCCGGCCGTCATTCCATCCAGCTCCCGGCCCACAGCGACAGGGCGAGCAGAGCCCAGATCCGGGCCTGGCGGTACGGCGACCGCGCCTCCACGATCCGCCGGAAGCCGGGATCGAGCAGGCCGTGGCGGACCAGCGGGCCGGCGGCGACGCGGTCGAGGGCGGCGTTCCAGTCGAAAGGGCCGGTGTCCTTCAGGCTGAAGCCGGTCTTGGGATGGCCGAACACGCGTTCGGGCACCCGCCCGGCCAGATAGCGGCGCAGCACTGGCTTCCCATGCACCGCCTCCTCGGCCGCAGGCGGGCGGGACAGGCCCCATTCGACCAGCCGGTGGTCGAGGAACGGCACCCGCACCTCCAGGCCGTACGCCATGCTGGCGCGATCGACCTTGGCCAGGATGCTGTCGGCGCAGAAGGTGGCGAGGTCCACCCGCTGCAGGGCGCGGCGCAGGGGCAGGCCGGGTTCGAAGGCGGCCTCCAGCGGCGCCAGCATCTCCTCCTCCCCGAAGCGCAGCCCCGCGGGGGCGAACAGCGCCTCGACCTCGTCCGGCAGGAAGCGCGGGAACAGGCGCATGGCGTGGCGGTGCAGCACCGACCGCGCGGCGAAGGCGGCGTGGGCGTCCCCCGCCTCCGCCCCGGGCGGCGGGCCGTCCGGGTCGAGGCCGGCGTACCATGCGTAGCCGCCCAGCACCTCGTCGCCACCGTCCCCCGACAGCACCACCTTGTGCTCCGCTGCCGCGGCGCGGGCGATCCCGGCCATGGTGACCAGGGCGCTGTAGCCCTGGGGCTCGTCGAACAGGGCCGCCACCCCGGCCAGCCGGTCCGCCAGCCCATCCGTGGGGGCGGGAACCAACCGGTGCTCCAGGCCCAGATGCCGTGCCACCGCGGCCGCCACTTCCGCCTCGGCGTCGGGGCGGCCGGGGTAGCACAGGGTGTAGGCGGCCGGGCGCAGCCCGGCCCCGACGGCGGCCGTCGCGACCGCTGCGGAATCGAGCCCGCCAGAGAGGAACAGGCCAGCCGGGACGTCCGACAGCAGGTGGTCGGCCACCGCACGGTCGAACAGGCCGGCCCAGCCCGCATCCCCGTCCCCGGCCGCCGCCAGGCTCCGCGGCGCCTCCCAATAGCGCCGGAGGGCGGCACCCTGCCCCGGCTCCCAGACCAGCAGCCGGCCCGGCTCCAGCTTGTGGATGCCGCGCCAAGCGGACAGGGGTGCCGGCACGTAGCCGAGGGTGAGCGCATGGCCGAGCGCCCGCAGTTCCACCGCCGGCCCGATCCCGGGCAGCGTCGCGAGGGGCCGCGCCTCGGAGGCGAAGGCGATGCCGCCGTCTCCCGGCTCGGCCCAGTAGAGGGGCTTGATGCCGACCCGGTCGCGCGCCGCCAGCAGGCGGCGGCGGCGGTCGTCCCAGAGCACGAAGGCGAACATGCCCGTCAGGCGGTCGACCACCGCGTCCCCCCAGGCGCGGTAGCCGTGCAGGATCACCTCGTTGTCGCTGCGCGAGGCGAAGGCGTGGCCGAGCGCCTCCAGCTCGGTCCGCAGCGTCGGGGCGTTGTAGATCTCGCCGTTGCAGACCAGCGCCAGCACATCGCCGGTCCCGCCGCCCGCGTGCAGCAGCGGCTGGTTCCCCGCCGGCGACAGGTCGTTGATGGACAGGCGCCGGTGCCCCAGCCAAGCCAACCCGGACGGCGCCGCCCAAGCGCCGGCGCCGTCCGGGCCGCGGTGGGCCAGCCGGTCCAGGGCGGCCGTGGCGGGCGTTACGGGTCCGGGACCGGCGACAGCAAGCAGCCCACACATCGATCTGTCCTTCCCCGGCGTCCGCTCCATTCCCGCGACCTTGCCGAGGGCCGCCGGTACCGTCAAGCTCCCGGCACGGGGAAGCCGGTCGTGGCTTTCCACGGACCCTTGCCCGTGATAGAGCACACGGGCGGCGGCCTCGGCACCGCCGCGACGGAGGGAACCCACGGCATGAAGGCAAACAACTACTTCCTCAAGGCGGGCTACGTCTCGCTGACGGCGGTGGAGACCGTCGAGGCCGAGCCGGGGGACTACTGGACGCCGTGGCGCATCGAGATGGCCTCGATCTACCAGTGGCACGTCTACGAGGCGGCCCGGGATGTGGCGCGGGGGATGCCGGAACGGCCGCATGTGCTCGACGTGGGCTGCGGCTATCCCATCAAGCTGCACCGGCTCCTGGCGCCGGCGTCGGCGTCGGCGTCGGTCACCGTCGTCGACCAGCCGACGCTTGCCGGGCGCATCGCCGCCGACTTCCCGGAACTGCGCTTCGTTCCGGTCGATCTGGAACGGCCCGACGCCGACCTCGGCGCGCGCTTCGGGCTGGTGATCTGTTCGGACGTGCTGGAGCACCTGCTCGACCCGGACCCCTGCGTGGCGTTCATCAAGCGTCACCTCGCCCCCGGCGGCGTGGCGGTCTTCTCCACGCCGGAGCGCGACATCCTGCGGGGGCGGGACTGCCTGCGCTCGCCCAAGCCCGAACATGTGCGCGAGTGGAACCGGGAGGAGTTCGTCCGCTACATCGAGAGCCACGGCTTCCGCACGCTGCGCTCGCTGCTGATGCCGCAGGCCCGCTTCACGCCCGAGCAGCTCGCCGCCTGCCGGGAGGCGCCGCCCGACAGCCGCGACTGCTTCGCCTGCCACACCCTGATCGCCGAACCGACGGCGCCGTAGCGGCCATGGCCGGCGGTCGCGGCGTCCCGCACGCGGTACAGGACGCCGCTTGGTCACACGAAACTTGGAAAAACCAAACTTTCCATTCCGCTCAACACGGCTCGCTTCTGCCCAACCACCGGCGTCACGTTTCTGCGCCGTTTGCCTCCGTTCAACGGAACGAGGGGTAGAGGGCTTCCGGACGCTCCTTGCGCACGAAGAAGAAATCGACCTGCCAGAACGCTCGATCATGGTCACGGTACATCGGTTCAGCCATGTCGATGCAATGAAAGCCCAGGCTCTCCACATGCTGGCACATGGCAGGAAAGCGCCGGCTGTCCTCCCCGTAATTGTACATTTCGATCACCAGCAGGTCGCAGTTCTCCAGGACCCGGTGGGCCCCGGCCAGGATTTCGCGTTCTGTGCCATGCGTGTCGAGCTTCACCAGGAAGGGTCCTTCAAAGCTGAGCCGTTCCACCTCACGGTCCAGGGAAACCTGCCGGACGGTCCATTGGGGTGCGCCGGCGTTGGGCATGGCCGTGCCACCGAACGGATCATCGACGGAATTGGTGAACGACGTCTCGCCATCCTCCGCCCCGGCCGCGGCAAGCGTGTAGGTCCGGTACCACGACCGCCAGCTCGGTGCCGGTGACCGTTACATCAATGAGGTGGATGCCTCCTTTACAGAGGCCATGGCCGCCCGTCGGGCGGCGGTCTGGGCCGAATACCGGCTTCTGTCGTCGCCAAAGGACCTGGGCGGCCTGGCCGCCCATGGCTTCACGGGACCGGTCGTGCAATTCGTCGAGAGCCTGGGCGTCTGGAAGCGCCTGCACCGCTTTCCCTTCGCTCAACGCTGAGGATGCCCTTCCTTGCGCAGGAACCAGACCGAACAGGTGCGATGCCCGTGATCGTCGCGCGTCACCAGATGCGGCCGGCGCTCCGAATCCTCTCCCCGCACGGCGATCCGGTCCAGTGTGGCGTCGCTCAGGCTCCAGTCCACTCCCCCGCACGACACCAGCCCGCTCCTGTCCGCAAGGATGCGCATCACCGCGGCGAGCCGGCCCGGAGCGGGACGATCCCTCCGCCCCCGCCGATCGAGAGCGGTCTCGACGGAGCAGGCGATGACTCCGCCTTCGACCAATCTGCGCGCAGCATGGCGCAGAAGAGAGTCGGCCTGCCGCAATCCGGCTGCCAGGAGGGTGTTCTGCGGAATGAAGACGGCATTCCATGACCGGTCCGGCGATAGGGAGGCCGGATCGGGGTGGATGGACATCCGATCCGCCCAGCGCATCCGCCGCCGCGCCAGCCAGCCAGCCTCATGCCCCTGGAGGTCGATGACATCCACTCCGGCGGTCCGGAGGGACAGGAAATGGCCCAGCCCGTCCGGCGCCCGGCTGATGACCGCACAGCGGGCATCATGCCCGATCACACCAAGCCGCCCCATCCCGTACAGCATGTGAGTGCGTTCCCACACCCCGCGGCTGCGCTTGAAATAGGCGTAGGTGGACGCCCGGAAAGGCAGGCCGTCACGCGTGAACTCTTCGGCGACGGTCCGCCAGTGGGCATCCTCCCAATCCTCCGCCGCGCAGAGCTTGTTGAGCAGCGGCGGGCCAGGGGGCCTGGAAGAAGAGACGATGAGAGGATCGATGCGCTCCCGCAATGCACGGCTCGGCCGGTTCTGTTCGATCCAACGTCTCCGCTCCCGCCGCACCGGTTCAGGCACCGCCGCTCCAACAACGTCCAGCAACGCCAGAGCGACCGCCGTGCAGCGGTGCGGCTCGACGATGTCCGGCCCATTGGCGGCAAGGATGAGATCCAGATCGCCGCGCGCGATCTCGACCTCCTGCCGGTCGATGGGAAAGGCCCGGCCCAGGGCCGCTCCGAGCCGCCGCCCGGTCTCATCCCCCGCCCCGTCGGACCGGACGGCGAGCCCCGTGCGGCGGACCTGTCCATGGCGGACGCGCGTGCTGAACATCGTGTGCGTGAACATGACCCGCTCTCCGAAGCGCATGCCGAAGAACGTGTTGACCGCAGGCACGCCAATGAAACGCCTCGGCGTGCCCTTGCCCGCCGCGAGGCGTTGGCGCTCCCGTTCCGTCTGCTGAATGAAGAGGCCGTAGATCAGGCCGAGTTGCCTCAGCCCTTCCTCCGGAATCCCCTCAAAGCAGGGGCAGGGGTCCTGGGCAAGCCAGACGTCATCCAGGGCGAATTCGAACAGAAACAGAGAGGCCCGGCGGTCGAGTTCCAGCGCGTCGACGGCTTCCACGCCGGGGACTTCATCCAGAATCACCCCACCTTCGGGCACCAGAACCGCCTCGCCATGGCCGAGTGCCCGCCAAGCCCGCAGCGTGCGTTCGAACATCCCGCGGTGGCTGCCGACATAGGCCAGCACCGCATCCGGCGGCGCCGTCGCCAGGAGATCCGCGACATAGGGAAGCGCGTGATCCGGATCGAGCCGCAAACGGAAACGGGCACTGAAATTGGTGAAGTCGTTCCATGCCTCGCGCCCGGGATCGTCCTGCGCCGGCAGGCTCTCTTCCAGGGCGGCGGGCAGGAGGCCGGAAGGGGGGGCGTCCGCGTGGAATTCCTCCAGTTCATGGCGCGCCAGCCCCCAACGCTCCGCCTGTTCGGGCAGGTCATCCCGAACGACACGGTCGATGTAGCGCACCGGATCGTTCATGACCGTGTCGTCGCGATGGATCGCGGTGGGAAGACGGGTGTGGCCACAATGATAGGCCAGGACTTGGCCCGATAAGGAATCGACACGCCCATACCGGCGGTGCAGCCGGTGGCACAGGTTCATGTCGACGTTCCACCCCGCCAGCATGTCCTCGTTGAAGCCGTGAATCGCGAACAGATCCGACCGGAGGGCAAGTTGGAAGTCTCCGATGCCGTCAAAGCGCGTGATCGGATCGGTGTGCACCAATTCGTTCAGGTGGAAACGCGCGCCCCACCAGCGGAACCGTTCGATCGCCAAGCGGGGATCGCGGCGGTCCAGGGACTCCCACAACGATTCCGGCACTTCGAAACGCGGCACCTGATAGAAACCGTCGGGTAACCCGTCCACCAGTTCTGACAGGGAACGGCCCCCATCCCGGCGGAGGAAAACCATGTCGGTGTTTGTGGACAATATCCAGCGGTTGCGCGGATTGGAGCGGCGCAAGCCCACGTTCCGGGCGACCGATTCTACGGTCGCATAGCTGGTCCGGTCGGCGAAAAGGGCATGCAGCGTCGGACGAACGCGAACGACACGCAACATCCCCCGGCAGCGCCCGGTCAACGTATCGAGAATCGCTTCGACGAAGGTCGGCAAATCGTCAGGCGTGTTGTAATCGACAAAGATGATTTCATCGCCGGGAGCGGTCATAACCTCTGCGATGCTGTTGAGGCTAAGAGCGGCGCGTTTGTGCAGATTATAGCCGTGCGAGTCGTTCCTACCGTAGACAATGACGGAAATCATGAAATATCACCGGCTCTACAAAACAAGACGGCAGGCTTTCTGTAAGAAAGGCCACAGCCAACCCGCCACACCTACCAACTTCTGAAACAAAATCCCGAGCTACGCAACCCATCTTTGAAAAGACGCAAGAAGCGGTTGTCCTTAATATTTTTGCCTTGACCTCCAGCAAAACCAGTCGGAGGGTGGCCGAACTTTCCCCTGCGCCCTTCCCGGATTCTCGATGCCGATCCCTTCACCGCTGGGTCCGGATGACATGGCCCGCTATGCCCAGGCCGCCGTCATCTTCGTCGCGCAGGACGGGTTCAAACTGGCGCCGGCCCGCGTGCGCGCCTACAGCTTCGCAAAGCTGGTCAACCAACGCGGCATCCGCGCGGAAGTGCTGTCCTTCTTCGATCATCTGGGCGCGGCGGAACAGGGCGGACCGGTGGCCGGTCTGGCGGAGGAGGAAAAGCTCCGCCTGAATCTGGCGGCCTTCGAGGTGTTGTCCCAGAATCCGCGGGCGCTGCTCTACGTGCAGAAGGCTGGCTACCACGCCATCGCCTGCCTGATGGCGGCAGCCCGCAACGGCAACCGGATCGTGCTCGACTACGACGACTACGATCTGGGCAACCAGCCGTTCCGCCGGATCGAACCCTGGCTGCCGTCGTTGAAGCCAGAGGAGTTTCTCGGTCGCTTCGCCGCTCGGGCGCAGGCCTGCGTGGCGTCGAGCCGGCGCATCCTCGACCTTCTCGCACCATTCAACCCAAACACCCACCTCGTCCACACGGTGGCGGACCGGGACGTCTTCAATCCGAGCCGCCGCGGCGAGCCGCGCCGGCGTTTCGGCGATTCCGTGAACATCTTGTGGTGCGGGGACGTGTGGGGCGACATCCCCATGAGGGACATCGTCTTCGGCGTCGACGCCTTCGCCCTGGTACCAAGCCGCATCCGCGGCAAGGCCCGTTTCCACATCATAGGCTTCGGCCGCGCCTGGGAGGAGTTGAAGCGGCGCCTGCGGCAACGCCACCCGGAGATGGACAATTTGGTCTTCCACGAGCACATCCCCCCGGGCGAGTTTGGTGCGGTGCTCAACGAGATGGACATCGGCGTGCTGCCCTACGCCGACAACGCGTTCAACGCGTCGAAAAGCCCGACCAAGATGTTCGAGTACATGCTGGCCAAGGTGGCGATCTGCGCCACGCCGGTCGGCGAGGCCGTCCACTGCCTGGAGGACGGCACTTCGATCCTTCTCGGCAAGGAGTTGGAAGATTTCTCCGCCCGGCTGGCGACGCTGATCGGCGACGACGGCAAGCGCCGGAGCGTGGCCGAGGCCGCCTATGAACGGGCGCTCGCCGACTACACGCTGGAGGCCGTCGGCGACCGGCTGACGGACATCATCCGGCAGGCCATGGCGCCGGACGCATCGGCCAGCCCGGCGGGGGTGCCGCTCGAAGCCTTCATGCGGCAGGCCCTTGGCCGCCGGCTGGCGATGCCCTCGCGCGAGGTGGCGCTCGCCCGCGCGGACCTGAAGGCGGCTACGGCGGCCTCCGACCTCGCCGCCGTCGATCCACGCCGCTGGTCGGCCCCGCTGCTGGCCCTGTTGGATTGGCCGGGCGCCGCGCGGAGCGAAGGCGTGTCCGAAGAGGCGCTGACCCGCGTCCGGGACGCGGCGCTCCGCCACCGCAACGCCCGCCGTCTGCGCCCGCGTCTGCGCATCGCCACGACGGAACGGCCGGCCGGGCCGCCGCTCCTCGGCAAGCTGGCCGCGTCGGAGGACTGGGAGGACCCGGCTTGGTTCGCCTGGGCGCAACGCTTCAAGACGAACTGCGGAACCTTTCACGTCAGCGCGGCCGACAACATCGCCGACTTCGAGGCGGTGCGGGACGACGAACTGCTCAACCACGTCTACAGCTACTTCAAGCGCAGCCGGGGAACCTGGGAGCGCGTGCATCTCCTGTACGGGCTCGACCGGCTGGGGCTGCTCGACGGGACGGCCCGGATGCTGGCCGTCAGCACCGCGGTCGACGGCTTTTATCTCACCCTGACGGAATGGGTCTCCTGCGTGGATGTGCTGGACATCGGTGCCGATGCCACGGCGCGGGCGGAGCGCGCGGCGGCGGGCGAGATGGACACTTGGCTGCTGAAGCCCCGTCTGTTCCACCGCGACCGGATCGCCATCCACCACGGCCTGTCCGGGCCCCGTCCCGAAGCCGCCGGGGAACGGCCCTGGAACGCGGTCCTCCTGCTCCAGGATGCGATCTTCGATCCGGCGGCCGGCGATGTGCTTGCCTGGGCGGACGAGCGGCTGGCGGACGGCGGCGTTCTGGCCATCATGGGCCGGCTGCGCCTCGACGGCGGCACGGATGTGGTCGGCCTCGGCCCCGAACTGGCCGGAGACGGGCTCGCAGCCCTGTTCGCACGGCACACGGGTTTCGAACTGCTGGGCGGCTTCGATGCGTCGCTGAGCGACGCGACTCTGGACCGGATCGTGAGGACCGGCACGCCCGGCGCGGAGAACCCGCATCTGGTGGCGCTGACCGGCGACACCCTGCACGCCTCCGTGGTCTGGTTCTGCCGCAAGGCGAGTCCCACGGCACCCGGCGGCTGGGCACGGCTGGCCGCGGCGCTGCGCGCCTGACGCGAAAGCCTCGGCGGCATGCAGGATTTGAGGCTTTGTTAACCGCCCCCCTTCGATCATCGACCCATTCCGCCGCAAGATATCTGGACAACACCCCATCATGAACGCCACACGCCCTTGCAGGATCGTCGTCACGGGCGGGGCGGGATTCGTCGGCTCCAATCTTGCCCTTCTGTTCAAGCGCGACCGGCCCGAAGCCGAGGTCGTCGCCTTCGACAACCTGCGCCGGCGCGGCTCCGAACTGTCCTTGGAGCGCCTGCGCGCGGGCGGCGTGCGCTTCGCCCATGGCGACGTTCGCAACCCGGAGGATCTGGAGGAACTCGGCGTCTTCGACCTGCTGCTGGAATGCTCCGCCGAGCCGTCGGTGCACGCCGGCTACGACGGCAGCCCGGCCTACGTCATCAACACCAACCTCGTCGGCACGGTGAACTGCCTGGAGGCGGCGCGGCGCCACGGCGCCGACATGGTGTTCCTGTCCACCAGCCGCGTCTATCCCATCGACCCGCTGCGCCGGCTGCCGCTAGAGCGCGCCGCCACGCGGCTGGTGCTGCCGGGCGGCGCCGCCGGGCCGGGCTGGTCGGCGGCGGGCATCGCGACGGGCTTTCCGATGCCGGGCAGCCGCTCCATCTACGGCGCCACCAAGCTGGCGTCGGAGCTGATGATCGAGGAATACGGCGCCATGTACGGCCTGCGCGCCGTGATCAACCGGTGCGGCGTGCTGACCGGACCCTGGCAGATGGGCAAGGTCGACCAAGGCGTCGTCGTGCTGTGGGCGGCCCGGCACCTGTATGGCGGGACCCTGTCCTACAGCGGCTTTGGCGGCGAGGGGCTTCAGGTGCGCGACATGCTGCACGTCGCCGACCTGTACGACCTGCTGAGGGTGCAGGTGGCCGGCATGGACCGGTTCAAGGGCCGCGTCTTCAACGTGGGTGGCGGGCCGGAGGTGAGCGTGTCGCTGGCCGAGCTGACCGCGCTCTGCGCGGAACGCGCGGGCCGGACCATCCCCATCGCCGCCAGTCCGGAAACCCGCGCCGCCGACATTCCCTGGTACGTGACCGACAACGCGGACGTCACGCAAGCGACCGGCTGGCGCCCACGACGGACGCCTGGCGCCATCATGGACGAGCTTTTCGGCTGGCTGGACGCCAACCGGCGCATCCTGGAACCGATTCTGTTATAGACGACGCTCGGTGGTCACACCGCCCCATTCTTCCGAGGAGACTTCCCTCATGTCCGTCGTCATCGTCACTGGGTCCGCCGGCCTGATCGGCGCCGAAGCCGTCGGCTTCTTCGCGGAAAAGGGCTTCGACGTCGTCGGTGTGGACAACGACATGCGCCGCTACTTCTTCGGCGACGAGGCGAGCACGGCCTGGAGCCGGGAACGGCTGGAGAAACGGCACCCGTCCTACACGCACGTTACCGCGGACATCCGCGACCAGGACGCCATCGACGCGCTGTTCGCGCGCTACGGTGCCTCCATCGCGCTGGTGATCCACACGGCGGCCCAGCCCTCGCACGATTGGGCGGCGCGGGAGCCCTTCACCGACTTCTCGGTCAACGCCAACGGCACGCTGAACATTCTGGAGGCCGCTCGGCGCCATTGCCCGGACGCGCCCTTCATCTTCACTTCCACCAACAAGGTCTACGGCGACACGCCCAACGCCCTGCCGCTGGTGGAACTGGAAACCCGTTGGGAACTGGACCCGTCCCACCCCTGGGCCGCCCACGGCATCCCGGAGGCGATGAGCATCGACCAGACCAAGCACAGCCTGTTCGGCGCCTCCAAGGTCGCCGCGGACGTGATGGTGCAGGAATACGGGCGCTATTTCGGCATGAAGACCGCCTGCTTCCGCGGCGGCTGCCTGACCGGGCCGGGCCATTCCGGCGCCCAGCTCCACGGTTTCCTGGCCTACCTGATGAAATGCGCGGTCACCGGCACGCCCTACCGGGTGTTCGGCTACAAGGGCAAGCAGGTGCGCGACAACATCCATTCCTTCGATCTGGTGAACGCCTTCTGGCATGTCTTCCAGAAGCCGCGCAGCGCCGAGGTCTACAACATCGGCGGCGGGCGCCATTCCAACTGCTCGATGGCGGAGGCCATCACGAAGGCCGAGCAGTTGACCGGCCGCCCGATGGCCTGGAGCTACGACGAAACCAACCGGATCGGCGATCACATCTGGTGGATCAGCGACATCCGGCGTTTCCAGGAGCATTATCCGGACTGGTCGCTGACCCGCGACATCGATGGCATCCTGGCCGAGATTCACGCCGAAATGACCGACCGGTTCGCCCGCCAGTGATTGCCCACCCGTGACGGTTGGCCCGAGAATGACGATCCGCGGGGAGCGGTGGAAGGAAGCGCGATGAAGGTCCTGTTCAGCAATCCGCCCTGGTGGATCAAGCGGTTCGAGTTCGCGGGCGACGACGCCCCGGCCTCGGCCTGGTTCAGCGGCGTGCGCGCCGGCTCGCGGTGGCCGCACACCAACCAAGCCCACTCCGCGCCCGGCAACTTCGTGTTCGGGGAGTATCTGCCCTATCCCTTCTTCATGGGCTACGCCGCGACCTACGCCGCCAAGGCCACGGGCGCCAAGGTGACGTTCCGCGACTCCATCGCGCTGCGGGAGTCCTACGACAGCTATTTCCAGCATCTGCGGGAGGAGCGGTACGAGTACATCTTCATCGAGACGGCGACGCCCTGCTGGGATCACGACCAGACCATCGTGCGGCGCGTCAAGGAGATCCTGCCCGACACCAAGATCGTGCTGACCGGCGCCATGTCCGCCAAGGGCGAGGCGGTGATGGAGCAGTTCCCCATCCACGCCGTCATTCAGGGCGAGTACGAGAAGGGCAGTGTGCGCGTGCTGAACGGCGCGTCGGGTGTGCTGCCCCACGAATTGCTGACGGTGGCGGAGATGAACGCCGCGCCCTACCCCTACTTCGACGACGTCATCGCCCACCGCTATTGGGACGTGAACCCCGCCGGGCAGAAGGCGCCGCAGCTCCAGGTCTGGGCCAGTCGCGGCTGCCCCTACAAGTGCATCTTCTGCGTCTGGCCGGCAACCATGACCGGCAACGACCCGGACGGCACCGGCAAGCGCTCGGTCCGCTTCTACGAGCCGGACTATGTGGAAGGGATGCTGCGCGAGCTGGTCGAGCGCTACGGCTACCGGTCCATCTACTTCGATGACGACACCTTCAACCTCGGCGACAGGCACGTGCTGGGGATCTGCGAGGTGATGACCCGCATCGGCCTGCCCTGGTCGGCCATGTGCCGCGCCGACACCATCAAGCTGGAGACGTGGCGGGCCATGCGCGACAGCGGCTGCTTTGGCGTCAAGCTGGGCTTCGAGAGCGGCAACCAGTGGGTCAACGACAACATCGTCAACAAGCGCCTGAACCTGGAGACCGCGCGCACTGCGGTGCATGAGATCAAGCGGCTGGGCATGACGGTCCACGGCACCTTCACCTATGGCCTGCCGGGCGAGACGCGCGAGCAGATGCAGGACACCAAGTCCTACATCGCCAGCCTGCCGCTCGACACCTTCCAGGAGACGGGCTGCGGCGAGATCGAGGGCACGCCCATGTCCACCCTGCGGGAGAAGGGCCACCTTGACCGCTACGCGGGGGCGGCGCTCGACGAGCAGTATCTCTACGTGCCCGACGGCGGCGAGAAGATGCGCCGCCTGTCCGAGGGCGACCTCGCCATCGGGGCCGACAAGGCCAAGAGCAGCTCCGACTACCTGATCCGCCAATGGCGCGCGCTGGGTGCCGCGGTGACCGGGGCGGCGGCGGACGGCCCGGTGGCCCTGTGGGGCGTCGGCACCGACTTCTTCGAAACGTTGGGGCAGGTGCCGGCGCTGAAGCCGCTCATCACGGAGGGCCGCGTGCGGCTGTTCGACGGCAAGCTGGCCGGCCAGTCGCTGGACGGCGCCCCGGTGGAAGCCCCCGCCGCCCTGCCCGGCTTCGCGGGGCCGGTCTTCCTGACGCCGCGCATCGTCTCCTCCCGCACGGCGATGCGGCAGGACGCGGCGCGGCTGGGAATTCCCGCCGCCGCCCTGCGCGATCTCTACGACGACGCGCCCGTTCTGGCGGAGTGAAACCGGACGGAGAGGCTGGTCAGGCCAGGAACCGGGCCAGCCTCTCCCACCCGCCGTCCGGGGTATCGGCCCGCTTGCGGGCGAACCAGACGGCGGGGGCGTGCAGGGCCTCGCCGGTGCGGGCGGCGAAGTTCGGGTTTCCCGAACCCGGCGCGCCGGTCGTCACGAAGCGGTCGAGCGTGGCGTCGCTGAGCGACAGGTCCACCGGCCCTGTCAGTTCCAGCCCGATGTCCGACAAGGCGTCTCCCAGGCCCTCAGCCTGACGCGGGGTGAGCCCCGGCACGCCCGGGCGGCCATTCAGCCGGATCTCCGCCGAGAAGGCCATCACCCCGCCCGGCGCCAGACGCCGGTCGATCCAGGCCAGCAACTCCGCCGTCCGCCCCTCCGCCGCCAGGCGCGGCAGCGTGTTCTGCGGCAGGACGGCGGCGTCCCACGGCGCGTCGGCGAACAGATCCCGCCCCGGCATCCCGTGATGGATCGCGATGCGGTCGCGGTGGAAACGGCGCGGCTTGGCGAGCCAGGGGTCACGGTCGCCGCGCGCCACCCGCTCCGCGTGGGCCGCCGCCCCGGGCCCGACATCGACCACCCCGACGCACCGCGCCAGCTCGGTCAGCATGAGGTAGAAGCCGTCCACCTCGGCGCTCAACACCAGGGCGCGGGACGGTCGCTCCAGCAGACCCAGCCGGTCGAGGCCGTAGAGGAACTGCGCGCGCTCCCAGGTGCCGCGGCTGCGCTTGAAGAAATTGTCGATGTTGTTGCGCGCGTCCTCGTCGCGGCGGCGCTCCGCGTCGGCGTCGTCGATATAGGGGGCCTGGAAGGTCGAGACGTTGGTCCGCACCCGCACCGCCCAGGGCCGCCAGAACGGATCGTCCCAATCCTCCGCCGCGGCGAGCTTGCTGAGAGCCGGAGGGCCGGAAGGCCGTTCCTGCGCCGGCAGGAGGATCTCCGGGCGCAGCCGGGCGGCGTTGCGGTGGCGCGCCGCGGCGGCCTTCAGGGCGGCCACGCGATCCGGCGCCACCCGCTCCACGCTGGTCAGGCCGGGCCAGTCAAGGGCGGCGACCAGCGGTCCGCTCCAGCGGCGCGGGTCGGCGGCCTCAAGGTCCTCGGTGGCCAGCAGGGCTTCCAGGTCGCGGCGCATCAGATGCACCTCGCGCGGGGCCGGCGGGGCGGGCCGGGCGAGGCGGGCGGCCAGGAAATCCTCCAGCGTCGTCACGGCGGGAGCCTCCGACCGATCCCCCGGCTCCAGAAGGCCGCGGACGACGGCCGCCAGCCGCGGGGCGATGCCCTGCAGGGAGAAACGCTCCATCGCCACCCGGTGGGCGGCCTCGGCGACATCCCGGCGGAAGGCGTCGTCGCCGATCAGTCGGGCGAGCGCCGCGGAATAACCTTCCATCCCCTCGGCCAGAAGGCCGGACACGCCGTTCTCCAGGCAGTGCGTCACCTCGCCCACCGGCGTGGCGCAGACCGCCACCTTGGCCAGCAGGAACTCGAACATCTTGGTCGGGCTCTTGGCCACGTTGAACTCGTTGGCCGAGTAGGGCAGCACGCCGATATCCATCTCCCGCAGCACGGCGGGGATCTCGGCCGGCGGGATGAACTCGTGCAGTTCGAGGTTGTGCAGATCCGGAAACCGCTCCCTCAGGCGCCGCTTCAATTCCTCCCAGGCCCGCCCGAAGCCAATGATATGGAAACAGGCGCGGTCGCGCACGGCGCGGGGGACCAGCGCGAAGGCGTCCACCGCGAACAGCACGTCCTTCATGGGGATGTCGCCCCAGAAGTCGCCGGAATACAGAATGTTCACCCGGCTGCCGAAACGGCGGCGCGGCGCGTCCCGCCCGTCCGCGGTGAACAGATCCTGGTCGGCCACCGTGTGGATCAGGTGCGTGTTCGGGTTCAACGGAGCCAGCAGCGTTTCCAGCCGATGGCTGGCCGCCACGCAGGCCCCGGCCCGGTTGGCCACCGTGTGGAAGAGCTGGTCGGGCCGCAGGCTGGGGAACCAGGGCTCCAGCCGGCGGAAGGGCTGCATGTCCAGTTCGTAGTCATCGTAGTCGAGCACGATCCGGTTGCCGCCGCGCTCCGCCGCCAAGGCCGCCGCGAGCGTGTGATAGCCGACCTTCTGCACATAGAGGACCGCCCGCGGGTTGGTCGCCAGCACCCGGTGGGCCTCCAGGTTCAGGCGGATCTTCTCTTCCTCGGGGATGGTGGACAGGGCGCCGGCCTGATCGGTGGCGCCCAGATGGTCGAAGAAGGACAGCACCTCCGCCCGCAGCCCCTGCCGGCGCAGCGCCTTGGCAAAGTTGTAGCAGCGCACCCGCGCGGAGGGCTGCCGATACCCGTCCTGGGCCAGGAAGATGACGTCCGCCGCCGCGTAACGGGCGAGGGCATCCGCGTCGAAGGTCGGCGGCAGGGTCATGGGGACTCGGTGTAGGAGGCGGGAGGGGCACCGCTATCTACCGCCGCTCCGCGAGCCCCGGCAAGCCCTCCCGCATGGGCTGTGACCAGTGTCTTGGCTGTGGCCATTCTGGGACCAATGTCACACACCCAATCGATAGTGGTATGCCAGTTTTGGAGCGCGAGGGAGCATTCCGCAACCCTCGGGACGGGCGGTTTCCCGCCCGCAGGCTCCAGGATCCCGCATGTCCACGTCCCCGCAACGGACCATCGACATCCCGGTCGTCGTGAACGCCTGGGGCGTGTCCGCCGGCCAAGCGCCGCATTTCCGGCTGCTGGTCGATGGCGTGATGATCGGCGAGGCGTGGGTCGCCGCCACCTCCAGCACGCCCTACCGTTTCACCGCCACGCTCGATCCCGATCAGGCCCACCGGATTTCGATCTGGTACGACAACGACGGGGTGGTGAACGGGGTGGACCGCAACCTGTTTGTCGGCTCCATCACCGTCGACGGGCAGGAGGTCAAGTCCACCGACGCGCGCGCCACCTACGACAAGGGCGCGGTGGACGGCAAGGACGTGGTCGCCGGCCAGGTGGGACTCTATTGGGGCGGCCTGCTGTCCTTCGGGCTGGGGGAGGAGATGTTCGGCGGCCCGCTGGTCCGTCCCCCGCCCAAGCCGGAGGAGGTCATCACCCGGCCCATTCCCATCACCGTCGAAGCGGCGCGTGGCGCGTCCGCCACGGGGCCGGTGCGCTTCAAGGTCCTGGTGGATGGCAAGCCGGTGGGGGAGGCGGAGGCCGCATCCGGCACCGCCGAACGCTTCACCTTCGGCGTCACCCTGGACCCGTCCATCGCTCACACGGTGCGGATCCTGCCGGTGGACGGGACACCGGCCGGCGCCCTGGCGCTCGGCGCCGTGACGGTGAACGGCAAGACCCAGGCCCCCCCAGCGCCGTCCAACGACGGCTCCGTCACCCTGGCGGTCGCCGCCCCCGTGTTCCAGGGCAGCGCGTCGGACGCAGCGGCTCCGCAGGGTGACGCCTTCTACGTGGCGAAAAACGGCAACGACGGCTGGTCCGGGCGGCTGGCCAACCCCAACGCCGAGGGCACCGACGGCCCCTTCGCCAGCCTGGAACGGGCGCAGGCGGCCATGCGCGCCGGCACCGTCAAGACCACCTACGTTCGCGAGGGCTCCTACAATCTGACGAACACGCTCACCCTCGGCGCGCCGGACAGCGGCGTCCGCATCCTCGGCTATCCGGGCGAGCAGGCGGTCCTCAGCGGCGGCGAGCGGGTCACCGGCTTCACCTATGAGGGCAACGGCGTCTGGTCGGCCCCCCTGTCCGCGGCACCGGGGCTGGACGTCACCGTCGACGGCGTGCGCTACCGGCTGGCCTCCAAGGGGGCCTACGACCCTCAGGACCCGACCACCGGCTGGTTCGTCGCCGACGCGAGCGCCTATGGCGCCAGCAAGAACGCCCTGCGCTACCACGCGGGCGATGTCACCGCCGCCGATCTGGTGCCCGGCAGCCGGGTCCAGGTCTTCGACACCGAGCGGCTTCAGGACGCGATCCTGACCATCGCCGGCATCGACACGGTGACGCGCACCCTGACCTTCACCGCCGACGCGCCCTTCACCATGCGCGACGGCTCCACCTTCAAGCTGCTGGGCAACAGCGCTCACGTCGATCAGGTTGGGGAGTTCGCCTACCGCGCCTCGGACGGGCGGCTGGTCATCAAGGCGGGGGAGGATTTCACCGGGACCGGGGTGGAGGTCGCCCGGCTTGGCACGCTGCTGCGGCTGAACGGCGCCAACGGGGTGACGGTCCAGGGGCTGACCTTCACCAACACGACGACGGACGGCAACGCGCTGGACGTCCTCAACGGCGACGTCAACACCATCGCCGGCAACGGCTTCGTGAACGTCGGCACCGGCATCCGGCTGACCCAAGGATCGGACCGCAATCTGGTCAGCGACAACTATCTGGACCATCTGGGCATCAACGGCATCGCGCTGACCGGCCAGTCGATCGGCAACACCGTCACCGGCAACCGCATCCAACACATCGGCGAGGTGCGCAAATACGCCGGCGGCATCATGGCGTCGGGGATCAGCGACACGGTGATCTCCCACAACGACATCGACCACAGCTCGCGCTACGGCATCTCGGTCAAGAACTGGGACACCGCGACGATCAGCCTGAACAACGCCATCCTTTACAACCGCGTCCGCAACACGGGGCTGGAGACGGCGGATTCCGGCGGCATCGAGCTGCTCGGGCGGTCGAACCTGAACACCGGCACGCGGATCGAAGGCAACCGGGTCGAGCACACCGGCGGCATCGCCACCACCAGCACCGGCCAGTGGCTGCGCGACTACAAGGGCTACGGCATCTATCTGGACGACCTGACCAGCGGCGTGACCGTCCGGAACAACTTCCTGCGCGACACCGCCTGGGCCGCCGTCATGATCCATGGCGGCCACGACAACACCGTCACCAACAACATCGGCGTGCTGGGCGCCAACGGCGAGAGCTTCATCCGCATCGAGTGGGTGCCCCTGGCCGGAGCGGCGGGGATCCCGGCGAACAACACGGTCACCGGCAACCTCGTGTCGGGGGCGGTGCCGCTCGGCGGCTACGTGACGATCCTGTCGGCGGGGCAGAACGCCATCGACGCCAACTTCCTGCATCAGGTCGGCGCCTACGGGGCGAACGACCGGACCGGCGACCCGCTGTTCGCCGATGCCTACAACCAAGATTACAGCCTGCTGCCGCTGTCCCCGGCTCTGACGGCCGGCCTCCAGGATCTCGCCTGGACGCTGATGGGCATCGTCTCCAGCGGCGGCACGGCGCCCCCGCAGAACGGCGGCGGGACCACTCCCCTGCCCCCTTCCGATCCCCAGGCCAACGAACCCCCCGCCCCGGTGCCGGTGCCGGTGCCCCAGCCCGACAACAGCACACCCGCCGCCCCGCCCGCCCCCTCTCCGACGCCGTCGCCGGCCGCCCCGTCGGTCTCGACGCCGCTCCCCGACCCGGCTCCGGCGCGGCCCTCCGTACCTTTCAGCCGGATCGTGGACGGGGTGCAGACGACGGTGGCGGCCTACGCCTACGAAGGGCCGGTCACCACCCTGCAATGGAGCTTCCTGGGAACCACCGAGGACGAGGTGGTTGGCGGCTCGGACGGCAACGACTTCATCAACCTGATGGGTGGTGACGACGCCGCGTCAGGGGGGGCCGGGGACGACGTTCTGGACGGCGGCTCGGGCTCCAACTGGCTGATCGGCGGGCCGGGCCACGACACCTTCTTCGTGGATGGGCGCGGAGGCGAGGTCACCTGGTCCACGATTGTCGATCTGGAGCGCGGCGAGTGGGCGACCCTCTGGGGGTTCGTGCCCGGCCAGTCCCGGCTGACCTGGGAGGAGATGGGCGGCGCCGAAGGCTACAAGGGCGCCACCGTCCGCTGCGACATCGACGGCAACGGCACCATCGACGCCAGCATGACCTTCACCGGTATGGCGGTGGGCGCCATGACCGTCACCACCGGCATGGCCGGCAGCGAGCCCTACATCGCCTTCATCACCCTGTAGCCGGCTCCCCTCCTTTCCCCATCCTGGCCCAGCATGGGCCGCCGGACCCACTGGCACGCCCCGGCGGATTGAACGGGAGACATGGGAACCAATTCATCGGCGTTATCACCACCCCCTTCATAACGCCATGAAAAACAACATTATTTTTATTTTCCAGGTTGACGTGGAAACGGGAAGGGATCACGGTTCCGTCAACGCTTAATACAAAAGTCAGACTTCCATACGCCGTTCCACGGGATCCACGGAGCGGGATTGCACCCGCTTGCCGCCGATTCCGACGGATGCCCATTTTCTTGGACCGGAAGGACACGGCCCCTTACACACGCCTTCGAACCGAAAGGGAACAGCCCCTCATGACAAGCACGACAGCGGAGCTTGAAGCGCTCCTCATGCAGCGGTCGCTGACCGACGTGCAGCTTCTGGCGGCGGCGGACGCCGCGGCGGACTTCCGCATCCTGCCCAACGCGACGGTGCTCAAGATCGGCGGACAGAGTGTCATCGACCGCGGACGCGCCGCCGTCTACCCGCTGGTCGACGAGATCGTCGCCGCCCGCAAAGAGCACAAGCTGCTGATCGGGACCGGCGCCGGCACCCGCGCCCGCCACATCTACTCGATCGCGGCGGGGCTGAACCTGCCGGCGGGTCTGCTCTCGCAGCTCGGCGGCTCGGTCGCCGATCAGAACGCCGCCATGCTCGGCCAGCTCCTCGCCAAGCACGGCATCTCCGCAGTGGATGGCGCCGGTCTGTCGTCGGTACCGTTATTCCTGGCCGAAGTGAACGCCGTCGTCTTCAGCGGCATGCCGCCCTACAAGCTGTGGATGCGCCCCGCCGCCGAGGGCGTCATTCCGCCCTACCGCACCGACGCCGGCTGCTTCCTGGTGGCCGAGCAGTTCGGCTGCCGGGCGATGATCTACGTGAAGGACGAGAACGGGCTCTACACAGAGAACCCAAAGACCTCCAAGAACGCCACCTTCATCCCGAGGATCTCGGTGGACGAGATGAAGGCGAAGGGGCTGCAGGACTCGATCCTGGAATTCCCGGTGCTCGACCTCCTGAAGAACGCCCGCCACGTCCGCGAGGTGCAGGTCGTCAACGGCCTCGTCCCCGGCAACTTGACCCGCGCGCTCGCCGGCGAGCATGTCGGCACCATCATCACCGCGCGCTGAAGGACCACACGCCATGTCCGACACCCAGCAAAAGAAGCATGCCAACAGCATCAAGCATGTGGCCTCGCCGCTCGCGCGCCAGACCCTTCTCGACGGCAGCCTGACCGCCCCGGTCGCCGGCGTTCGCCCGATCCGCCTGCTGCCCTGGCTCCAGGTCGTGAAGATCGGCGGACGGTCGATCATGGACCGCGGCCACGAGGCGATCCTGCCGATCGTCGAGGAGATCCGAAGCGTCCTTCCCGAACACCGGCTGCTGATCCTGACCGGCGCCGGCATCCGCGCCCGCCATCTCTACAGCGTCGGGCTGGATCTTGGCCTTCCGGTCGGCTCGCTCGCCCCGCTCGCCGCGACCGAGGCCGGGCAGAACGGCCACATTCTGGCCGCGCTGCTCTCGCCCGACGGCGTGTCCTACGTCGAGCACGGCACCATCGCGAACCAGCTCGCGGTCCATTTGTCGGCCGCCCGCGCGGTGGTGGGCAGCGCCTTCCCGCCCTACCACCACCACGAGTTCCCCGGCTCGCGCATCCCGCAGCACCGGGCCGACACCGGCGCATTCCTGCTGGCCGACACGCTGGGTGCTGCCGGGCTCACCATCGTGGAGGATGTGGACGGCATCTATACCGCCGACCCGAACGGCCCCGAAGGCGGCACGGCGGAACTGCTGCGCGAGACCACCGCCGCCGAACTGGCCAAGCGGGACGGCACGCTGCCGCTGGACGGCGCGCTGCTGGAGGTGATGGCGAACGCCCGCCACCTGGAGCGCGTGCAGGTCGTGAACGGGCTGGTGCCGGGCCGTCTGACCGCGGCGCTGCGCGGCGGGCACGTCGGCACCATCATCCGCACCGGCGCCCGGCCGCTCTGAGCGGTTTCAGCCTGGCAGGCAGGAACGGCAAAGGCGTCCGGCGGCGACACCGGACGCCTTTCGTGCAGCGGGCGCCGTCAGGAACTCAGTTGCTCGCCATCGGCTTGCGGGCAGCCTTCTGGACGTCGGCCTTTGCCACGGCCTTCACGGCAGGCGGCGCCATGTCTTCCGAAAACGCCTGCTGAAGCCGGCCCTGCGGGCTCGCCTTCGACGGAAAGGCCACGGGCAGCAGCAGCGCGGCGAAGACGGCGACGGCGATCAGGGTCTTCACGGCTTCCCAGGCGAAACCGCCGCGGCGCGGGGTGTTGGAAACGTCGTCCGCCTCCAGGGCGGTCGCCGAGGCAGCCGGCATCGGCTGGACTGCGGTCATGGACATGGCAGGCACTCATGTTCGGGTTCGCCGGATTGGTACCCACACCATCGCAAGGGTCATGCCATGCCCCGCGCCTCGAACCGACGATTCCCGGACCTTCGTTTGGAAATTATCTCAAAATCAAAACAGTGCCGGGAGTTTCGCCCCGCCGCTGCCCTCGGGGCGGGTGTCACGTTTCGCAAGCGCAAAAACCCCTTTCCGGCCTCTACGCCCGGCAAAAACCTCCCCATGGGCGGCCGCTTCTGCCCACCCGCCAGGAAAATATTGCCGTATGGAGCGGGGTCTTTTCAGCCTCAGGCCATCGCGCGGATCAGCGCGATCTGGCGTTCCAGGCAGTGGGACAGCTCGAACCGCTCCACCGCCGTCTCCCGCGCAGCGCGGGCCAGCGGGGCGAAGGCGCCGGGGTCCTCCAGCACCGCGACGGCCTTGGCGGCGATGTCGTCGGGGGAGAAGAAATCGGCCAGCAGCCCATTCTCGCCGTGCCGGATGACCTCCCGCACCGGGGCGGTGTCGGAGCCGATCACCACGCAGCCGAGCGCCATGGATTCCACCATCGACCAGGACAGGACGAAGGGATAGGTCAGGTAGACGTGCGCCCGCGACAGCCGCAGGACCGACAGATACTGGTCGTAGGGAAGGTGCCCCAGGAAATGGACGCGCGCCGGGTCCAGCGGCACCTCGGCCAACATGGTTTCCCGCCAGCTCTTCCCACCTCCAGGCGGCGCCGAGCCGTAGCTGACCTCGTCGCCGCCGGCGATCAGCACATGGGCCTTGGGCCGCGCCTCCAGGATGCGCGGCAGGGCGCGCATGAAGCTGGGAAAACCGCGGTAGGGTTCCAGGTTGCGCACGGCGTAGGTCAGCACCTCGTCCTGGCGCGTCAGCACCGTGCCGTTGGCCAGGGTGACGCGGATGTCCGGGTCGGGCAGGAGCTGCGCGGTGTCCACCCCGTCGTGGATAACCTCGATCTTCGGGTGGAACGGCGCCGGATGGGAGTTGCGCTGCCACTCGGTCGGGGCGATGCCGCGGTCGCAGGCCTCCAGGGCCAGCAGCAGCGGCGTGCTGCGCATGCGCAGCCGCAGCACCGTGTCCACATTGACCGGGACCGACGGATCGAAGCCGACATCCAGCCCCTGGGCGCGGTAGAAAAACTCGCAGTAGTTCAGGTAGGGGATGTTGGGGAAGACGTCCTTGACGAACAGCGTCTCGCCCCAGCCCGGATGGCCGACGATGACGTCGGGGCGGAAGCCCTCCTCGCGCAGGCCCATCAGCAGCCGGGCGACGGCCTGCCCGTGCAGCACCGCGTTTTCGGTGGATACCAGATAGGGGTGCGCGTTCTCCCGCACCTTGCGGCTGGGCTGGTAGGAAAGGCGGCGGACGTTCGGGATCTCGCGGTCGGTGCGCTTGGTGATGAAGACGACGCGGTTCGCCGGATCGGCGGCCAGACGGGCGGCCAGATGCTTGTACTGGCCCGGCATGTTCTGATGAATGAAGACGATGTTCATGATGCCTCCGCAAGGGCCGCCGGCCGGACCGTCTTGATGAAACTGGGCCGTATGAAACTGGGCCGTCAGGCGCGTCCGGCGCCGAACTTCTCGCGCAGCTTCGGCCCGACCTTCGGCAGCAGAACCGACAGGATCAGCAGGCTGAGCCCGATGACGGTCGGCGCGATCCAGTCCGGTTTGCCGGCCAGGGCGTGGTCGCCCGCGGCGCCAAACTGCACGAAGGCGACGGTCATCGGCAACTGCCCGACCAGCGACCCGAAGGCGTAGGCGCCGAGCCGCACCCGCGTCAGGCCGAGCGCGTAGTTCACCCCGCTGTGCGGCAGCACGGGAACCAGCCGCAGCATGGCGACGGCGCGCCAGCCGCCGGTCTCCAGCCGGCGCAGGACGTCGCCCCAGCGCGCCCGGTCCAGAGCAGGAACCAGCCCGTCGCAGACGTAGCGGGTCAGCAGGAAGCCGGTGGAGGCGCCGATGACGCTGCCCGCTGCCGCCAGCACCCCACCCCACCAGACGCCGAAGACCAGCCCGGCGACCATCGCCATGACGGAGCGCGGGAAGAACAGCAGGCTGGCCAGGATATGCAGGAACAGGAACAGGACCGGTGCCGCGGGGTGATGACGCAGGATGTCCTGGAGCGCGTCCATCCCGAAGGCGCCATGCCATGCCCACCAGGCCCCGGCCCCGCCGAGCAGGAGCAGGACGAGCAGCCCCCGCCCGAGGTTGCGGAGGGTGGACAGGGAGGGCATGCGGCGCTCGGCCATGGTGCGGGCCTTCGGTTCAACGAACGGGGCTTCTATGGTCCGGCTTGCATATCACGGGCGCTACCGTGCCGCGAGAGACGATCGCGCAGGCGCCGGGGCGACGCCCCCGCAAGCCGGAGTCAAGAAAAAGGCCGCAGCCAGGACGGCGCGGCCTTCAAGTCTAGGGAGGAAACGCCCAAAGGGCATCCGGGATTCAATTTATGCTGCAACGCAGCAAAGGTCAAGCCCCTGCTGATCAGTCTTCGCGGAAAAGACGCCGGCCTCTGCCACCCCCTACCCAACCCCTTCGAATGACAGTGTCCGGAAAAAGAAAAGGCTGCAGCCGGTAAGGCGCAGCCTAGTTCTGGGAGGGAGGAAACCAAGAGAACTTGGTGAGGCCATTTATGGGCCAATTTGATTAACAGCGCGTAAACAGGCTATGTATTCCGAAGACATACTCATTTTTTGACAAAGATCAATAAGGTCAAGCTTCCGCTTGGCCGGGGAAAAGCCGGCTTGCTGCACAGTGGCAAGCGAAGCCGCGTCACCGATGCCGGTGGCTGAGCGCTGTCCGGATGTCGTTCTGCCACACCATGCTGACCAGGGCGATCTGGGTGAGCAGGGCGATGTCGCCCTGTCCGACGGCGGTCAGCAGTTCCTCCCGCGTCATGAACAGGATCTCCGTCTCCTCCAGATCGTCGGACACTGCGTCGGCGATCCTGCGGCAACCGGTGGCGTGGAACATGTGGGACACCGCACCGCCCTGATTGGCGTTGACCGTGTAGCCACCAAGCGCCGTCCAATGGTCGGAGACGAAACCGGTTTCCTCCAGAAGTTCCCGCCGGGCTGCTTCCAGCGGGTCTTCATCCGGCGACAGATGGCCGCCAGGAAAGGTCAGATTCACGCGCCGCGGCCCGTGCCGGTACTGACGATAAACGATGGCGCGCCCATCCTCCGTCTCGGCGAAGATGCAGGCAAAGGACGGCATGTCGAACTGGTAGTAGTCCGGGATGACCCGCCCATCGGGCAGTTCCACCGTCTCGACATGGACTTTCAAGAACGGATCGGCGTCGAGCAGTTCACGGCTTTCGAGCACGGTCCACGGGCGCAGGCGGCGCGTCATCCCCGGATCTCCTTCGTCCTGTCCTTGTTTCCGACGCGCTCTGGGTAACGGGCAGGCACCGCTGGGGCAAGAAACATGAAAGGGCGGTCTTCGGATTTCGCAGCGGTGCGTGCATTCGAAAAATCTTATCAATCTTTCGGTATCATGATTTTCAATAAAGCAATCTTTCATCGCGCAACGCCGACGAGTGAGCATCACAAACCTGCGATGATTCGATGCACTTGCCCTTCCTGGTAATCTGATTAGGATGCATAAACAACGGGTGATAAAGATTACCTGTTGAATTTTATCCTTATGCTTGTGAAAGGCGATGGATCGGCGACCGCAGCCGCACTCCCTCCCCCGAAAGCCGCCCATTGAAAGCCGTGGAAGTCCCATGCCGAGCCTGCCCATCCCAGACCTCCGCCCCCCTTCTTCCGCGACCGCTCCCCCCCGCGGCCCGTCCACAGCCACCCGCAGCACCGCGCGAGGCGCGCTCGAAAACACCCTCCCGACCATCATGGGCGGCGAAGTGGCGACCTCGCAGGTTCCGGTCCGGGCTCCGCAGGTTCCGGTCCGGGCTCCGCAGGATCTGGCCGCCGGCCCGCTGATCGCGGCTTTCGGTTTGGCCGCCCTGTGGCTGGGGCGCGATTGGCCCACCGGAACGCTGGCCTACGTGCAGTCCGGTTTCTTTCCGCGGATGATCGGGCTGCTGATGGTGCTGGCCGGCGCCGTGGTGACCGGGCGAAGCCTGCTGGCCCATGGCGCCGAACTGCCGGCCTGGGGCTGGCGCCCTCTGCTTGGAGTGACGGCGGCGGTGCTGGCCTTCGCCGGAACGGTGGAACTCCTGGGGCTGGTGCCCGCGGTGCTGATTCTGGTGGGACTGGGCAATCTGGCCGGCCAGCCGTTGCGCCCGGTTCCTCTGGCCTTTCTGGGCGGCACCCTGGCGGCGGGCTGCGTCGCGCTGTTTGTCTGGGGGCTGGGCCTGCCCCTGCGGGTGTGGCCATGACGGAGTTGCTCGGCAACCTGCTGCTCGGCCTGTCGGTCTCGCTGTCCCCGGACAATCTGCTGCTCTGCTTCGGCGGGGCGTTGATCGGCACGCTGATCGGCGTCCTGCCCGGTCTGGGCCCCACCGCGACGGTGGCGATGCTCCTGCCCCTGACCTTCCACCTGCCACCGGTCGGCGCGCTCATCATGCTGGCGGGCATCTTCTACGGCTCGCAATATGGCGGGTCGGCGACGGCGATCCTGGTGAATTTGCCCGGTGAATCCTCGTCCGTCGTCACCTGCCTGGACGGCCATGCCATGGCGCGGCAGGGCCGGGCCGGAGTGGCGCTCGCCACGGCGGCCCTCGCCTCGCTGTTCGCCGGCATCGTCACGACCTTCCTGATCGCCGTGGCGGGCCCGCCGCTGGCCGGGGTGGCGCTCGCCTTCGGGCCGGCGGAGTATGTGTCGCTGATGCTGCTGGGCCTGATCGGGGCGGTGACGTTGGCCCACGGATCGGTGGTGAAGGCCATCGCGATGATCCTGCTGGGCCTGCTGCTGAGCATGGTCGGCACCGACGTGAATTCCGGCGACACGCGCTTCACCTTCGGCCTGCCGCAGCTTTACGACGGCATCGACTTCGTTCCGCTCGCCATGGGCCTGTTCGGGCTGGCTGAGATCATCACCAGTCTGGAGCAGACCGGCGGCGTCGGGCGGACCACCGCCCCCATCGCCAGCCTGTGGCCGAAGCGCGAAGACATCCGCCAGGCTTGGCCGGCGACGGTGCGCG
Organism: Azospirillum brasilense; assembly: GCF_001315015.1. Lineage (NCBI taxonomy): Bacteria > Pseudomonadati > Pseudomonadota > Alphaproteobacteria > Rhodospirillales > Azospirillaceae > Azospirillum > Azospirillum brasilense. Next base: position 122,388 of record NZ_CP012919.1, on the reverse strand, counting down.
GCACCGTGATGGGGGCGCTGCTGGGCATCCTGCCCGGCGGCGGCGCCACGCTGGGCTCCTTTGCCGCCTATTCGCTGGAGAAGAAAGTGTCCCGCCGGCCTGAGCGATTCGGCCAGGGCGCCATCGAGGGGGTGGCCGCACCGGAGGCCGCCAACAACGCCGCCTCGCAGGCCTGCTTCATCCCGATGCTCAGCCTGGGCATCCCACCCAACGCCATCATGGCCCTGATGATCGGCGCCATGACCATCCACGGCATCACGCCGGGGCCGCAGATCATGGCGAAGCAGCCGGAGCTGTTCTGGGGCATGATCGCCAGCATGCTGATCGGCAACGTGATCCTGGTGATCCTGAACCTGCCAATGATCGGGCTGTGGGTGCGGTTGCTGCGGGTGCCCTACGGTTATCTGTTCCCGGCCATCCTGGTCTTTTGCTGCATCGGCACCTACACGCTGAACAACAGCGCCTTCAACGTTCTGCTGATGGCCATGTTCGGCGTCCTGGGCTACGTCCTGCGCAAGCTGGACTGCGAACCGGCGCCGCTGATGCTGGGCTTCGTGCTGGGTCCCATGCTGGAGGAGAATCTGGGGCGCGCTCTGCTGCTGTCGGGCGGCGATCCCACCGTCTTCGCCACCCGCCCGATCAGCGGCAGCCTGCTGGCCGCCGCTGCTTTCCTGCTGATCCTGATGGTGCTGCCGTCGGTGCGCCGCCGCCGCGACGACGCCTTCAAGGACGAATGATCCCCGAACCTCCTTCCTTGTCCCCGCCCGCCCGCATTTCCAGAGGGCGGGCGGATTTCACGCCGTGAAAGGTGCCCACCCGATGACCGTCGTCAAAGAGTTCGCCCGTCCCTCCCCCGAGATGGTCGCCGCCTTCCGCGGCCAGTCCCCGGCCACGCTGCACGAAGCGATGGGCAAGAAGGGCGCGATGTCTTTTCCGATCAAGCCGCTCTACCAAGGCATGACGCTGTTCGGCACCGCGGTGACCGTGTCCGGCGGCCCTGCCGACAATCTGATGATCCACGCCGCCATGGCGCTGACCCGTCCAGGCGACGTGCTGGTGGTCGATTTCAAGGGCATGACCGAGGCCGGCCCCTGGGGCGACGTGCTGACGGAAGCGGCGATCCAACGGGGCTTGACCGGGCTGGTGATCGACGGCTGCGTGCGCGACGCCGCGGCCATCCGCAGCATGGGCTTTCCGGTCTTCTGCCGGGGGACCAGCATGAAGGGCACCACCAAGACCCAGCCCACGGGCGACGTGAACACCCCCATCGTCTGCGGCGGCGTGCTGGTCATGCCGGGCGACATCGTGGTCGGCGATGACGACGGGGTGGTCGTGGTGCCCCAGGCCGAGGCCGCCGCCACGCTCGCCAAGGCGGCGGAACGCGAACGGATGGAGGAGGGCCTGCGCGAACAGCTCCGCGCCGGGCGGACGACGGTCCAGGTGCTGACCCTGGAACCCTACCTGGAGGCCGGCGGCATCACGCTGTGACGCGGACCGCCGCGGAAAAGCGGGCGGGGCCAAATCCCGCCTGCCATCGCCTGGAGTGGTATTACCGGACTTCGGTAAAGGAACGGCGATGGGCAAAAAAAAGCCGCGTCCGGACACGAGGTCGGCGCGGCAGACGAATGCTCTTGGAGCATCATGATGTTTTTGGTTTCCTCCCCAGACCTCAAGGCCTTTGTTTTGTGAGAGGAAATTTCCACAGTCGATGCAGGGAAGTCAACAGCATTGAGTGGGTTATAACTTTAAGCCTAACGTCTCCTTCCGATGCGCCAAGAAGGCGGATGGGGACGTCCGAAGAGAAAAATCTCAGCGCAAGCCAAACAGGGGGCTTGCGTTCCGCCGGGCGCGTGGGGTATCTCCCTGCCTCCTTCGTTGGAGCGGCGCGGGCGTAGCTCAGGGGTAGAGCACAACCTTGCCAAGGTTGGGGTCGAGGGTTCGAATCCCTTCGCCCGCTCCAGTATCACGAAGCTTTTCCCACATCATCGCTGGTTGGATGGAAAACGGGCCGCGGCACGGTGCCGACACACCATCCTTGCGCGCGGAAGCCGCGGATTCCTTGCTGGAATGTTAACCCACTGCTAGGGGTCTCGGGCTAAGGTCGATCGAACCGGCCTGAATGAACCACGAAGCGCGGACGTCCTTGACCATGCAGCAGCTTGACCGTCCGAACGAATCGCCGCCCGAGGCGCTGCTCCCCGGCTTCGGCATGCTGAACGGCCAGTCGATCCTGGTAACCGGGGGAAGCGGGTCCTTCGGAAAGCGTTTCGTGGAAACGGTGCTGCGCCACGCCAGCCCGCGCCGAGTCATCGTCTTCTCCCGCGATGAGTTCAAGCAGTACGAGATGCAGCAGCAGCTCGGCCCCGAATGGGCCTCCACGTTGCGCTTCTTCATCGGCGACGTGCGTGACCGCGAGCGGCTGGAACTGGCCATGCGCGAAGTGGACGTGTGCGTCCACGCCGCCGCGCTGAAGCATGTGCCCGCCGCCGAATACAACCCCATGGAATGCATCCACACCAACGTCTATGGGGCGGAAAACGTGGTGCGGGCCGCGCTGAACACCGGCGTGAAGCGGGTGATCGCCCTGTCCACCGACAAGGCGGCCAACCCGGTCAACCTCTACGGCGCCAGCAAGCTGGCTTCGGACAAGATCTTCATCGCCGCCAACAACCTGTCCGGCTCGCTGGGCACGCGCTTCTCGGTGGTGCGCTACGGCAACGTGGTGGGGTCCCGCGGGTCGGTGATCCCGCTGTTCCGCCGGATGATCGCGGAAGGGGCGGAAGCCCTGCCGGTCACCGACGACCGGATGACCCGCTTCTGGATCACGCTGCAGCACGGGGTGGACTTCGTTGTTTCCTGCATCGCGATGATGCAGGGCGGCGAGATCTTCGTGCCCAAGATCCCCAGCATGCGCATCGCCGATCTGGCCCGCGCGATGGCTCCGGATCTGCCGCACAAGCTCGTCGGCATCCGCCCCGGCGAGAAGCTGCACGAGGTGATGATCACCGAGGACGATTCCCGCCAGACCTTCGAACTGCCGGACCGCTTCGTCATCGAACCAGCCTTCGCCTTCTGGACGCACGAGCCCTATCAGCGGTTGGGCGCCAAGCCGGTGGCCGACGGCTTCCGCTACGCCAGCGACACCAACGGCGACTGGCTGGACGGCGCCCGGCTGATGCGGCTGCTCGCGGAAGCGCCGTGATGGGCGGACCGGCGTTCCCACCGCCGCTGCCCTTCCTGCCTTATGGGCGCCAGGACGTCGATCAGGCCGACATCGATGCGGTGACCACGGTCCTGCGCGGCGACTGGCTGACCCAGGGGCCGGCGGTGGAGGCGTTCGAGCGGGCGCTGTGCGAGCGCACCGGGGCGGCTCATGCGGTGTCCTGTGCCAACGGGACCGCCGCCCTGCATCTGGCCGCCCTCGCGCTGGGGCTCGGCCCCGGCGACGCGGTGGTGGTGCCCTCCGTCACCTTCCTCGCCACCGCCAACGCCGCCCGCTATGCGGGGGCGGAGGTCGCCTTCGCCGATGTCGATCCCGAAACCGGCCTAATGGGGCCGGAGCAGGCGGAAGCGGCGATGGAGCGGGCCGCCCGCGCCGGCTGGCGGGTACGCGCCCTGGTGCCCGTGCACTTTGCCGGCCAGACCGCGGACAGGACCGGGCTCGGCGCGCTCGCCGCTCGCCACGGACTGGCGGTCATCGAGGACGCCTGCCACGCCATCGGCAGCGTAGACGTGATGCCGGATGGGCGCGCCCTGCCGGTCGGTTCCGGCGCCTTCGGCACGCTCACCGCCTTTTCCTTCCACCCCGTGAAGACCATCGCGGCGGGCGAGGGAGGGGCCGTGACCACCAACGATGCGGATCTCGCCGCCCGGCTGCGCCGCTTCCGCAACCATGGCATGGAGCGTGAGCCGGCGGGATTCGAGGACCACGAGGCCGCCTTCGCCGCCGAGGGGATCGCTAATCCCTGGTATTACGAGATGGCGGAGCCAGGCTTCAATTACCGTCTGACCGACATCCACTCCGCACTCGCCCTCAGCCAACTCGGACGACTGGACGCCTTCGTGGAGCGGCGACGTCACCTGATGGACCTTTATGCTGAGCGGCTGTCCCAACTCGCCCCCCTGGTCCTGCCCGCCGCCTGCGTTCCCTGGTGCCGTCCGGCCTGGCATCTCTGCGCCGTCCGCATCGATTTTGCCGCCAGCGGGCGGACACGGGCGCAGGTTATGGCCGATCTGCGGACACGCGGCATCGGCAGCCAGGTCCACTACATTCCGGTTCACCGCCAGCCTTACTGGCGCAGGCGCTACGGCGACCTCGCCCTGCCCGGCGCCGAGGCCCATTACGCCCGGACGCTGTCGCTGCCCCTGTTCCCGGCCATGACGGATGCCGACGTGGAGCGGGTCGCCGTAGCCCTGGCCGGAACGCTGGGGCTTCGCGCTCCGGCGTGACAACCCGGCGTCGTTGCTGGACAGTTTTCTCCCTTCCAAAAATGCGCTATGCCAAGCGTCATCTGGAACGCTTCGGAGCAGGGTCATGGCCGAGGGTACTGTGGACTATTACGCGATGGTCGAAGAGGCCTGGCAACTGAGCGACGCCGCGCGCGACTATGTGAAGAACGCCGGCCGCGACGTGGACAACGCCGAGCTGTGGGAAAAGGTGTTCGCCCCCTCATCCCTGATCGACCTGGAGCGCACCCGCACCGAGGGCGGGCAGCCGTTGCAGAAGATTTTCTTCAAAAACCCCTACGGCCTGCAGTACCGGGCCGACCACAAGGACTGGATCCCCTTCCGCCACGGCGCCCTGGACCCCGCCTATCTCCAGGCAATCTGAGGCGTCTGGATTTTCCAGGTGGTTCCGCTGAGGCCACGCGCGCCGGCACGGCAAACCCGGCGCGTCCGCCATCGGCCCCATGAAGGTCCTATGAATCGGCTTTCAGCAAAGGCGCGCCGCCCCGCGGCAGCCTGCCGCAGGTGATGTCCGCATCACGGCTATCCTGATAAGACAAGGCAACCATCGAAGGCGGTCACCGTTCTGCTCCATGCTGAAGGCGGGGCCGGACACAGGCGGCCTAAAGGGTGTTGACAACAAGGGTTCCCCATGCGCATCGCGATGATCGGTACGGGCTATGTCGGGCTGGTGTCCGGCGCCTGCTTTTCGGAATTTGGCGTCCACGTCACCTGCGTCGACAAGGATGCCAGCAAGATCGAGCGCCTGAAGCGCGGCGAAATCCCGATCTATGAACCCGGCCTGGACGAGCTGGTCGCGCGCAACGTCGCCGCCGGACGGCTGTCCTTCACGCTGGACCTGAAGGAGGCGATGGCCGGGGCGGATGCCGTCTTCATCGCCGTGGGAACCCCGACCCGCCGCGGCGACGGCCATGCGGATCTCTCCTACGTCTACGCCGCCGCCGAGGAGATCGCCGCCAACCTCGACCACTACACCGTCGTCGTCAACAAATCGACCGTCCCGGTCGGCACCGGACGCGAGGTGAAGGCGATCATCAGCCGCACCAACCCCAACGCCGACTTCGACGTGGCGAGCAACCCGGAATTCCTGCGCGAAGGCTCGGCCATCGGCGATTTCATGCGCCCCGACCGGGTGGTCATCGGCACCAGCTCGGAGCGTGCGGCCGAGGTCATGCGCCGGCTCTACCGCCCGCTCTATCTGATCGAGACGCCGATCGTCCTGACGTCGCTGGAGACCGCGGAGCTGACCAAATACGCCGCCAACACCTTCCTGGCCGCCAAGATCACCTTCATCAACGAGATCGCCGACCTGTGCGAGAAGGTGGGCGCCAACGTCCATGACGTCGCGCGTGGCATCGGGCTGGACGGGCGCATCGGCAAGAAGTTCCTGCACCCCGGTCCGGGCTACGGCGGCTCCTGCTTCCCCAAGGACACGCTGGCCCTGGTGCGCACCGCCCAGCAGGTTGGCAGCCCGCTGCGCATCATCGAGACGGTGGTCGACATCAACGACAAGCGCAAGAAGCAGATGGCGGAGCGCATCGTCGCCGCCTGCGGCGGATCGGTGTCCGGCAAGACCGTCGGCGTCCTGGGCGTCACCTTCAAACCCAACACCGACGACATGCGCGACGCCCCGTCTCTCGACATCGTCCCGGCGCTCCAGGCCGCCGGCGCCACCGTGCGGGCCTTCGACCCCGCCGGCATGCACGAGGCCGAGAAGCTGCTGCCCGGCGTGGTCTGGGCGAAGGACGCCTACGGCGCCCTGGACGGAGCCGACTGCGTCGCCATCCTGACGGAATGGAACGAGTTCCGCGCACTGGACCTGAAGCGGGTCAAGACCCTGCTGAAGGAACCGGTCATGATCGATCTGCGCAACGTCTACAATCCAGGGGACATGGCCGCCGCCGGCTTCGCCTACTCCTCCATCGGACGGCCCACCGCACCGTCCCAGAACGTCTGAAGCGATCCAGTCCAAGGAGAACTGTCGAGACCATGAGCGAAGCCCACACTTTCCACCCGACCGTGCTGCGCGAATACGACATCCGCGGCATCGTCGGCAGCACCCTGACCGCGGCGGATGCCCGCGCGGTCGGACGGGCCTTCGGCACCGTGGTCGCCCGCGGCGGTGGGAAGACCGTGTGCGTCGGTTACGACGGCCGGCTCTCCTCGCCGGAGCTGGAAGCCGCCATGGTGGACGGTCTGGTCGCCTGCGGCCTTCATGTGCTGCGCATCGGGCTCGGCCCCACCCCGATGCTGTATTTCGCCACCCGCGACCGCGAGGCGGCGGCCGGCATCATGATCACCGGCTCGCACAACCCGCCGGACTACAACGGCATCAAGATGATGCTGGGCAAGGGTCCGGTCTACGGCCGGCAGATCCTCGATATCGGCGCCATCGCGTCGAAGGCCGACTATGTCTCCGGTGAAGGGTCGTCGGAACAGCTCGACATCAAGGACGCCTATGTGGAGCGCCTGCTGCGCGACTATGACGGCACCCGCGACCTGACCATCGCCTGGGACGCCGGCAACGGCGCCTCCGGCGAGATCCTGCGCCGCCTGACCGCGAAGCTGCCGGGCAAGCACGTCCTGCTGTTCGACGAGATCGACGGCAACTTCCCCAACCACCATCCGGACCCGACGGTCGAGAAGAATCTCGTCGACCTGAAGGCGGCGGTGGCGGAACATGGCTGCGACATCGGCATCGGCTTCGACGGCGACGGCGACCGCATCGGCGCCATCGACCATTTGGGCCGCGTGGTGTGGGGCGACCAGCTCGTGGCGATCTACGCCGCCGACGTGCTGAAGAGCCACCCCGGCGCGACGATCATCGCCGACGTGAAGGCCAGCCAGACGCTGTTCGACGAGATCGCCCGGCTCGGCGGCAACCCGCTGATGTGGAAGACCGGCCACTCGCTGCTGAAGGCGAAGATGGCCGAAACCGGCTCGCCGCTGGCCGGCGAAATGTCGGGCCACATCTTCTTCGCCGACAAGTGGTACGGCTTCGACGACGCTCTGTACTGCGCGGTGCGGCTGATCGGTCTGGTCAGCAAGCTGAACCAGCCCCTGTCGGAACTGCGCGACCGCCTGCCGGACGTGGTGAACACCCCCGAAACCCGCTTCCAGGTGAGCGAGGAGCGCAAGTTCCAGGTCGTCCAGGAGGTCAAGGCCCGCCTGAAGGCCGAGGGTGCCGATGTCAACGACATCGACGGCGTGCGCGTCAAGACGGCGGACGGCTGGTGGTTGCTGCGCGCTTCCAACACCCAGGACGTGCTGGTGGCCCGCGCGGAGTCAGGCACCCCCGAAGGGCTGGAGCGGCTGAAGGGCATGGTCGTGGCGCAGCTGGAAGCCTCCGGCCTCCAGGCCCCTTCCTTCGAGGACGGCGGCAGCGCCCACTGATCGGCTGAAATTGATCGGCCAAAATCGAAAAGGCCCTTCCCTGCGGATGCGGGGAGGGGCCTTTTTCTTCGCCTGAGTTCCGACAAGGCCGGTGAGAATTCTCACCGCTTCGCGTGAGGAAAAGGATCGGTGAGAATTCTCACCGGCTCCGCTCAGCCTTCCTCATCATCCAGAATGGCGTCGATGGAACGGCGCAGGTCGCGCAAGACTTCGCGGTCCACGTCCTCCAGCCGCTTCGGCTTTTCCTGAAACGCCTGGAGGGCTTCCCGCGTGCGCAGGATGTTGCGGGAAACGCGCAGGCTGAAAGCGCTCAGCACCGCCTCAGGCTCGTCCCGCGCTCCCGTTGCGGCAACGCCGGGCGCGCGCAGGGCAGGCTGGGGCTGGTCGTCGGTCAGGCTGTCGAGCAGGCGCATCTGCGCCTCCGCGTCTTCGAGCGCCGCGATCTGGTAGAGCTTGTAGCGGGCGATCTTCTTCTCGGCTCCCTCGTAGCGTTCCCTTACCGCCGGGGCGACCCGGGTCAGCCCAAGAGTCCGGGTGATCTCCGCCTTGTCGCGCCCCATGATCTGGCCGAGATCGGCATGGGAATAACCGTGCTTCTCCACCAAAGCCACAAAGGCGTCGGCCTCTTCGAAGGGCGTCAGATCGGCGCGCAGGACGTTCTCGACTACCGCCACCTCGGCGGTGTCGATGCCGTCCGGCACGAGGATGCAAGGCACCGTCTGCTGGCCGAGCGCGCGGACCGCGCGCAGGCGCCGCTCCCCGAAGACGAGCTGAAAGCGGCTCGGCCCCAGTTCCCGCACGCCAATCGGCTGTTGCAGGCCGTATTTGCGGATGGAGTCCGTCAAGGCGACCAGTTCCGCCTCATCGAAGCGGCGGCGCGGCTGGTCGGGATTGGCCTCGATCCAGTCCACGTCGGGGTAGACGAGCCGGACGCCCTGCTCCGGCTCCGCGAAGACGGCGAGCGCGCCGCGACTCATGGCATTCAGCCGGGCGAGGTTCCCGGTTCCGAGTTTACGCGACATTGGCCACCTCCACGCGCTTGCGCCGCTCCACGGCGATGGCGTCGGCAAGCGCCCGGTACGACGACGCTCCCGGCGCGTCCGGCACCGCCTCCAACGCGGCACGGCCGGCAAGCGCGGCGTCGCCGTAGATCGTCGCCCGCGGCACCGGCGGGAAGATGCGCAGTGTGCTCCCCAACGCGCTGTGCAGCTGCTCCAACGTCACCTGATGCTGGTTCAGGCGGGCGTTGTGCATGGTCGGCAGGATGCCCAGGACGGCGAGGCTGGGGTGACAGCGCCGCTTCAGCTTGTTGATCGTCTTCAGAAGATGGTTCACGCCGATGGAGGACAGATACTCGGTCTGGCAGGGGATGACGATGACGTCCGACGCCACCAGCCCGTTGGCCGTGCACTGGCCGAGGTTCGGCGGGCAGTCGATGAAGATGAAGTCGTAGGCCTCCCGCGCATCCTGCAGCCGCTCGCGCAGCGCCATCGGACCGCTGGGGTCGGCGGTCAGTTCCACCTCGACCGATGCCAGTTCGATGCTCGACGGGGCGATCTCCAACCCGATGTCCCCGACCGGAACCACGATGTCCTCGACGGCGACCTCCTCGCGCAGCACATGGGCGAGCGACTTGCGCCGGCCCTCCTCATACTCGATCAGGTCGATGCCGAGATGCGCCGTGGCGTTCGCCTGCGGGTCGGCGTCGATGATCAGCACGCGATAGCCCTCGCGCGCCAGGATGCTGGCGGTGTTGACCGTGCAGGTGGTCTTGCCGACCCCGCCCTTCTGGTTGGCGAGGCAGATGACCAGCGCCGGGCCATGCTTGCCGTCCACCACCGCCGTCTCCTTCAGGAGAAAGCGGACCACCGCATCGGGGATCTTCTCGCTGTTGCTTTCCCAGCGGGAGATCTTGGACCGGTCGTAGCGCCGCTCCAGCCGCTCGTTCAGCCAGGCCGCGAAATCCGGCTGTGAGAGTTTGCGCTCCTCGCGCAGGAGCCTCATGTCTTCGCCACGCACGTCAACCTCCACAGCGAATGCGCTTGCCGTGTTCAACCGATACGACGGCGCCCCGAATCGGTCAAGGTTGACGGTCATCCCCGTTGCATCAACAGCCGGCATCAACAGGAAAAGCCGATCCGGGGGAAGGCATCCCCCGGATCGGCGCGTTTCGGACTGCCTCAGATCACAGGTTGATGAAGGCGATGTAGTTCTGGTCGCCCATGGTGCCCGTGGTGGTGGTCATGGCGCCCACGGCCTTGCCGGTGAAGGTCATGCTGGCGTCGATCGTACCGTTGCCATCGATGTCGCAATGGACCGTCGCGCCCTTGTAGCCTTCGGCGCCGCCCATCTCTTCCCAGGAGAGTTTCGAGACACCCTCCTGATAGCCCCACATCGTGGCCCACTCACCCTGCTCCAGATCGACCACGGTGGACCAGGTGGTTTCAGTGCCGCGGCCATCGACGAAGAAGGTGTCCTTGCCCGTGCCGCCGATCAGCCAGTTGGACCCCGAGCCGCCGTCCAGCACGTCGTCACCGGCTCCACCCCAGGCAGCGTCGTCACCGCCCAGCAGGTTGATGAAGTCGTTGCCATCCGATCCGCCCAGCACCTCGCCGCGGGAGTCACCCAGGAAGGTCCATTGCAGGCCGGACACCGGGCCCTCATAGGCGTAGGCCTTCACATCCTCGGTCACGCCGTCCACGATCCGCTGCATGCCGGTCGAAGGACGGTCGTCCACCGGCGGGGTGGTGGTCGGCGGCTCCGTCGTGGGAGGAGTCGTGGTCGGCGGTTCGGTGGTGGGCGGCTCCGTCGTCGGCGGTTCGGTGGTGGGCGGTTCGGTGGTGGGCGGCGCGTCGATCAGCGTGACGGTGTCGCCGTTGAGCTGGAACTGCCCAGCGGTGAAGCTGCCGACGAAGCGAAGCGTCACGTCGGCGCCCGCCGTGGCGTCCATGCCGATGCGCAGGAAGGTGACACCGTCCACCGTCTCCGCCTGCACCTGCCCGGCGCCAAGCTGGCTGCCGTTGCCGGCGGTGGCCGTTCCGGTCATGGCCGTGCCGGAGATGGTGAAGGCGTCGCCCACCATGGCCCCGGCCACCCCGCTGGTGAAACCACTGGCCTGGGCGGTGGTCATCGTCACCGTGTGGCGGACGCTGCCAACCAGATCGAGGTTTTCCACGCTGGTCAGGGTCATGCCGGAGATGTCGATCTGCGGCGTCGCCGTGGTGATCTTGCCTTCCGGATCGGTCACGTTGTCGGAGCTGATGCGCAGCGTGTCGGTGCCGGTGCCGCCGTCGTAGGAGACCGTGCCGGCGTCGCCCTGCGCGGCGATGATGAAGGTGTCGTTGCCGGCGCCGCCCTCGATGACGTCGGCCTCGTTCAGGTTACCGTGCTCGCCGCTGTAGAACACGTCGTCGCCGTCGCCGCCGATCATCGTGTCGGCGTCCCAGTCGCCGACCAGCGTGTCATTGCCGGCCCCGCCCATCAGGCTGTCCTTGCCGCCGCCGCCGACCAGCAGATCGTCGCCGTCGTCGCCATAGAGCATGTCGTCGTCGGCCCGCCCGAAGATCTGGTCGTTCCCGGCCCCGCCATGGACGGTGTCGTTGCCGTTGCCGCTCTCCAGCGTGTCGTCGCCGGCCCCGCCGGTCACCGAGTCGGCACCGTCATGGGCCCAGAACCACACGGGGTCGTTCCCGGCCACCATGGTGTCATCGAAGTTGGAGCCGACCCAGCGCTCGATGTCGATGAAGGTGTCGCCTGCGGCGTCGCCCGTGCTGTTGCCCGGAGTCAGCAGGTCAAGCACGATGCCCGAGGTGGCGGTCTCGTAGGACGCCTCGTCGAAGCCGGCCCCACCGTTCAGCACGTCGGCACCCGCACCACCGATCAGCGTGTCGTTGCCGCCGCCGCCGTTCAGCGTGTCGTTGCCGGCCCCGCCTTCGATCACATCCGGCTCGTCATCGCTGGTCAGCAGGTCGGGACCCGCCGTCGTGGTGCCGGTCACGGCCAGGACATGGGTCCAGCCCTCAACCGCCGCGAAGGGAGAGGGGGTGCCGACCGGCGCGGTGCTCAGATCGAGCGTCCAGGAGGCGCCCTGCGCCGCCGGACCGACCGGCCCCGAGGAGGCCGCGACCGCGGCGCCCGTGGCGGCGGCCAGCCGGTCGAGGAGGAGACGGCCCTCGGCACCCGCACCGGCATGGCAGGCGTGGATGTGGATCTCGGTGCCGCGCGCGTCCGGCCAGGAGCGGTCGAGCAGCGAGCGCGCATCCAGCGGCTGGGCGCCCAATAGGACCCGTCCCGGCTCGCCGTGGGCGACCAGATGCAGGACGGACGGACGGACGGCGAGCGCTGCGGCCAGAACGGCGTGGGCATCGTCGGCGGCGGAGACGAGCATGACCTGGACGTCGGGACGGCGGTGGCTGAGCAGCCCGTCGAGATCCTCAAGTCCAGCGTCCGCGATGATGACTTCGTTCAAGGGAAACTCTCCGTGCATTCTGTGGTGATCGCTGGGGCGCCCGGTCGCATCGTTCGCGTTTACGGGAAGTTCGCGGATACGGGGAAGCGCGACACCCAATCACATGCGCTTTCGGAGAGCATCTTCGCAATTGCCCAATAAGAAATAATACATCCTCATCAATGGAACGTAGTTATAGGGTTATCTTACTTGATAAAAGGAAACTCAATAGACCTATGATCTTTTAACGTCCTATGAAAAGCGTGGAAAATTCTAACCATCAAGAGCGAATACAGGAAAATACGGGGATGACTATAGGATCTTTAGAAGAGATAAGCGTCACACAAACGGATTGCCTCAAACGATGAAGACAAACAGAAGCGGCCCGGGGAAGGGTTCCCCGGGCCGCTTTTCCGCTCAGCGTCTCAGATCACAAACCGGGCTGGATCACAGGCTGATGAAGGCAATGTAGTTCTGGTCGCCCATGGTGCCCGTGGTGGTGGTCATGGCGCCCACGGCCTTGCCGGCGAAGGTCATGCTGGCGTCGACGGTGCCGTTGCCGTCAATGTCGCAATGGACCGTCGCGCCCTTGTAGCCTTCGGCACCGTCCATCTCCTCCCAGCGCAGCGTGGAGACGCCTTCCTTGTAGCCCCAGAGGGTGGACCACTCGCCCTGCTCCAGGTCGGTGACGGTGGACCAGGTAACCTCGGTGCCGCGGCCATCGACGAAGAAGGTGTCCTTGCCCGAACCGCCGATCAGCCAGTTGGACCCCGAGCCGCCGTCCAGCACGTCGTCACCGGCCCCGCCCGCGGCCGCGTCGTCGCCGCCCAGCAGGTTCAGGAAGTCGTTGCCGTCCGACCCGCCCAGCACCTCGCTGCGGGCATCGCCCAGGAAGGTCCATTGCAGGGTGGAAACCGGCCCTTCATAGGCGTAGGCCTTCACGTCTTCGGTCACGCCGTCCACGATGCGCTGCATGGCGGTCGAGGGACGGTTGTCCACCGGCGGGGTGGTGGTCGGCGGCTCCGTCGTGGGAGGAGTCGTGGTCGGCGGTTCGGTGGTGGGCGGCTCCGTCGTCGGCGGGGTCGAGGGGGTCCCGCTCAGGGTGATTCCGCTGCCGTTGACCTGGAACTGGTCCGCCGTGAAGCCGCCGGCGAAGCGCAGCGTCACGTCGGCGCCCGCCGTCGCGTCGGTGCCGATGTGCAGCAGAGTGACGCCGTTCACCGTCTCGGCCTGCACCTGCCCGGCGGTGAGCTGGCTGCCGTTGCCGGCGGTGACCGCGCCCGTCATGGCCGTGCCCGTGACGGTGAAGACGTCGCCCCCGGTAGCGCCGATGATGCTGGCGAAACCGTTGGCCTGGGCGGCGGTCATCGTCACCGTGTGGCGTACGCTGCCGACCAGTTCCAGCCTCTCCACGCTGGTCAGGGCCATGCCGGAGATGTCGATCTGCGGCGTCGCCGTGGTGATCTTGTTTTCCGGATCGGCGACGTTGTCGGAGCTGATGCGCAGCGTGTCGGTGCCCTCGCCGCCGTCGTAGGAGACGGTGCCGGCGTCGCTCTGAGCGGCGATGATGAAGGTGTCGTTGCCGGCGCCGCCCTGGATGATGTCAGCCTCCGGCAGGGGATCGTGCGCACCGCTGTAGAACACGTCGTCGCCGTCGCCGCCGATCATCGTGTCGACGCCCCAATCGCCGATCAGCGTATCGTTGCCGGTGCCACCGTCGAGCATGTCGTTGCCGCCACCGCCGGCCAGCAGGTCGTTGCCGGCCTCGCCGTACAGCATGTCGTCGTCGGCCCGCCCGAAGGCCCGGTCGTCACCGCCGCCGCCATAGATCGTGTCGTTGCCGATGCCGCTTTCCATCGTGTCGTTGCCGGCGCCGCCGATCTCGACATCGTTGCCGCCATGACCCCAGAACCAGACGCCGTCATCGTTGCCGACAAGCCGATCGTCGAACTCGCTGCCGATCCAGCGCTCGATGTTGGTGAAGGTGTCGCCCGCGGCATCCCCGGTGCTGTTCGCCGGATTGCGCAGATCCAGCACGACGCCCGCGGTGGCGTTCGCGTAGGTCACCTCGTCGAAGCCGTCGCCACCGTCGAACACGTCGGCTCCGGCACCGCCCTCCATGGTGTCATGGCCAAGGCCGCCGATCAGCGTGTCGTTGCCGGCGCCGCCATTCATCAGGTCGTTGCCCTGACCGCCGTCCAGGCTGTCGTCGCCATCGCCACCGTTGATGGTGTCAGCGTCCCCTTCACCGAACAGCGTGTCGTTGCCGGCGCCGCCGTCGAGCATATCGTTGCCCCAGCCGCCGTAGATCAGATCGTTGCCGGCCTCGCCGTAGAGCACGTCGTTGTCGGCGCGGCTGTAGATCTGGTCGTCGCCATCGCCGCCATAGACGGTGTCGTTGCCGTCGCCGCTCTCCATCGTGTCGTTGCCGGCGCCGCCGATCTCCACGTCGTCGCCCGCATGGCCCCAGAACCACACGGGGTCGTTGCCGGCCACCATGGTGTCGGCGTAGTTGGAGCCGATCCAGCGCTCAATGCCGGTGAAGCTGTCGCCCGCGGCGTCGCCCGTGCTGTTCGCCGGGTTGCCGATGTCGATGACCATGCCGGAGGTCGCGTTCTCGTAGGTGACGACGTCGAAACCGTCACCGCCGTCGAACACGTCGGCCCCGGCGCCGCCGTCCATGGTGTCGTGGCCAACGCCGCCGATCAGCGTGTCGTTGCCGCCGTTGCCGATCAGAATGTCGTTGCCGGCCCCGCCGTTGATGTTGTCCGCCGCGTCATCGCTGGTCAGCGTGTCGTTGCCGTCGGTCGGCGTACCGGTGACCGCCAGTTCATGGGCCCAGCCGCGCGCCCCGGCGCCCTCGACCCCAGCGAAGGGGGAGGGGGTAAACACGGGGGCGGTGCGCACGTCGAGCTTCCACGAGGCTCCCCGATCCGCCGGACCGACCGGCCCCGAGGAGGCCGCAACCACGGCGCCCGTGGCGGCGGCCAGTCGGTCGAGGAGGAGACGCCCTTCGGCACCCGCGCCGGCATGGCAGGCGTGGATGTGGATCTCGGTGCCGCGCGCGTCCGGCCAGGAGCGGTCGAGCAGCGAGCGCGCGTCCAGCGGCTGGGCGCCCAACAGGACCCGTCCCGGCTCGCCATGGGCGACCAGATGCAGGACGGACGGGCGTGCGGCAAGGACGGCGGCCAGCACGGCGTGGCCATCGTCGGTGGCGGAGACGAGCGTAACCTGAACGTCGGGACGGCGGTGGCTGAGCAGCCCGTCGAGATCCTCGAGCCCAGCGTCCGCGATGATGACTTCGTTCAAGGGAAACTCTCCGTAAATTTTGTTGTGATCGTTGGGATGACCGGGCGCCCCGCCCGCGTATATGGCAAAGCGTGCGACTTCCTATGACATGAATTTCCAGGGTATATTCCCGCAAGAACCTAATAAGTAATAACTCCTACTCCTCATAGAAAACGACAAATCCATCAACAAGCATTCCAACTGGAGGAATTCTTCAGATGAATGACTTTATCTGAACTTAAATCCTTTGGATGCGCCCGAACCTCTTTGAGGGAAGGGAAAGACGCAATCGATAGCGCCACGGCGCATTCTGGGAGGTGGCCCTACGGACGGCGTTGACACGGATGCGCGGCCTCCCCGGATGGAGAGCCGATCACCTCGGCAACATGGACAGGCATGTGCGGATGCTCATCAGGCGGTGCCACATGCGCAAACTGGCGAGCCTGGGCTTCTCCGTCCGCACCCCCGGAGGTGGCTGTCGCGGCACAAGCAACCGCTTCAAAAGGCCGCCGACCGATCAGCAGCCTACCAAACGGTAGATCCGCATGACCGCCCGCTTCCCATCCTCACGGTGGCGCATCTGAACGACGTGCCCCCGCCTTTCCAAGGTGGAGATATGCCGGCGCACCACCTCTTCACCCGCGCGCTTGCGGGACAACGGAGGAGACTCGGGATTTTCGATTGATGGAGCGGGAACGGCCGCCATATCCGCTATCCCACCCTGCGTGCGTCGTTGATAGCGCGGGCGGGTGGTGTCCATCGCCGCCTGGATCTGCGGGAGGCTCGCTGCCGGACGTTCCACGAGAACGTGCAAGAGGCCCTCGAAGACACGATCCCGGCGGCTTGCGCGGGTGCGTTCGCCGCTCTCCAGAGCTCGTTTGATCGCGCAGGCGTCGCGCTCCAGGATGGCGCGTTCGGCGCTTTCCAGGCTGTTCAACAACGCCAACCCGGCCTCGGCGGAACGCCGAACGGCGGCGAGGCCGGCGGCAGCCCAGGTGTCCATGCGACAGGGTTCGTAGTCTTGCCGCGCCCCGCGCCCGAAGCCCACGGCGATGCCGCCGATGGCGGCGCGCGTCAGCCCGGCATGGCGCAGCCAGTGGTCGGCGAGGATGCGACCAGGGGCCGCCCCCAGGGATGGGGCAGCGGTAGCGTGCCAGCGGGCGAGGAGCATCACGGCACCAAGGACCGGCGGCATCGTCGCGAGGCTGTCCAAGGCGTTGGGGTCCAGTGCGTCCTCCAAGCCCCGGCGCGCCACCACGCGGTCGACCGGTTGTCCGATGATCTCCAGGAAGCGTTCATCGGCACCGGCCTCGATGGCGGCATCGACCTGGGCGCGGCGGTTCCGCAGGCGGCGCTCGATCACCGTGGCAGGCGGACGAAGCAGCGCCATCAGGCGAGGCGCTGCGAACAAATTTTTTGTGGCGGTTCGTCGCGCCGCGTGGCGGCTGAGGCTCAGGATTTCCCGCGCCACCCGCAGGTCCGCGTCGGCGGCGCGGGGCAACGCGCCAATGCTGTCGAGCCGCAGGTCGTCCTCGTCGAGGCCGCGTCCGTCGAGTGCCATCGAGGCGATGGTGGAGCGCAGCAACCAGCGTTCCTGCCAGCCCCGGCGAAGGTACGGCGACGCGGCCGCCAGCCGCTCGTCGAGCCGGGTGATGGCGGCGGTGGCGGCGCAGGCGGCCATCAGGATGGCGCCGTCGAAGTGTCCGGTGAAGCCAGCTCGCGCGGCGGCCGGCCGGCGGTCATCTGACTCATCCTCGCCGCCCGCAAGCAGAGCGTCGATGTCATCGATCCAGCGGTGGCCGCTACCGCCAGCAGCAGGGCTATCCAAAGATCGCCGTGGAGGTGTCGAGAAGGACTCCGTCATCGTCAGCTTTCCATACGACCAGAGCCTCGTGGGTCGACGTTGGTTCCGCTTCAGGATAGCCGGTGGAGTAAGGGGTTGGAATGTGTCATTCAACATTTAGTCTTTTAAAATAGGGTTGCCCGGACAGCTGTTTCGAACCCCTGCTCCAGCTTCAACAAATAGATTTAATTTCCGATAGCATGATTCCGATAAGGGACACTATGGGAACAAAACCGGCGGAAATGAACCATCGGCACTCATTTATGGGACCTTAACCTGTCTCCCGGCACGTTACGCGCCATGGTCTCCTTCGCTGACGAGCTTTCATGCCGACCGTTCTGCCGCCAACCGCCTTGCCATCGGCCGCCTCGCCATCGGCCGAAGAATCCGCCCGTTGGCGTGTCGAAGCCGACGGCACGCTGGTTTTTCCGACTGGCCTGTTCGGCGACCTCCGGGTGCCCCAGGGAGCGGATCGCGCCGAAGCGGAACGGCTGATAGCCCGTGCCCACGTCTTCGCCGCCCAGTCCTTGGCCGACAACACCCGCCGCGCCTACCGCGTCGCCTGGGAGCGCTATACCGTCTGGTGCACCCATGTCATGAACGTGGCCCCGCTCAGCGGCGACCCTGGTCTCATCGGCATGCACCTGACCGCGCTCGCCGACCCCCAGCCGGTGCGCCGGCCGGACGGCACGGCCATCATGCCGAAGCCGCTCGCCCGCAAGTCCATCCGCGTGGCGCTCGACGCCATCGCCATGGCCCACCGCTGGGCTGGGCTGCACCTGCCCAAGGACCACCCCAGCATCGCCCTGGTGTTCGACGGCATCCTGCGCGGTCGCGCCGGCGAGGAAGAACGCAAGGCCGAACCGATCAAGCGCGGCCTGCTCAAGGCGATGATCGCGGCGACCCGCGAAGGTCCGGCCGAGGGCGGCGCCCGTGGCGCCCGCGACCGGTTGTTGCTGCTGATCGGTTGGGGCGCCGCGCTGCGCCGCTCCGAACTCGTCGCCCTCGACTTCGGCGACTGCCAGGAAAGCCCGCGTGGCCTGCTGCTAACCATCTGCCGGGCCAAGGGCGACCAGCGGGGTGAAGGCGCTCTTGTAGGCATCGAGCGCGCGGCTGATCCCGAGCTCGATGTCTTGAAGGCTCTTGGTGATTGGCGGCAGTTGCGCGACGACGTGGACCACCATGCCCCGCTGTTCGTGTCGCTCCGCCGCAATGGCATGCCGTCCGGTCAGCGCCTGACCGACCGCAGCGTGCCGGACATCGTCGCCGGTCTGGTGTGCAAAGCCGACCCGGAGGCCTCACGGCAGGCCGCGCTGCGTGGCCGCAGCTTTTCGGGCCACTCGCTGCGTGCCGGTTTCGCGACCGAGGCGGGGAATGCCGGGGCCGACCTTCACAAGGTGATGAAACACCTGCGGCATTCGAAATCGGAAACGACAGCGGCCTATCTGCGAGAACGGGACGTCTGGGCAACCGCCATCACCGGCCTCGCTTTCGGAAACCCCGACGCGCAATGAATCCGCGCTGCTCCGGTGTGACCCGGCTCAACGGACTTCTGTTCGGGAGATCAGAGAAGGGAAGCGATCAGGTCCGTGTGACGGCGGATCGTGGATGTTGCCGCTTCCTGTCGGATCGGATCGTCTTCTGAGCACAGCAGGACGCGCCGCTCCACGCCGGCCGCCCTGGCCGCTTCCATGTCCGTCGGCTGGTCGCCCAGAAAGACCGACCGGGATAGTGACAGGTTAAGCCGACGCGCAGCGTCCAGGATCATGCCGGGGTTGGGTTTGCGCCAGAAACTGTCGCGTGCGTAGCGTTCGACCACACCACTGCGGTGATAGGGGCAATGGAAGATGCCGGCCAACTCCACGCCCTGGTCCAGGAACATGCCCCGCATCCAGTCGCTCAGTTCCAGGAACGCCGCTTCGGTGAAGTAGCCGCGCGCGATGCCCGACTGGTTGGTGACGACGACGACCCGGAAACCACGGTCCACCGCGTGCCGCGCCAGCGTGAAGACGCCGTCCAGGAACGTGAAACGACCGATGTCGCCGACATAGCCGCGGTCGACGTTCACGATCCCGTCACGGTCCAGCAGCAGGGCCTTGTAGGGCATGGAGTCCCCTGATCGGGTGTGGCGGGCTGGAGTGTTGTCGCGAGGCGTTTCGGGCCGCCGTTTGGAGTCTTGTCGCGTTTGTCCGAACGCGGCCGAAAACCCGGATCAGCGCATGAGCTGGGTCATCTTCCGTTCCGGAATCGGGGGAGGAGAGGGGTGCAGGAGCAACCCGTGATCCTCCACGTCGACCCGTGCCTCCGGGTAGACGGCAATCGCAAGCTGAAGGGCTTCGATGAAACGTTTGCGGAAATCGCGCAGACGCGAATAGCCGGCACCGAACTGTTCGAACACCGCCGGCCAAGTGATGGTCGTGGACTTGGTCAGACTGTGCAGCCGGTAGGCCAGCCAGATGTAGATGTCGATGCTGGTGCTGTTGTTCTGGATGTGGCGCAACGCCGGTTCCCAGATTGGAACCGGATGAGCCTTGAGTTCGCGGAAGAATGCCTCGGAAAGCAAGACCCGGTCTTCCCACAGCGTGCCTTGCGGGGAATTGTGTTCTGACGAGAAGTGAATGCCGCCCTTGACGATCGAGTCCTTTTCGAATCCCAGGCTGTTGGCGTCTTCCCAGGCGAAGGTCAGGTTGCAGGCCGCGATGCGCGACGCCTGTTCCCGGATGTCCCGGTAGGTCTGGCCGCCAACCGAAAGTCCCATACGGTCGAGCCAGTCGTGCATGCTGCGGCCCAGCTCGACTTCCCGGCTGTCGGTCTGAAGAGCCCTGGTCTGCAGGTAAAGCAGGATCATGCGCGCCCGACTGCCATAGGGGACGCCGTAGAGTTTGAAGCCGCCGCCACGAACAGGCAGTCGGCCCGGCTCGATCAGCAAGCGAATCCGGTGCCCGCGCCTCTCCCATGGCTGGTCGTCGGGAAGGCGTCGATGCGGAAGCGCGGTCAAGGCAAAGCCTGAATAGGTAATGCCAAGGTCCTGGCGTTCTTCTTCCAGTACCGCCGCGGCGATGTCGACCAGCGACCGCTGATCAGGGTCGGTCTGGAGTGCTTTGGCCTGTTCACGGCCCACTTGGCTGATCAGGCGATGCAACTGGCCCATAGCACGCTGTTCTCGCCGTTTGTTCCGGGTCCACTTATGGTCCGATCCATAACACGGCAGGTTGACACCCGCAATTTGGAATCTTGTCGCGCAGACTATTAGTAAGGTTACTAGATTCACCTATTAGTTTGAGCGACAAGACTCCAGTAGAGAATCGCGAGTCGCGCGACAAGAGTCCAGGAATCCCGCGACAACATTCCAGGGGATAACTCGTTCGTCCTGTGGAAGCTTGGATCGACGCGACAAAACTCCAGTTCTACGTTTCCGAATCGCTTTCGAGATCGATTCGGCTTGCGACTCGGCGATTTGGAGGCCGGGAGGGGCGGTCATGCTCCTGAGGGCCGCGTCGACAGGGGTGAGTCGGGAGCGGGGGGCGCGACAAGACTCCAAATCCGCACCGGTCCGCGGAGGGCGGCATGGCGGTGTCCGGGACAAGAAAAAGGGGGAGCGCGCCATCGGGCACGCTCCCCCTTTCCCGGCCCGCTTTGCGCGGTTTGCGGCCTGCGTCAGTCGACGAAATGGCTGCGGAAATAGTGGATGGTCCGTTCCAGCCCGTCGCGCAGGGGGATGGTGGGCTCCCACTCCAGAAGGGACTTGGCCTTGGTGATGTCGGGGCGGCGCTGCTTGGGGTCGTCCTGGGGCAGCGGGCGGTGCTCGATGGTGGAGCGCGACCCGGTCAGCGCGACCACATGCTCGGCCAACTCCAGCATGGTGAATTCGCCCGGGTTGCCGATGTTGATCGGACCGGTGACCTCGGCGGGCGAGTCCATCAGCCGGATCATGCCTTCGATCAGGTCATCGACGTAGCAGAAGGAGCGGGTTTGGGACCCGTCGCCGTAGACGGTGATGGGCTCGCCCTTAAGCGCCTGCATGATGAAGTTCGACACCACGCGGCCGTCGTTGGGGTGCATGCGCGGCCCGTAGGTGTTGAAGATGCGCATCACCTTGATCGGCAACTGGTGCTGGCGGTGGTAGTCGAAGAACAGCGTCTCGGCGCAGCGCTTGCCCTCGTCGTAGCAGGAACGCGGCCCAATCGGGTTGACGTTGCCCCAGTACTCCTCGGGCTGGGGATGGACGGCGGGATCGCCGTAGACCTCACTGGTCGAGGCCTGGAGGATGCGGGCGTTCAGCCTTTTCGCCAGACCCAGCATGTTGATGGCGCCGTGCACGCTGGTCTTGGTCGTCTGCACGGGATCGTGCTGGTAATGGACCGGGGATGCCGGGCAGGCCAGATTGAAGATCTGGTCGACCTCGACGTACAGCGGGAAGGTGACGTCGTGACGGATCGTCTCGAAGTTCGGGTTGCCCAGCAAGTGGGCGATGTTCCGCCGCGATCCGGTGAAGTAGTTGTCGACGCACACCACCTCGTCGCCGCGGGCGATCAGCCGCTCGCAGAGGTGGGAACCGAGGAAGCCGGCGCCGCCGGTCACCAGGACGCGCCGATTGTAACTACGAATTCCGGTCATGGAGTGTCTCTGGAGAGAGTTTTTGGAGCGGTTCGGCCGGCCGGGCGTCACGTCCCCACCGTCGCCCGGATGGAAAATGCTCCTGCACATGGCCGCAAGTCCGCAGCTTTGGCAAGCGATTATGCCGCGCCGACCCCGCCATGCGGCGCCGTATCAGGCCTCGGCGATGCCCTTCCGGTGCAGAAGCTCCACCACCCGCTCGGCAAGCGCGTCGGCATCCTCCGCCGTCGTGTCCAGCCGCAGTTCCGGTGCGTCCGGCGCCTCGTAGGGGGAATCCACCCCCGTGAAGTTGCGCAGGGTTCCGGCCCGCGCCTTGGCGTACAGCCCCTTGGGGTCGCGCCGCATGCACTCGTCCAGCGGAGTATCCACGAAGACCTCCAGGAAGGCGCCGTCCGGCAGAAGGGCACGCACCGCCTCCCGTTCGGCCCGGAAAGGGGCGATGAAGGCGCACAGCACGATCAGCCCGGCCTCTGTCATCAGCTTCGCCACCTCGCCGACGCGCCGGATGTTCTCCACCCGGTCGGCGTCGGTGAAGCCGAGGTCGCGGTTCAGCCCCAGCCGGACGTTGTCGCCGTCCAGCATCATCGTGTGATGGCCGAGTGTGTGCAGCCGCCGCTCCACCCGGTTGGCGATGGTGGACTTGCCGGATCCCGACAGGCCCGTGAACCACAGGACCGCCGGGCGCTGCCGCTTGAGCGCCGCGCGCTCCACTGTGGACACCGCAAGCTCCTGGCGGTGCAGGTTGGCGGCGCGCCTTAGGGGGTGCCGGATCATCCCGGCGCCGACGGTGCGGTTGGAAAAGCGGTCCACCAGGATGAAGGAGCCGGTGTGGCGGCTGGCCTCGTAAGGATCGAAGGCGAGCGGCGCCGCGGTCGACAGGTTGCACAGCCCGACCGCGTTCAGTCCCAGCACCGAGGCGGCGCCATGCTCCAGCGTTTCCACGTTCACCGCATGGCGAAGCGCGGTGACGGTTGCCGGAACCCAGCGCGCGCCCGCACGCAGCAGGTAGGAGCGGCCGGGGATCAGCGGTTCCTCCGCCATCCACAGAAGATGCGCGGCGAATTGATCGGCCACCTCCGGCGCGCCGTCCGGCCCGCTCAGCAGGTCGCCGCGCCCCGCGTCCACCGCCGCGTCCAGGGTCACGGTCACGGCGTCGCCGGCCCGCGCCTGCGTCACGTCGCCGTCGAAGGTCACGATCCGGGCGATCCGGGCGGACCGGCCCGATGGCCACACCGTCACGGCACCGCCCGTTTCCAGGCTTCCCGACAGGAGCGTTCCCGACAGGCCGCGGAAATCCAGGTTCGGGCGGTTCACCCACTCCACCAGGAAGCGCAGCGGCCCATCCTCGGTGGGGTCGTCCTCCGCGGCAGCGGTCTCCAGATGCCCCAGGAGAGTGGGGCCGTGGTGCCAGGGCATGGCCGCGGACCGGTGCACCACGTTGTCGCCGTGCCGCGCCGACAGGGGAATCGCCGTCACCGACCGGAACCCCAGCGGTGCGGAGAAGACGGTGAACGCCTGCCGGATCGCGGCGAACACGGTCTCGCCATCCTCCACCAGATCCATCTTGTTGACGGCCAGCACGACGTGACGAATGCCCATCAGGGAGGCGACGATGGCGTGCCGCCGCGTCTGGGTCAGCAGTCCCTTGCGCGCGTCCACAAGCAGCACGGCGAGCGAAGCGCCCGACGCGGCGGTCGCCATGTTCCGGGTGTACTGTTCATGCCCCGGCGCGTCGGCGACGATGAAGCTGCGGCGGTCGGTGGCGAAGTAACGGTAAGCCACGTCGATGGTGATGCTCTGCTCGCGCTCGGCTTCCAGCCCATCCACCAGCAGGGAAAAATCGATCCCGCCGTCTTCCTCCGCCCGGCCCCGGCTGTCACGCCGCGCCTGTTCCAGCTGGTCGTCCGAGATCAGCCCGGCGTCGTGCAGCAGTCGCCCGATCAACGTGGACTTGCCGTCGTCCACCGACCCGCAGGTGAGAAAGCGCAGCAGGCCGCGCCCGGTGCCCGTTTCCATCAGAAATAGCCTTCCCGCTTCTTGCGCTCCATGGAAGCCGGCTCGTCCCCGTCGATCAGGCGGCCCTGCCGCTCGGAGGTCCTCGAGGCCCGCATCTCCACGATGATGTCCTCCACGGTCGCGGCATCGGAGTCGATGGCCCCGCTCAGCGGGTAGCAGCCGAGCGTTCGGAAACGCACCCGGCGCATCTCCGGCGTCTCGCCGGGGTTCAGCGGCAGCCGTCCGTCGTCCACCATGATGAGCGCGCCGGAGCGGTGGACCACCGGGCGTTCCGCCGCGAAATAGAGCGGCACCACGGGGATGGATTGCGCGGCCACATAGCGCCAGACGTCCAGTTCGGTCCAGTTGGACAGCGGGAAGACGCGGACGGACTCCCCCGGCTGGATGCGCGGGTTCCACAGGCGCCACAGCTCGGGGCGCTGGTCCCGCGGGTCCCAGGCGTGGGCGGCGTTTCGGATGGAGAAGACGCGCTCCTTGGCGCGGCTCTTCTCCTCGTCCCTCCGCGCGCCGCCGATGGCCGCGTCGAAACCATGACGGTCGAGCGCTTGGCGCAGCGCCTCCGTCTTCATGACGCGGGTGTGGAGAGCGGAGCCGGAACGGATCGGGTCGATGCCTCGGGCGTGCCCCTCCTCGTTCCTATGAACGATCAGCGTCAACCCCAAACGTCGCACCGTCGCGTCGCGGAAGGCGATCATCTCCCGGAACTTCCAGCCGGTGTCCACATGCAGCAGAGGGAAGGGCACGGGCGAGGGGTGGAAGGCCTTGCGCGCCAGATGCAGCAGAACGCCGCTGTCCTTGCCGATGGAGTAGAGCAGAACCGGCTTGGTGAAGGACGCCGCGGTCTCGCGCAGGATGGCGATGGATTCCGCTTCGAGCAGACGGAGGTCATTGGGCAGGGTCGGCATCGGCTCTCCGGTAGCGGCGCTTCGCCCGCCGAAGTGTACGCACTTTCCGCCGCGCTGTCCCGCTTCCGCCGGTGCAAGCCCCCGCCGCTTTACCCCGCGCGCCCTGTCCGCCATCCCAGCAGGCAGGGCAGGGATCGCCACAGCAGCGCGCTGCCCCGCAGAACGGCACGGGCGTCGGCCGGCGAGCGGGATGCGAGCGCGTGGAGCAGCCGCACCAGCGGCTCCACCGTCAGGGTCGCTGCCGTCACCAGGGCAGCGGTGGGGGTGGAAAAATGCTTGGTGGCGAATTGTATCCGGCTGCGCAGGGCGTAGAACAGCCGCAGGTCGCGCACTTGGTCGGTGGTGCCGCAGCCGCGGTGGAAGGCCTCCGCACCGGCGAAATGCACCACCTCCCAGCCGGTCCGGCGGGTGCGCAGGCACAAATCCACATCGTCGAAATAGACGAAGAAGCGCTCGTCGAAGCCGCCCAGCTCCTCGAACAGGGAGCGACGAATCAGCAGGAAGGCGCCCATCACCTGATCAACGGGGCGGCTGTCCAGATGGTCCCACTCCGTCATGAAATGCGGCGGGAACAGGCCGGGCAACAGCCGGTCCAGCCCCACCGCCTGGGCGAGGATGCGGCCCGGGGTCGGCGCCCGCGCGCAGGACCGCTGTGTCCGCCCCAGCTCGTCCGTCAGCCGGATGCCGAGGATGCCGGTGTGCGCCTGCGCCGGCTCCGCCAGGAAGGCGAGGGCCGGGGCGAGCGACGTTTCGGACAGCCGGGTGTCCGGGTTCAGGAAGAGCAGCCAGTCGGCCCGCGACCCGGCGGCGCCCTGGTTGCAGGCGGCAGCAAAGCCGCGGTTCTCCAGGTTGCGCAGCACGGTCAGCGGCGCCCCCCCATCCGCCAGCCTGCCGTCCTCCAGCCCTCCGGCTTCCAGCCCGTCAGCCGATCCATCGGCGGAGGCGTTGTCCACCACCACCATGGCTTCCAGCGTGACGGCACCGATCAGCGCCGCAGGCACCGAGGCAACGCAGGCGCGCAGCAGGTCCCCGGCGTTCCAGTTCACGGTGACGATGCGGATGCTCGGGATCATGGCCGGTGCAGGAAAATTTCGGCGTTCCAGCCGCTGGGGGAATGTGGTCTGTTACCGCGCTCTCCCCGTCCGGGGCAACGCCTGTCCGGCGCGAAGAACAAAAAAGCGAGGACTTCCGGCCGCATGCGCACGATCTTCCGGCATGAGCCGGCCCGGTTCGGGTCGCGGCTGGCGGCGGTTCCCTTCTATGGCGCCGCAGCTCTCTTCTATCTGGTGTTCAGCGCGCTGCTTCTGGTGACGACCCCGCCTTACGCCGGGCTGGACGAGCCGTTCCATTGGCAGCGGGTGCTGCAGATCGCCCAGGGCCGCTTCCTGGCGGAGGAACTGGGACCCAACTCCTGGGGCGGGCCGATCGACCGGGCCAGCTATGTCCACATGCTCCATTACGTCGAGTTGATCCAGAAGCACGCCCCGGTCGATGCCGCGCAGGCCCGCGCCCTGTCCAATCATCTCGCCACCCTGCCGCCGCGGGACGAGGTGGTGCCCTTTCCAAGCTCGGCCAGTTTCGCGCCGCTCGCCTATCTGCCGCAGGCGGCCTTCACCGCCGCCGCCCGCGCCTGGGGGCTGGGGCCGCTCGACCAGATGCACGCGGGGCGGATCGGCAACGCGGTCGCCTATGGGATGATGGTCCTGGCGGTCCTGTGGGCGCTGCCCGGCGGGCGGCTGGTCTTTGCCGCGCTCGCCCTGTCGCCCTTCGCCCTGCAAAGCGCCTGTTCGCTCAGCGCCGACCCCCTGAACCTGACGATTCCCGCCCTGCTGCTGGCCCTGGTCTGGCGGTTCCGCGCCCGCGGCACAGCGCTCGCGCCGCTGGAGGTGGCGGGGCTGCTGGCCCTGTCGGCGGCGCTCGGCTTCCTGAAGCTGACCATGGTGCCCTTCGCCGCGGCGGTGCTCTACCTGCCGGGCGCGGTGGTGGGCGGGACGCGGGGCCGGATCGCGCTCACCGCGCTCTGCCTCGGCCTCGCGGCGGGCATCGCGCTTTCCTGGAACATGGCCTATCCCTTCGTCCCCGGCCCCTATTGGGGCACGGCCGCCGATCCGGCGGCGCAGATCGCGGCCATGCGCGCCGACCCGCTGGAAGCGCTGCGGATCTTCGCCACCACCACGCGGGACTGGGCGATCATGTGGTGGCGCGACGGCTACGGACGCTACGGCGGTCACCCGCCGCCCTGGAGCGGCTACGCCGACGACCGGCTGATCCTGGCGGCCCTGTGGGTTCTTCCGGCCCTGGCCCTGTGCGACGGCGCCCGCCGCCGCGACCCGGTGGTGGCGGTGGGCTATCTGCTGCCGGCCCCGGCCTATGTGCTGCTCGTCATGGCGGCCTTCTGGGTCGGCTTCACCCCGGTCGGGGCGGAGACGGTTCAGGGACTTCAGGGCCGCTATTTCCTCCCGGCACAGGTTCTGGTTGTCCTGGCGCTCGCGGCGGCGGCGGGCCCCTGGAACCCGGCGGGCCTGCGCCAGGGGCTGAGGCTCGGGCTGTTCACCGTCTTCATGGCGCTGAACGGCGCGGTTCTGCTGGACGTTCTGGCCGCCTGGGGACGGCTGTGGGTTCCGGCGAGCGGCGCGAATTGACAGCGGCGGCACGCAGCGCCTATCTGTTGCGGCCCGTTTCCTCCCGCGCCGGTGGCGGTGCCGCCTGCGGAGCCATCAGGACAGTCGCATGGAACAGCGCCCCTCCGCCCTCCGCCTCGCCGCCAGGACCCTCCGCGCCGCCCTGACGCGGACCGGCCTGCCCTCGCCGCCGCCCTCCCGCAAGCCCTTCGTCTACGCGATCGAGGTCTTCTGGTGCGACCGCAACGGCCTCTATCTGGAAGGCTGGATACACGCCTATGAGCGGCGGATACTGGCCCTGCGCGTCGCCGCGGGGGAGGATGCCTACGAGATCGCGAGTTTCGCGCCGCGCCCGGACGTGCTGCCCCATTACGCGGAGTTTCCCAACAGCGCGGAGAGCGGCTTCAAGCTCTATCTCCCCTGGAGGGCCGGCACCCCGGTGACCTTCGAGGTGATCACCGCCGACGACCGCTTCATCGAGACGGTGGAGCTTCCCCGGTCCCCCGAAGCCGCCCGCAAGCCCTACTGCCTGACCGACGGCAGCGCCTGGCAGGACCCGAAGCCGGAGCGCGGCGCCGCGGAGCAGGCGTTCGAGGACTTCCAGCGCGAAGTCAATGAACGCAGGCTGGTCGTCGCCGAGGTCGGCGCCCGCGTGGTCAGCTCGCAGATGAGCCCGCTGCGCGCCGCTTTCGCCGGGGCGGAGCGCTACATCGGCATGGACATCCACGCCGCCCCCAACGTCGACGTGGTCGGCGACGCCCACTACATCCACGAGCTGATCGGTGCGAGGGCGGCCGGGGCGGTCTTCTCCCTCTCGGTGATGGAGCATCTCGCGCATCCCTGGCTGTTCGCCTCTGGGGTCAACCAGGCGCTCCAGATCGGCGGTCTCACCTTCCACACGACGCACCAGTCCTGGCCCGTGCACGAGGAGCCGAACGACTTCTGGCGTTTCAGCGACGAGGGGCTCAAGGTCCTGTTCGGCCCGGCCATGGGGTTCGAGATCATCGCCGCCGGCATGAACCAGAGGGTTCGCATATACATGGAGCATTGTGTTCCGGCACATGCGCTCATGCCGCTCGTTTCCTCCTTCGGCGGGTCCTTCGTTTTGGCGCGCAAGGTGCGGGAGTTGCCGGACGGCGTGGTGGCGTGGCCGACGGACCGCGGGAGTTCGGAAGAGCTCGCCCGCCATTACCCGCAGCGCGGCTGAGGACGGGCCCGCGCCTGTCCGGCACGGCGCTCCTTCTCGATAGCGCTCCTTGTCGTTGAGGGACCGGCTTGTTAAGACGACAAGGAGCGGATCGGGACCATGTTGGGGATGGAATGAACAAGATCGATATGGGTGGTACGGAAATCATCGACTGGACCCGGACGATCGTCTGGGAGGCCGGGGATAGCCACCTCGACGCCATCTGCCCGGCTTGCGGCGACGCCGCGGCCAAGCGGGTCCGTCTGAGGGTCCGCTCTCCATGGCCTCCGCATCCGGAACAACCCCTGGTGTCTTGCCCGGCCTGCGGAACCGCTTTCCATCCGACCATGGGACAACCGCCCTACGAGGCTGTTCTGGACCCGCTGGTGGATGTCTATCTGGAGCAGAACGCGGGCATCGACGTGATGGCCGAACTGCTGGCGGCGATCGATCCCGCCGGGGTGCGCCGCTACATCGAGATCGGCTGCGGCTTCGGCTTCCTGCTCGACTACGCCCGCGTGGCGTTCGGCTGGGATGCCCGGGGGTTCGATCCGGGATACAGCGCCCGCTTCGGACGCGAGGCGCTCGGCGTCGACATCCAGCACGTCTACCTGCATTCGGCGGCCGATGCGGGACCGGAACCCTACGACCTCGCTCTGTGCGCCGAACTGATCGAGCATGTCTTCGAACCGGAGAAGCTGCTCGTCGTCCTGCGCGATGCGTTGACGACCGACGGCACGCTGCTGCTCACCACGCCCAGCGCCACGGGCATCCGCCCGGAAACGCAACCGGGCACCCTGCTGTCGATGCTGTGCCCCGGCTACCACTACGCGCTCTACAGCCCCAAGGGCATCGAAGCCCTCTTGCGGAGGGTCGGGTTCAAGAGCGTCATGGTCGTGGACCGTGGGCACACCCTGAGAGTGGCGGCATCGGTTGGCGACGAGCTGAAGGCCGATCTGACACGGGCCTTCGACCGCAGCCCCTACCATGATTATCTGCGGACGCGCGTCGGAACGACGGATCCGGCCTCGTCTCTCGGCGTGGGGTATCGGTACCGGCTTCTGAAGGAGCTGACCAACGCTGGGAATTTCGAGGCCGCACGCGCCGCGCAGGCGGAGGTGTTCGCGGCGTGCCGGCAGCGTTGGAACCTCGATTTCACCGATCCCGCCCGTCTGCTCGCCGATCTGTCGGCCGCTCCGAAGCCGAGGAGCATCGAGGAGCATCACAACGCCTATCCTTTCTGCCTGGGCAGCATCCTGTATTTCAGCGGCATTCTGGCGTGGCTGGCCGACGGGCAGCATGACCTTGCCCAGCGCTGGTTCCAGGTGGCCGCGTTCGCCGGCGAACAGATGCGCGCGACCCTGCACATCATCGGAGCCGACGACGAGGAAAGCGAAGAGCTGATGTGGCGGGCCTGCTGCTACGCCAGCCATCTGCTCGTCTGGAGCCAGCCGGATCGGGCTGTGGAGGAGCTGCAAGCGCTCGCCCACACGCCGAGCGCTCTGCTCGGCGAGCGCATTCCCGCCGGCATTCTGGAGGACGCGCAGCGCAAGGTCTTCGTGGATCTGGTGAATCTCGGTCAGTACAAGGCGGCGGACCGGCTGGCCGCGGCGGTGGAAGCCGCCCTGCCGGAGAGTGGCGCCGTCCTCGCCTCCACCGCCTTCGCGCTCGGCATCCTGACGCTGAACCACCGCAAGGCGCCGCGGAGCGCCGCGGCCTTCTTCGAGCGTGCCCACCGGGCCTGCCTGGAACTGCCCGACCGCGCCACCGCGCCGATCGTTCAGGCCCTGCTGTGGCCGTCGCTGTTCCATCAGGGACAGGCGTTGGCCAACGCCGGGCGACGGGACGAGGCGGGCGCGGCCTTGCGCGGCCTGCTGAAACCCGAAGCCGGCCTGCCGTCCGTGCCGCTCGACCTGCGGGCGCGGACGGAGCTTCTCGTCCGCACTCAGCGCCTGCCCACCTGACCGCGAGCCAGAGAGAGGACGGAAACGCCCTGATGTTGAGCACCCTGATCCGTCTTCCCTTCCGTCTGCGCTTCGTGATCGCCTGGGCGATCGTGCAGAGCAAGATCCTCGCCGGCTACGCCTCCTACGCGCTCAGCACTTTCCGCAAGGACAGCTACGTGCGGGAGCGCTGGGACGGGCGGGTGCCGCTCGCCGGGGCGCGGCGCGTGGTGGTGTTCGTGCATTACGACCGGCAGGGCATCGTCCACGACTTCGTGTGGCATTATCTGCGCCAGCTCCACGCGCTGGGCTTCGCCATCGTCTTCGCCAGCAATGCGCCGCGCCTGGCCGAATCCCAGATCGAGCCGCTGCGGGACATCTGCGCGCTCATTCTCCGGCGCGACAACGTCGGCTACGACTTCGGCGCCTACAAGGAAGGCATCGCCGCCGTTCCGGAACTGCCTGCGCTGGACATGCTGCTGCTCGCCAACGACAGTGTCTACGGCCCGCTGCACCATCTGGCGGGACTGCTGGAGCGGATGGATCCGCAGGATGCCGATGTCTGGGGCGCGTCGGACAGTTGGGAGTTTTCCTTCCACCTGCAAAGCTACTTCCTTCTGTTTCACAAGGCGGCGCTCGCGTCTCCCGCCTTCGGGGCTTTCTGGGATCGGCTCCGCTACGTCCAGTCCAAGACCTGGATCGTGCGCAAATACGAGATCGGGCTGACCCGCGCGCTGCGCCGCACCGGCCTGCGCTGCCGCGCCGCCTTCCCCTACCGTCAGG
Organism: Azospirillum brasilense; assembly: GCF_001315015.1. Lineage (NCBI taxonomy): Bacteria > Pseudomonadati > Pseudomonadota > Alphaproteobacteria > Rhodospirillales > Azospirillaceae > Azospirillum > Azospirillum brasilense. Next base: position 90,879 of record NZ_CP012919.1, on the reverse strand, counting down.
CGGCGACTGCCTTGATCGAGGCGGTGGTGGAGCGCAACATCGCCGGAGACGGCATCGATCCCGTGCGCAAGACCTTCATCCAGCAGGTTTTCCGGACGATCAACGCCGGCGTGCCGCTGAACGGGACGCACTTCTTCTGGGACTATCTGATCGCCCAGATGGACTTCCCGTTCCTGAAGCGCGACCTGCTGCAAAAGAATCCGGCGCGCATTCCGCTGCTGAATTATTGGGAACGGGTGGTGAAGCAGTCGAGCGACTACGACACCGAGCTGATCCTGCGTCATCTGGAACTGTCCCTGAAGAACCGCAGCGTCTGACCGGCTCCGCCCCGCAAGCAAGGGGTGGAGGAGCGCCCGGTCTGAAGGAAATCGACGCAAGGTGCGCGTCGCCTCTTCCCGCCGCGCAGGGTGCTGCCCTATGGTCGGACCGCAACGGTTGCCGTGCCGCGAACGAGATCGTCGATGGAAGAGCCACTGGTCAGCGTCGTCATACCGGCTTTCAATCGGGCTCATACGCTGCGCCGTGCCATCGAGAGCGTGCGGATGCAGGACGTTTCCTCCTGGGAACTGCTGGTCGTGGACGACGGTTCCACCGACGGCAGCGTGGACATTCCCGAGTCCTTCGGCGACGAGCGAATTCGCCTGATCCGGCACGCGGTCAACCGCGGGGCTGCCGCGGCCCGCAACACGGGGGTGGCGGCGGCGCGCGGCTGCTACATCGCCTTCCTCGATTCCGATGACGAATGGCTGCCGGGCAAGCTTCGTGCCCAGATCGACGCCCTGGAAAGCGGACCGGACGCGCCGCAGGCCCTGTGCACCGGCTTCCTGCTGCACCGGGAGGAAACCGGACGCCGCACGAAGCGGTGGCCGAAGCCCGAGGGGACATGGTTCGAGACCCTTCTGGACGGCTGCTACGTCTCGCCCGGCTCCACCCTGATGGTGCGGCGCGACTGCTTCGCCGCTGTGGGGCCGCTCGACGAGACATTGCCCCGGCTTGAGGACTGGGACTGGCTTCTGCGCTGCATGGAACGCTTCGCCTTCGATTGCCTGCCGGTCCTGGGGGCGGTGGTGCATGTGGGACGCCCCGCGCGCTCGGCGCCGGTTGCCGTCGCCATCGACCGCCTCGACGCGCAGCACGCCGACCGCGTGCTGCGCGTCGCCGGTCCGGAGGGGCTGCGGCGCTTCCGCGCCAGCCTCGCCATCGAACAGGCGGTCGCCGCGGTGCATGAGGACGCCCACGCGATGGCGCTCAGCCACATCGGCCGCGCCTTCTCCTGGTCCCCGACGCGCACCGCGCGCTTCCTGGCCCGCTGCGCCGTCCGGGCTTTCTGAGTCCGCCTTCGGCGCGGTTCAGTGGCGGGCAGGCAGGCGGCGGTAGAGGGCCAGCAGCCGGTCGGCGGCCGCCGTCCAGGTGAAGTCGCGGACGCGGCGTCGGCCGTCGGCGATCAACCGGTGGCGCAAGGCGCCGTCGTCGAGCACCCGCTCCAGAACCTGGGTCAGGCTTTCGGGAGTGGCGGGGTCGAAATAGACGGCGGCATCGCCGGCGATTTCGGGGAAGCAGCTCCGGTCGCTCAGCACTGCCGGGCAGCCGTTGGCGAAGCTTTCCAGGATCGGCAGCCCGAACCCTTCGTACAGCGACGGGAAGACGAAGGCGGCGGCGTGCGCGTAGGCGTAGGCAAGGTCGCCGGCCGGCAACGTGCGCTGGTGCAGGCGGGTGGCGCAGCCGGCCTCCAGGAAGGGCTGGCGCTCCTCATCCTGGAGATGGCCCCCGCCGACGCAGACCAGATGCAGGTCGGCCCGGCGCGCCAGCAGGGCAGCCAGGCGCCGCGCCACGCCCGCGAAGTTCTTGTAGCCGTCGCGGCGCCCCACGATCAGCAGATAGCGGTCCGGCAGCGCAATCCCCGCACGGCGCCCCGGCGCCCACACGGCGTCCCGCGACAGGCCGTGGTGAACCACCTCCACCCGCGCCGGGTCGATTCCGTAGAGCCGGACCAGATCGGCCTTGGTGTGGGCCGACACCGCGACGATGGCAGCGGCGGCGGCGCAGAGCGCCCGCTTGCCGGGATGGATCTCCTCCGGCTTCGGGAATATCTCCGGCATCAGTTCCGGTGCCATGTCGTGCACCGTCACCACCATGGGCCGCCCGTGCAGGAGATCGATCAGACCGGCGTCGTAGAAGGTCTGGTGGAAGACGTCGAAGGCCCCGTGGCCGAGCGCCCGGCGGACGAGCCTGCGGTTGTGGGCGCGCAGCAGGCTGCGCTTGCCGGGGAAATGTCCGGCGCCCAGGAAGCCCCGGACGTCCAGGCCCGGCTGATCCATCAGGTGGCTGTTGATGACCTGCCGGAACGGCAGGACCACCTGCACGCCGGGTCGGGCGCGCAGTTCCGCGACGACCTCGGCGAAGCAGCGGGACACCCCGCCGTGGCGCTGGATGGAGAAGATGTGGTCGTCGAAGAGAACGCGCATGCCGCGGCTCAGCGCCGCCAGTTCACGCCGAGCCTCACCAGGATGCCCAGCGTGACCGTGCGCAGGCGCCAGAAGGGGCTGTTCTGCATGCTGGTCAGCTCGTTCTGGACCGTGCGCAGATGCTGCTCGCTGCGTTGCAGGCGGCGCCGCAGGACCCAGGGCGACTCATCATCTTCGTCGCCGGTGCCGGCGGCCATGCCCGCCGCCTGCGTGGTCCGCAACTCCTGCCATACCGGCGGCGGCGGGGCGAGGCGCCCGTCCTTCAGTTTCGCCGCGCTGTCCAGCAGATGAGCGGCCATGGCCTCGGCCATGGCGCCGAAGGTGAAGCGGGTGGCCTGCGCCAGACCGCGGCGGACCAGTTCGGCGCGGCGCTCTGGGTCGCGGGCGGCGGCGAGGGCCGAAACCATGCCCGCGGCATCGTCCTCGCCCACGAACAGTGCAGCGTCGCCGGCCACCTCGATCAGCGAGGAATTGGCGCAGGTCACGACCGGACAGCCGCAGGCCATCGCTTCCACCACCGGCATGCCGAAGCCCTCGTAGCGCGACGGGTAGGCGAGGGCTTCCGCTCCGGCGTAGGCCAGCCGCAGCTCCTCGTCGGTCAGCGACAGGCGCAGCGTCCGGGTGTCGGGGGCCAGGGTGCGGAACATCGGCTCCACCTCCTTGCCGCCGCCCACGCACACGACCGTCAGGTCGTGGGTTGCCGGATCGCCCAGCCCGAGCGCGCGGAACAGCAGAAGGCCGTTCTTGTAACCCTGATAGCCGGACCGTTCGCCCACCATCAGCACATACGGGCCGGTCAGCCCGTGCGCCTTGCGGAAGCCGTCCACCTCCGCCGCGTCCGCCGGGCGGAAGGCGTCCCCGGCGCCGCAGTAGGCCACCGAAGTGCTGCCCGGCGGGACCGAGGGGAACAGCCGCTCCAGGTCGCGGGCGGAATTCCGCGAGATCATGATGTGGGACGAGGCGTGCAGGATCGCCCGGTGCTTCTCCCGCCAGGTCTCGTCGGCGAGCGGAAAGCCCAGCGCCTCCGGGATCATGTCGTAGCCCATGAAGACCGAGGGCGTGGCGGTCGGCGCCGTGTAGTAGGTGGAGACGAAGAGATCCGCCCCCTCCTCCCGGCAGATCCGCTCCAGATACAGGCTGTCGGCGCCGGGGGACGCCTTGTCATGGCGGCGGATGGTGCGGGTGTGCACGCCGGGAATGCGCGGGGCGGTGCCGGCGCGGTCGAGCAGGACGACATGCTCCGCGAAGCCGGTGGCGGCCCAGGCCTGGAGCACCGCCGTCCAGACCCGTGCGATGCCGGAGCCGAGATGCTGGTAGAAGACCCCGTCCACCAGGATCTTCGGACGCACCGGCGCCAGGGCCTTGCGGCGTTCGGCGACCTCCGCGGGATCGGGGAAGCGCCAAGCCCCGTTGCCCGCCGCCTCATCCGGCACGGCGACGGGCACCACGCCACGGGCGGCGGCGGTGTCGGCCAGGGTCTCGTCGCTCACCCAGGGCAGGTAGTCGCGCAGCAGCGCCGATCCCGTCACCTCCTCCTGAAGGCGGCGCCAGTGGGCGCGGGCGTCCTTGTAGCCGTAATAGCTTTCCTTGAAGGCGGCCTGCGCCTCGGTCGCGTAGGCGAAATGCTGGAAGACGACGCCGGCCTCCTCCATCTCGTCCTGGGTGAAGGGGTCGATCTGGGCGCCGTCCTTGCCGTCGGCGCCGACGAGGGTCGGCGGCTCGTGCGCCGCCCAGGTCATGCCGGGCTCGAAGCGCCAGGTGCGCAGCCATTCCTGCTGCGGGTTCTGGGCGTAGTTGTGGCGCGTGCTGATGATCCGCTCCGGCCCGACGAAATAGTCGCACCAGTAGAAGGCGGCGGTGCGCTTCGGGTTCGCCTGGAACATGGCGTGGACGGTGCGGATCTGCTCCGCCGTCCACAGCTCGTCGGCGTCCACCTGCCAGAGCAGGCCGGCCTCGCGGATGTGGGGCAGGGGGGCGTTGACCATCTCGCGCTTGCCGTCCCAGAAGGAGTCCAGCGGCTTGCGGTGGATGGTGATGCGGTCCGGATGGCGGGCCGCCAGCTCGTCCAGATAGGCGGAGGTGCCGTCGTTGCTGCGGCCCCGGTCGTGCACGCTGTCCAGCACCCGTCCGCCGGACGCCAGGCTCCAGCCGGTGTCGTGGGACAGCGAGGCCACGCCCTCCACGATGTGCCAGTGCCACCGCAGGGGCAGCGAGGCGAAGACCGCTTCGTGGTAACGGATGAAGGGCTCGCCGTTCAGAACGATGGTGAAGAAGTGGATCGGCAGGTCGGTCCCGGACTCCACGGGACGCCGCCGGAAGGCCGCCCAGTCCCCGCCCTCGGCGATCGTCTCCCAGTCGGGCTCGTCGCGCAGGCGGCGGCGCATCAGCCAGCCGCTGCCGCTCGCGGATGAGGTTCGGATCACGACGGTGGCGGTGTCGTCGGCCCGGTCCAGCGCGCGCAGCCCGGTGAATCCGGCATCCTCGATCAGCACCATTCCGAAACCGCCGCGCGTCCGCCGCGCGCCGGCCTCGGGAGGTGGGGCGGGATGGCGCTTCAGATCCTCTTCGAGTTCGGCGAGCAGCCCGGCGAGCGGCGGCAGATCGGCGTCGTTGCGGAGGCGCAGCCACGTTTCGCCGATCTCATGGGCGTTGGGAGGCGTGATGACGATGCCATTCCCGCTTCCGGTCTCCGTCAGGGACGGGCGCAGCGGGTTGCGTTCCAGCCCGCGTCGCAGGGCGTCCCGCCCCGGTCCCGAACCGACCGCCAGAATCCGGGCGACCGGCTCGGTGCTTGCAAGCCGTTCGACGAAATCGGCGAAGCCGGGTGCGGACGGAGACTGGGATGAGGGCATGGACAAGGAACTCGGCTGGAAAGACTTAAGGGTGTCAGAGTGTATCGGGGCGTTCCTTTGCCCGTTCGCGACGGCGAAGGCAATAGTGGCGAAGGCAATAGCCGCTCGCCTGCCGCGCGAATCGGGCCGGCCAGATGGGGTCGGTGGCGATGCCGGCAAAGGCCAGTCGTGCCGCCTGCCCGGCACTGCCCGTGGTCAGGGCGCGGGCGGCGGCCCGGCCCAGTTCGAAGGCGTGCCAGTCCCGGGCTTCGCGGCGCAGGGCCGGCGAACTGGCCGGATCGTCCATCACCCGGCGGGCGAGCCGCAGGTGTTCGTCGAGCCATGGGACCATGTGCCGCATGCCGCCGACGATGGTCATCGAGCCGTCATGCTGGCGGTAGAGATAGACCCGCTCCGCCACAGGAACGGTTTTCATGCCGGCGGTCCAGGCGCGGATCAGGAACTCGCGGTCGCCGGCGTAGCGATAGGACGGGTCGTAGCCGCCGACCCGCTCGTACAGGCTGCGTCGGAAGAAACGGGCGTTGATCATCGGCACGCCGCGGCACAGGTCGAAGGGGCGCAGCCTTTTCATCGCCGGATCGTCGTAGCCGCAGGCTTCCCGTGGCCGTTCGGTTCCGTCGAGCCCGGAACCGGTTTCGACCACCGTGGCGCCACCGCAGGCCGCGTCGGCCTCCGGCGCCGTGGCCAGGGCGCGGGCCACGGCGGTCAGTGCCCCCGGAAGCAGGAGGTCGTCGCTGTTCAGATGGCCGACGACCGAGCCGCGCGCAATCCCCAGCCCACGGTTGATGGCGTCGTAGACGCCCCGGTCCGGTCCGGTGAGCACGCGCAGATGCGGGTAGCGCGCCAGGACCTCCAGCGTGCCGTCGGTGGAGCCGCCGTCCACCACGATGTGCTCAACCGTTACCCCGTCCTGGGCCAGCACGCTTTCCACCGCCTCCGCCACCAGGGCGGCGCGGTTCAGGCAGGGGGTGATGATGGTGAAGGCGGGAGCGGCGTCCTGCTCTGGCACGACCGGTGCGGAGCCCTCGACGCCGGTCGCCGGAAACCGTCCTTTAAGCATGCCCGTGATCGTCGCTTCCCCCTGGATTCAGGCTCCGGAACGCCGGCCCGATGACGCGGCGGCCTTATGACCCGCAAGGCCGCAAGGTGCCGGATTTCGCTGTAGCATGCCTGCGGCAAAACCTCTACACAGGGAGTCGAATTCTTAACCAAAGGTGCAGTTTCGCCAGCCATGACGAACGCCTCACAGAACAGCCGGATACACCCCGTGATCTTGTCCGGCGGTGCAGGAGTCCGGCTCTGGCCTATGTCGCGGGAGCAATATCCCAAGCAGTTCCTGCCGCTCTGCTCGGAACGTTCGATGTTGCAGGACACCGCGGGGCGGGTTTCCGATGCTGCGCGCTTCGCCGATCCGCTGATCGTCTGCAACCAGGAGCATCGCTTCGTCATCGCCGAACAGATGCGCCAAACCGGGCGCGGCACGGCGCGCATCGTTCTTGAACCGGTCGGGCGCAACACCGCTCCCGCCGCCGCGGTCGCCGCCCTGATCGTGGCGGAGCAGGACCCCGACGGGCAGATCCTGCTGCTGCCGGCCGACCACGCGATCCAGGATCAGGACGCCTTCCTTCAGGCGGTCGCCACGGCGGCGGCGGCGGCGGCATCCGGCCATCTGGCCACTTTCGGCATCGTCCCGACCGCGCCGGAGACCGGCTATGGCTACATCCGCCGGGGTGGCGCGGTGGAGGGGCACGGGGGTGCTTTCCGGGTCGCCGCCTTCGTGGAGAAGCCTCCGCGTGAGCAGGCTGAGCGCTATCTGGCGGAAAAGGATTTCTTCTGGAACAGCGGCATGTTCCTGCTGCCGGTCCGCCAGTATCTCGCTGAGCTGGAGCGCTGGGCGCCGGCGGTCCTGGAGGCCTGCCGGACGGCGCTTGCCCGCGGCCGCTCCGACCTCGACTTCTTCCGCCTGGACGAGGAGGCTTTCGCCGCCTCCCCCAACATCTCCATCGACTACGCGGTGATGGAGCGCACCGAGGCTGCCGCCGTGGTGCCCTGCAGCATCGGCTGGACCGATGTCGGCGCTTGGTCGGCGCTGTGGGAGATTGGCGTCAAGGACCAGGGCGGCAATGTCTGCCACGGTGACGCCGTCGCCTGGGACAGCCGCGGCTGCTACGTCCGCAGCGAGGACGGCGCGCTTGTCGCCTTGCTCGGCATGGAGGACACGGTGGTGGTCGCCACCGAGGACGCCATCCTGGTCGCCGCCAAGGACCGGGCACAGGACATCAAGCCGCTGGTCGAGCACCTGAAGACGCAGGGTCGCAGCGAGCCGCTGCTGCATCGCCGGGTGCACCGCCCCTGGGGCTTCTACCAGTCCCTGCACGCCGGCGACCGCTTCCAGGTGAAGCGGCTGACGGTGTCTCCGGGCGCCCGCCTGTCGCTGCAGAAGCATTATCACCGCGCGGAGCACTGGGTGGTGGTGAACGGCACCGCGCTGGTCACCCGCGGCGACGAGCAGATCCTGCTGCGCGAGAACGAGTCCGTCTATATCCCGTTGGGCACCCCGCATCGGCTGGAGAACCCCGGGAAGGTCCCGCTGAACCTGATCGAGGTGCAGTCCGGCTCCTATCTGGGAGAAGACGACATCGTCCGTTTCGACGACCATTACGGCCGCTCGTAGCCGGCCGGTCCGGATGGCCCCGGCGCCACGGCGTGGGCCATCCGGACGGTGCGGCATGGGGCTTGCGATGGAATTCCGCCCGGATGCGTCCGACACAAATCGCCCTGCCGGATGACTCGGTCATCCTCACCCTGACCTCGCCGGGGTTCGACGCCGCTTATCCCCGTCTCGTCAACGGGGACCTAATCCCGGACTCTGTCCGGCAGGTGATGGAATGGGCGTGGAGCACCCTGCGCTTTCCAGAGCGTCCGGTGCGGGTGGCGCGCCTCGCCGACGTGTGGGTGGCCAAGGAGGGGTTGGTCTTCGACCGCGGCGGCAATCTCTATCGCGAAACCATCACCCAGCATTCCGAAACGGAGATCGATCAGGCCCATGACGCCGTCCTGGCCTCCATGCGGCACTGGGAGGAGATGGGGTGGGCTGCCGACCGCGAGGGGCCGGTCCTCCTGTGCAAGAAGCGTGGCGTCGGCAACTATGGGCACTGGATGATGGAGATGCTGCCCAAGGCTCATCTCGTCCATGACCGTCTTTCGGATCTCGGCTCGCGGTTTCTCGTCGCGCAGGCGCCGGAGCATCTGAACAACTCGATGGCCTTCTCCCTGTCCATGCTGGGGATCGATCTGGCGCGGACCATCGTCGCCGACGACACGCCACGGCGCTTTGCCGACCTTCTGCTGGTGGATGGCCTGACGGAGCATGGCGGCTACATGTCACCGCTCGTCCTGGACACGGTGGATGCCATGGCGCGGGACGTGGCTTCCGCCGGCGTGGAGCAGCTGTTCGTCACCCGCCGATCCACGGGAATCCGCCGCATCGTGGACGAGGATGCCCTCGCCGCCCAGGCCGAGGCCCGGGGTTACCGGGTGGTCGAGCCGGGGCTTCTCGACCTGCCGCAGCAGATCGCGCTGTTCAAGGGCGCCTCGCGGATCATCGGCGTCATGGGAGCGGCCATGACCAACATTGCCTTCGCCCCGCCCGGTGCGCGCGTCATCAACTTGACGCCAGCCGGCATGCCCGACACGTTCTTCTGGTTCATCGCAACTCTGCGTGGTCTTGATTATACGGAAATCCGCTGCGCGCAGAGCGGCCCGGTTCGAGGCATCATGCCATGGGACACCGATCTGATCCTTTCCCCGGACAACCGGGACAGCATCTTCGCCGATTGACGGCCCGAACACGGGGGGCCCGATTACAGATGAATGGATCCCAACGCGGCAATCGGGACGTAAGGCGATGAGCACAGACGGGGCGTTCGGGTACTTCATCGAGCGGGTGGAGGTCGGCACCGAACTGCGGATCGAAGGCTGGGCTTTCCACAACCGGCACGGTCTTTGCGGTTTCGAGGTGGTGATCGACGGGGGGCAGCGTCCGCCCGCCATCCATGTCCAAAGGGGAATCGACCGGCACGACGTCGGGCTTGCCATCGGAAACCCTCTGGCCGACCGTTCGGGGTTCGCGGTGGTCGCGGCCCTGCCGCTCAGCACGTCGGCCGTCGTCCTGCGGCTGACCGCCGGAGGCGAGGAATTCCTCGTGCCGTTGATGCTGCGTGAAGGCTTGTCGTTGCGCAGTTGGCAACTCGCCTGCGAGCGTGGTCCGGGGGCGGTGGAATACAGCTTCCTGACCGAGCGTGGTTTGCGCTACGCCGCGGCCTTGCCATCGTCCCTGGCGCGGGCGCGGGAGGCGCTCGATCGGTTCGAAGCGGCCTCGCCGGAGCGGGAGACGCCGTGCATCGCTCCCGTGACCATCATTGTGCCGGTCTACGGCGGCAAGCCGTTTCTGATCCCATTGGTGCACGCGCTGATCGAGACGGTCGAATCCCGGCACCACATCGTCTTCATCGACGACGGCAATCCCGATCGCAGCATAACCGCCTTCCTGATCGCGCTCGCCACGTCGCTGGACCATGTGACGCTTGTGGCCAAACCAGCGAACGAAGGCTATCTGAAGGCTGTCGTCAGCGGGCTGGAGGTCGCAACCCGGCTGAACCCCGACGGTCACGTCGTTCTCCTGAACACCGACGTCGAGGTACCGCCCGGCTGGTTGGAGCGGCTGGTCGGTCCGATCGAGCGGACGCCCCGCATCGCCAGCACCACTCCGTTCACCAACGCCGGCACCATCTGCGGATTTCCGGCCATGCCGGAGGACAACGCGCCCTTTCTCGGTGCGGCGGTCCAGGACATCGACGGGGTTTTCGCGACCTTGAAGGACGTCGCGCCGGTGGAGGTGCCGACCGGTGTCGGATTCTGCATGGCCTTGAACCGCAAGGCATTGCGCGACATCGGCGGTTTCGACCTGGCCGCATTCGGGCGTGGCTATGGCGAGGAAGTGGACTGGTGCCGCCGCGCCATGCGCCACGGCTACGTCAACGTGGCGGTCCCCAACCTCTACGTCCATCACAAGCACGGCGGCAGCTTCACCAGTCAGGAGAAGCAAAGCCAGATCGCCGCGTCCGGGGAGATCATCCGGCAGCGTTATCCCGAGTTTGATGCGGAAGTGCAGGACTTCATCCGCGCCGACCCATTGCGCCCTCTTCGGGCCGCCGCGGTCGTGCGCATTCTGGGGCGTTCCGACCGGTTGCGGACGGTGCTGCTGTTCGACCATTCGGGCAAGGGCGGTGCTGCGCTGTTCCGCACCAAGGAAGTGGCGCGCTTGCAGGCGGCTGGCCGGACGGTCCTGCTGGTGCGGCCGGCGGTGCAGCCGGTCCTTGGCATGCCGGACGGCGCGCTTGATGTCGAGCTTCTGCATCGTGAGGCCACAGTCCGGTTTCCGGCGAACGACCTGACCGACGTCGCGGCCTTGGCCAAGGCGCTGCCTCTGGCGGAGGTGGTGGTCAATTCACTGGTCGGCTATCGGAACCCCGAAGCGGTGATGGCGTTCGCCCGGTCGCTTCGCCTGGAGTGGGGAGTCCCGCTGCGCCTCCTGCATCACGACTACTTTCCGATCTGCCCGTCGCTGAACCTGATCGATTCCGAAGATCGCTTCTGCGGCGTGCCGGATCCCGAACGCTGCCGATCCTGCATTCCCATCAACGCTCACGTCCATTGGCCGGGCACCGATGCCGGCTGGAGCGGCGCCTTCGGAATGGAGCTGGACGGAACCTTCGACATGGCGGCCTACCGCCGGGCCTGGCAGGACTTCTTTGATCTCGCCGACCGGCACGTCGTCTTTTCAAGGAGCGCGCTTGGCACGTTGCGGCGGGCCTTCGTATTGCCGGACGAGCGGGTGCGTATCATGCCGCATCTGGTCGATCATCTGATGGTCACGCCATTGCCGCCGCCACCATCCGGCCCGGTCGCCAGCATCGCGGTCGTTGGGGGCATCAACGTGGCCAAGGGCTCGCGGATGCTGGAGGGGGTGGTGCGGCTGGCGGAGGCGCAGGCGCTGCCCTTGCTGTTCGAACTGTTCGGCAACATCGACCGTCCGATTCAATCGCCCCATTTCCGGGACAACGGCTCCTACACGCCGGAGGAACTGCGCAGCCGTCTTGCGCAACATGGTTGCCGTGCCATCTTCCTGCCGTCGATCTGGCCGGAAACCTATTGCTACATTCTGGACGAGGTGGTCGGCCTCGGCCTGCCAGTCGTGGTTTTCGACATGGGGGCGCCTGCCGAGCGGCTGCGGCACTGCGCGAACGGCTTCGTCGTTCCAGCGGTCACGCCCGAAGCCGCCCTGTCCGCATTGTGGCGGGCGGTGGGGCAGTCCACCACGGTCTGCCCGTAACCGCCTACCGCTGCTTTGGGAGGGGGAACTCTTCAGACAGTGGTGTTCGTCGGCAAGCTTCGATGGGCGGCGGATGCAGAGGCGGCGAGAAGTCTTTCCAACTCCTGGTTCCGCGTCTGGGTGCGGTGGAGATCCTCGAGAATGGTCTGGAGCGAGTTTTCCAGCTCTCGGGCTCTGACCTCCGCGCTTTTCTGGAACTCGCCTGCCAAGGCGGCCTGCGCTTCGCTGGCCGCCCCTCTTGCCTCGGCCTGACGCAGCCCTTCCTCCAGGCCGTCGATCTGGCTCTGGAGATTGTCCACCTGCTTTTTGAGAGAAGCCGTTGCCTTGCTCTGGGCGTCGGCCTGGGCGCGGGCCTCGTCGCGTTCGCCTTGCCGGGCGGCGAGGGCGCCTTCCAACTCAGCGATCCGTTCCCGCGCGGCGGCGGCGTCCTTGCCCTGGGCATCGGCCTGGGCACGGGTTTCGCTCAGCGCGGCGGTGAGATGCGCAATCTGTTCCCGCTGGGCGTCACGTTCGGCGCGGGCCTCGTCGCGTTCGCCTTGCCGGGCGGCGAGGGCGCTTTCCAACTCGGCGATCCGCGCGCGGGCGGCGGCGGCGTCCTTGCCCTGGTCGTCGGCCTGGGTGCGGGCTTCGCTCAGTGCGGCGGTGAGACGGGCAACCTCTTCCCGCTGGGCATCGGCCTGGGCGCGGGCCTCGTCGCGTTCGCCCTGCCGGGCGGCGAGGGCGCCTTCCAACTCGGCGATCCGTTCCCGCGCGGTGGCGGCGTCCTTGCCCTGGGCGTCGGCCTGGGCGCGGGCTTCGCTCAGCGTGGCGGTGAGATGCGCGACCTGCTCCCGCTGGGCATCGCGTTCGGCGCGGGCCTCGTCGCGTTCACCTTGCCGGGCGGCAAGGGCGCCATCCAGTTCGGCGATCCGCGCGCGGGCGGCGGCGGCGTCCTTGCCTTGGGCGTCGGCCTGGGCGCGGGCTTCGCTCAGCGCGGCGTCCTTGCCGTCCAGCGCCGATTGGAGGTCGGTCAGCTTGTTTTGAAGTTTGATGATTTCCTGCCAGGCTCCGTCCCGCTGGGCCACGGTTTCCGACAGGCTGGTCTTTTCCTTGGCAAGCTGTGTGTGCAGCTCGGTGATGGTCGCGCTGTGGGCCGAAAGCTTGCTCTCGGCGTTGCGGGCTGCGGCTTCGGACGACGGCAGGCGCTCCGCCCTGTGGAAGACCGGTCGGAATACCCGCGAGAAGACGTGGAAATCCTGGGCGCTGCGGCGCAATTCGGCGGACATCTCGACGCCGGTGTCGCCATCGATCCCTGGCAGGGTCGCAAAGCGGTCGTAGAGCCAATGGGCGAAGGAGCGTGAGCGGCGTCCGGGGCGGGAGTTGGTCATCCACTCCGGTTCGACCCACTCGTCAAGCGCCAGCATCGCGTTGTCGCGGGCGGTCGTCGGAACGCCCAGGAAGCGGAGCAGGCGCAGGGCATGGGCGTGATGATCGTCCAGCCAGTGATCGCCGTCGATGCGAATCCACGGCGTGTCGCCCACATGCTGGAGGAATTCCATGTGATACACGGCCCAGAGGACCAGAGCGTCGTCACGGGACATGTTGTCGCGCCGGGCCAGGGAAGCGGCGACTTCTTCGGGGGTGCGGGTGACCAGGATGATGCGCGGCTCCAGGTCGAGATCCACGCAGACATCGAGCCACAGCGGCAGAAGCCGCATCAGCCGCGGGTCCTTCAGGCCCCAGAGGCGCTGCGGGCTGTGCGGCAACTCGGCCCTGAGCCGATCGACGATCTTGTTCCGCAGGGCCAGGGCCGGCGGATCGCGCCACCAGCCCGGCGCCAGGGGCGACAGCGAATCCCAGCGGCTGCCCAGGCTTTCCAGGAACCGGTCGTGCAATTCCACCAGATGGAAGCGCTCGTAGTAGCCGCCCTTGTTGAACTCGTCGGCGGCAAGATCACCGTCGGTCATGTCGATGCCGAGACGGTGCAGCGCGCCAGCCGTCAACGATGTGCTGCTGCGGTGCATTCCCAGCACGATGGGCAGCACCCGGCGTGGTGCGGGAGACAGGGACGAGCCGGGCACGCGAGTCACCCACGGAACCACACCACGTTCGCTGAGAACCTCGTTCATGCTCGCGCCTGATTCTTCCTGATGCAACTTGGAACAAGACCTCCGGGCCAATCCAGCCTTAGGCGAAAAGTCAAGGAGGCGCCCGTTCGGCGTAGGATCATCGCCGAATGGGCGCTCGAATTCCAGTCAAGAAGCTGAAGTTCCGGTTGTGCTCAAGCGTCGCGGGCACCGGTAAGAGGAGGGGCGCTGCCGTCCTCCTGCGGCGTGTCTTTCAGCGCCGCGTAGAGAGCGCCGTATTGCAGGCCGTCGGCATCGCCGGGGTAGGAATCGCCGGCCAGGGTCAGCGTCATCACCGCAATGGGCCGGCATCCTCCGCGCCGCGCCGGTTCGTCGATGTAGCCCGCCAGCGTGACGGCGGCGGAGCGGTCGCCGCGATTCACCTGGAGGGCCAGAATGTGCCAATAGCTGGCGTCCACGCCAAAGTCGGTCGGCAACGCTTTGTTCAGGGCCATGGGAATGAGTCCTTCTCAGTTCACGACGGCGAGCCGGCGGGGCTGACCGGTGGCGTCCTTGATCTCGATGTAGCCGGCGACGGCTGCGCCCGCGGCGGCGGTGAAGGCGCCGAAGCTGACGGTGCCGCTGCCTTTCGGCCGCAGGTTCAGATCGATGTTGGTGTCGGGGCCGGTCATGCGCAGCACCGGGCCGGAGCCGGTCTCCCGCGCTTCGAGGACCAGATGGTTGACGGCGGCGGCGCTGTAGCTGGTGGCGATGAAGACCGGCGTCGTTCCCTGGGCCAGAGTGACCGAGCCCAGCCCCTGGGCGGAGAGCCGCACCGGCACGTTGGCGTCGCTTCCCTGAGCCGACAGGGACGGTGTCCCGCCCGGCGCGGCGCCGGTGGCGTTCAGCCGGTTGACGGCGCCGGCGGTGGGGGAGATGCGGAATTGTTCGGTGCCCGCGCCGACGAAGCGGTGCGTTCCGGCGTTCTTGGCGGAATAGACGATGTTGAGGTCGGTGTCGGCACCGGACGCGCCGATGCCGACCTCTCCGCCCGTCGCCGCCCCCTTGAAGGTCAGTCCGTTGATTTGGTTCGCTGCCCGCTGGAAGGTGGCTGTGGCGCCGCTCCCGATGCCGCCCAAAGCCACCGCATCGTCGGTTCCGACGGCGAAGGGAGCCCGGCTGGTGGCGCGGTTCCACAGGAAGAAATCCGTGTTTCCGTTCGCTCCCGAGTCCTGTCCGATGATCCAGCCCGGATCGATCTGGATGGTGCAGCGCCGGGAACCCGGATGGCTGGTGGGCAAAAGGACGAGCGCGTTGTCGTACTGGCCCGTCGATCCGTGTCCGACGCTGGCGGAGGCCGCCTGCACCGGTCCGTCGAAGCGGGCGGTTCCGGAGAAGGTGGGAGCTTGGCGGGGCGCATAGGGAGACAGGTCGACCGGCGTCGCGGTCTGCACCAGCCCGACCGGCAGATGATAAGGGGATTGGGGCATGGGGATCACCCGTAGAAGCCGATGGAGACGGTGCAGTCGGCCGGAGCAATCAGGCCCAGACTGCCGATGCCCTGCACGTTGCGGGCGGCGGGAGCCAGCTCCGGCGCGGCTCCGGTCAGCACATCCGCGTTCGGCAGCGCGGCGTTGGCCCCGTATTGCACCCAGAATGGCCCCGTGCCGTTGAACAGGGCGATCCGGGCACTTGTGGGGACCGTCAGGCTTTTCGGCACACCAGCGGCAAGCCGCAGAGCCATGCGGGATGTGGGAGGAGCGCAGACGGAAGTTGGTCGTCCCATAGCATCGGATTCGGTGATGAATGCTTTCATCGGAGAATTCCTTGGTTGGGCAAAAAAAACGCCCGGCATAGCCGGGCGGGCACATTTCTGTCCTTTGCATCTGCTTTATACATCTGCTCAGAACTGAGTCAAGGATTTTTTTCCTATAAAGTTAAGAGCATGCGGCGAACAGGGTGTTCCATGGCGCCATAGCTGGGTCCCTGTAATAGTCAAGAACAATATGTATAGCCTTCCACTTCCTCAATCCAAGCATCAAGCAGTGGGAGTTCTTCCGGCCCAATAACCCCAATTTTTACCAATGATGAATAGCATTTCCTAAGGTTATCTCCATGGTTTTGTATTCCTGGATGGATATCAAGTACAGAAAGCGTTTCAGCAATCCTGTTATTGTTAATGTAACCAGAAACCTCCTGCTCGAAATCGCGCATCAGATTGTGTTCGTTTCTGTCCTGATAAACAGTTGAAGAATGGAAAGATACGCTCCAATTGTTTGCCCATAGAATTCTCTGGGCGACAAACGATCTCCAAATATCCGTCATCCGGAAGGAGCAGTACGATGGCAAGTACATTAGAGGAAAGGCTTCAGGCCACCAATGCGTATTTTGGCTATTAAACGGACACCAAGATCCTGGGGAGAGGATAATATCCTTCTCATTCCGAAATTTAATCGGAAGTGGAAGTATTAAGCGGTAAACAGCATCAACATCAGGATTGTCATCAGCCAGACCTTGTTGTACTGGGCAAACATGCTCTACAGTGCGGCCTGCTGGTGGGGCAGCATCCGGTGAACGAATTTGGTCCAGAGGCAACCCTCGCGGCCAGATCAAGGCATCAGAAAAATATGCATAGGCATTGACCCAACCATCCCGCTCTACAAGCCGACCGCTAACGATCTTTGATCGAGGAACCCAAAAGTTTGAATATGGAGCGTTATCATCATCAGTATCGATGATATGGTTTATTCCAGATTTGAGCGCCACCAAATAGCCTATGTTTTTGCGGGCGTATGAGTTAACCGGAAGGATATTGGAGAATTGAGGAAATTGTTGCTCTTGCTCAGAGAGCGATAGGAAATTGCAATTTTCGAGATAGAAATCTTCTGGAGATCTGCGGTCTCCAATGACGATAACGTCAGTATGATGGCTTTCGGCGCCTGATGAAAATTCCTTCAGGCAAAAAGTGGGATGATTGATTGACGTTACCACGATCGCAGATTTATTTTCTTTCATACCGATTCTCCTTCTTAACAGACTTCTTCAGAAGGTATTCTTCTGATTGTTTACATTATTTGGGCGATTGGTGAAAAGCTGAAGCCATTTCAATTATTTTATCTATAGAATCTCCCATCTTCGAGAGTTTTACAGGGTGAATAAGTAAGAAGTTTTCATTGAGCTTTTCTTTTAGATAGGAAATGTCAAGGTTTTCTCTGCTGTTTCCCCAAACCCAATCAACCTCTAGACCGAGATCTTTGCACTGGACAACCTGTTCAGCGCATACCATGAGTCCGCTCGGAATTGCGACCTCTGCAAACAGATCCATTCCCGCACAAACGCCCTGGAAGTGAACAAATTCGTCAAAGACATCTTTGTGTAGAACAAAAAAGTCTGATATTCCAAATACAAATGGGTAAGGAAGGATGATTGATCTTTTCTCATGAGCAGAAAAGAAAAGCCCATCCATAAGAGATTTGTTTAGTGATCGAGTATGCTCTGATGAGGAGAAATGAGGAACTTTACAGTTCTCAATATTGTCATAAGTGATGGGAGCACAGCTTATCCCGTACCTCTTTGCCTTTTCTTCAGCAAACTCTTTTGGAGGAAGATACTTCAGGGCCATTTCGGCACCGCTTCCACCAAGAGAATTATGAGAATAAAACAAACGCCATACAACCCTTGTGGTCCAGAACCAACGATGAATTGGACCGGATAGGGAGTAAAATTGAGGGAAAAAGGCCATTTTAGGCCCTATTCCCAAAAATTTTTCTATATTCCCTTCATTCAAGGCAGGGTTTAGAAGGACATCATCTTGGACAAACACATAGTAATCAGATTTATATTCACTAAGGCGAGGAGCTGCATCCGCAATCATCCCTTGAAAGCTAAAAGACCCTCTGTATGACGTAATGACATCATCACCGACATTTCGGGCAAAGGGCATAATAAAAATAATATTCTTAAATCGTCCTTCATAAATCTTCCTAATTATTGGAATGTTATTTGGATACGCATGATTAAACAAAACGCATAGTGTCGCCGACATTTTCCCTCTCCGACCGAATGATTTACTACAGAAAAATAGCGGCTTCTTTGCTCTGCGCATCGAGAGCCGCTATTTTCTAGAGAGAATGTACTATTTCCCTTCTAAAGAGCCCTTAGAACAATCAGGCTCTGAGGAAGCTTAGTACCGCTCTCCATGAATTCAACAAGCTCCATTTTCATTTCTTGAGCAATCCTCTGGGCAAACCCAAGTGGGATGAATGCTTCTCCATAATGGTTTCCAGAGCCATGGCTTTGTACGTGAATAAAGTTCCCGTCATCATACTGTTTTTTCATTGACGGAAGGTCGACAAAATGCCGGACAAGCGTCTCATGCCATGCGTGTCCTAGAGGCTCTCCGCGCTCTTTGATTTCTTTCAATTGAGCAACATAGTCGAAAAAACTACGGCCTTGGCTTGTGATCGCAACAAGCCCTCCTGGTTTCAAGACTCTTCTAAATTCTTCAAGCCACTTTCTTAGAAGATAC
This sequence comes from Azospirillum brasilense, assembly GCF_001315015.1. NCBI lineage: Bacteria > Pseudomonadati > Pseudomonadota > Alphaproteobacteria > Rhodospirillales > Azospirillaceae > Azospirillum > Azospirillum brasilense. The sequence continues at coordinate 72,595 of NZ_CP012919.1, read as the reverse complement.
TCATCAAGGTGAGAGAATACAGACCATGCAACTACATAATCAAAAATGCCATTGCCAAACACGAGAGGGGGCTCATACTCAGATTGAATTATGTTAGTATAATAATTATTTTTTCTTGCCTCAATGGTATTGGCAGATTCTGGTTCCACAGCGTAAATCCGCGATGGCTGGATATCCTTCATGAACATCCGCCCAATTCGTCCCCATCCACAACCAAAATCAAGGAGGTAGCGAGACGGAGAGAAAGGAGATCCTACACGATTAGCAACATTTTTCACTTCAAGAAAAAAGTTAAACGCCTCGTTAATTGAAGTTACACCAGAGTGCCCATGGATTGATGATTGGAAGCTTTCGGGCGGGAACGTAGGCATGACTACGTCTTCAACTACATGCTCAGAAACGCTTCTGGTCAGGAAGAGCTTCCACTGATCGTCAGTAAGCTGGTTGACTTTTTGGTGGAAAAGTTCAACGGAAACTTTTGTGTTGCTGTCCATATTCCCTGACACTCCACGTTCCAAGTCTAAGTAGCCTGCGGTAGAATCTTTATGTGATCTTGGGTTCTGATCTTTTTAGATAATCGGAGAAGCATGAAACATAGTATCTATAACTTTCTTCAAAGTTCAAAACCATGTCCTCCATAAGAGGGCGCTCAAAATCATATGCCTTTCCGTCTACAATATCCTTAAATCTTTGAGGTTTAGGACCATGAAAATGGACAATTCTGGCGTCGCAATTAACTCCATCAACGGGACGCCAATTTAGTTCTCGTGGCATTGTCTCCCAAGCGTTTTTGAAGAACTCATTCAAGAAAGTCTGATCATAAGAATAGGTCTTTCTATGATAAAAATTGTGCTCCCTACAATATTCAATAAGTTCATTGTAGCTCCTTGCAAAATTTTTACGATTTATCAACATTACTCCAGAATTGAAGTGACTGCTGCGAGAAATAAGCTTTGATTTCACATTACTGAGATCAAGTTCTTGGCATGCGCCAAGTGTTTTTTCTTGACTCAACGTAAACTCGATGTCCTTGAGAAACATAACGTCACAATCCACCTGGAGATAAAAATCATCGTTGGTGAAATTGTGGGATATGAATTTTAGGAACGAGCCTGATGCGTGCTCCGGGTTGTAAGGAGTTCCGGTATTGGCTGACATGGTTTTTTCAGAGAAAAGCTCTCCATGAAATGGAACTCTAGTGTTAATGACCTCAACATTACGGTTCTTTACCCAATGGACCAGCGGGTGGTCCGGATTTCCATCAAAAAGCATGACAGGTTCAAGGTTGGTCGTCTCAAGTATTGACTGTGTCAACACTTTGATCATATCATTGAACCAACCCAACGCGCCATTGTTGACACAGAAAAAAGCCTTCATTTTCTTCTCCAAGAAAAACTTTGATGTCTTAGAAGATTTCTATAAAGCTCAAGGCGATTCCTTATCTCTTTGTTTCATATCGCATTCCCAAGAAACTAGGCTTTTTGCTTTCTAGTTTGCGACCTTTGTGAGGCACTCCTGTATTTACAAGAGCGCCTCGTGGCCTGAGCTGATTATTGCTCAATGGATTCAAGTCCAAACTGCACACTAAGCTCTTTCCGATAAGCCGCAGCCTTCTTACGCATGCCCTGATCCACCTTCAGTCGGTCAGCCACAAAATCCTGCATGCGGGCAACCTCGTCAAGGTGCTTGCGCTTGTTCAGGTCGTGGGTGACGCTGCTGGGGTGGCGCCGATGCCGGTTGAGAGGCTTGGCGATGTAGGACACCCTGCGGCCGAGCGCCGCAGCCTCCGCGTACAAACGCCAGTCGCCGGCAACCTTGTAGGTTGTCAGATCCGGCCCCACGATGGCGAGCGCGGACCGGAAGGCCGTGGCGGACCAGACGACTCCGCTGACGTTCAGCACCGTGTTCTTCACCGCCAGGCACTGCCGGGCGAAGCTCCAGCCGTCCAGCGTGAAGTCCGCGCTGAAGCGGCCCGGAACCTCGGCCTCGCAGTAGGGGATGTAGCTCGGCATCGTCTCGTTGCCCTCGGGATCGATAGCGCGGGAGTCGCTGAAGGCGAAGGCGCTCCGCTCCGGATCGAGCTTGGCGCACAGGGCGGCCAGGAAGCCGGGGTCGGCGTCGTCGTCGGCTTCGGCGATCCACAGCAGTTCGCCGGACGCCATTTCCGCACCCTTGCGCCACTGGGCGAAGACGTTGCCGCTGTTCCGCTCGTTCACCTCGACCGTGATGTCCCGGTGATTGGCCGCCGCCACGTTCCTGGCCACCGCGACGCTGTCGTCGGGCGAGGCGTCGTCGAGCACCAGCACCTCATAGACCGGGTAGGTCTGGGACAGGATGCTCTCCAGCCGCTCCCCCATGTAGCGGGCGTAGTTGTAGCTCGGCACGACGACGCTGACCTTCTTCAGCGACGGCTGTCCCATGCGCAGAAGCTCGAAGGCGTAGTCGCGGTGGCTGAAGTGCGCTCCGCAATAGGCCGCGTTGGCGTCGGCCCGCTCCTGGCGCCCGTCGGTCGGCACGGCCGCCAGAGCGTCGAGTGCCGCCGCCGTGTCGCCCGGCGGAACGAGCGTGCCGAAGCGGCCGTCCTCCAGCAACTCGGCATAGCCGCCGCCGCCCGCGAAGGCCACCACCGGCAGGCCGGTGTTCGCCGCTTCCATCACCACGGTCGGGAAGGGGTCCTCGCGCGAGGACAGGTAGAAGGCGTCGGCCGCCGAATAGTAGGATGCCACCTCGTCCGTGAAGCCGACCAGGGTCAGGTTCGGCGCGCAGTTCTCGCCGTTGGCCCCGACCATCCAGATCTTGGTCTGCGGGTCGATGTTGCCGATCCAGGCGAAATGCATGTCCAGCCCGGCGCGCGCCGCGTTGCGCACGGTTTCCAGGAACAGGTCGAAGCCCTTGCGCAGGTCGGCGTAGCCGATGTTGACGACCAGGCGCGTCTCGTCGCGAAGACCGAGCTGCCGGCGCGTCCTGACCCGGGCCTCCGCGTCGTAGAAGGCCGCGCTGTACAGCCCCTGCGGATGGATGACGACCTTTCCCGACGGCGCGCCGGTCAGGTCCAGGAAGCGGTCGCGCACATAGGCGCAGGCGAAGACCAGGGCGTCAGCCATCCGGGCAAGGTTCGAGGCGCTGCCCTGAAGGTGCCGCTCCTGGATGATCCGCGGCAACTCGTGAACGAGCCCGGTCACATGGTAGCCGATCTCCTTCAGCATGGGCACGGTGACCCCCGTGACCACGGTGTTCACGACCGCCGCCGTGTGGCCCTCCGCCGAAAGCTTCTCGAAGGTCTGCCGCATGTCCTCCAGCGTCGTGCAGACATGCGTTTCGGCAAGCGCGCGGTACTGGTCCACGAGCGCACCGCCGCCCAGCAGCACGATGGCGACCTGGACGCCGAATTCCCGCACGAGGATGCGCGCGATGCCCAGCAGGTTGAGCTGCGCGCCGTTCGCGTGGGCGTCGTGCCCGACCAGAACCAGCTTCGTCCGGCCCTCCACCTGGCGCCGCCCGTAGATCGCGCGCGCCGTGGCGTTGAGGTAGGCGGCGCCGAAATGCAGGTCCGGCTCAAGGTAGGCGCCCTCGGCCCACTCGTTCCAGGCGTTGATGAACATCATCCGTTCGTTGTGGAACGGGTTGGCCTTGGCGTAGGCGATCACGCCTTCCATCCACCGCCGGTAGTTCTCCGGCGTCGAGCCGTGGTACACGGCGCCGCGGCCCTGCCGGCGCGCATCGTTGTCCCAGGACGGGAACACGGTCTTGATGAGCGGGAAGGACGGCGCCGGCTCGTTCAGGCTGGCGTCGACCATGGCGTTGTAGTCGCGGATTTCACCGGAGAAGAGCGGGTCGTAGATCCGGAAGGCCGAGACGGAGTTCGCAACCTTCGCCGCCACCTTGTGCGGCGGGAACTCGATTGCGCCGTCGAACCCGTAGACGCGCGGGTCATGGTCGTTGAAGGTCTGCGCCATCAGGATCAGGGGCATCTCGCCGCGCTCGCGGAACATGGTCCGCCACCGCGCCAGACGTTCCTTCATGTTCGGGATGATCTGCGCCCGGTAGATGATGAGCACGGGCCGCCCGTCCACCCGGATGTAGCGGGAATCCTGGAAGTGCCGCAGGAAGGTGTCCACCAGCGCGGGGTCGTCCTCCTCCGCGTAGTCCTGGCGGATCAGCACCTCCTGCTCCTGGCCGTCCCACCGGCGGGTCCAGTTCTCGTTGGCCCACAGCAGGCAGAAGGGCATGTCGATCTGCGGATTGGCCAGCAGCCGCTCAAGCGGGCGCTCCAGCAGTCTCTCGCCGTTGAACCAATAGAAATAGAAGCAGAAGCCGTGGAGGCCGGCCTGGCGGGCCATCTCGACCTGCCGCTCCAGAACGCCGTCGTTGTTCAGGTCGTAGAAGCCCAGGTCGCGCGGGATGCGCGGCTGGTAATGCCCGGAGAAGCGGGGCATCGCCTTGGCGATGTTGGTCCACTCGGTGAAGCCGGTGCCCCACCACTCGTCGTTCTCGGGAAAGGCGTGGAACTGCGGCAGGTAGAAGGCGATCGCCTTTACGCGTTCCCGTCCGGCAAGTTCGGCGTGGCTTTCGAACTCCTCGAACGCGTCGCCGGGCGCGACGAAACGGCGCTTGTCCACAGCCGGGTCGAGGATGTCGCCGCCCGGCGTGGTGCGGAGCCCCGCGGCCTTGCCCGTTTCCAGGAAATGGAGCAGCGGGTTGCTTTCCGGAGACGCCGACAGATAGAGGACCCGGTAGAAGGTGGTCTGGAAGTCCGCGGACGGGTTGCGGCCTTCCCGGTGCCCCCAGTTCATGTAATGCTCGAACGGGTGGGCGTCGGACTGCGCCACGTCCGGGTAGGAGTCCAGGTAGAAGTCGGGATCGAAATACGGTGTCGGGGAGACGCGCCGATCCTGCTTGTGCGCCCGGTAATGCGCCAGACACGTCTGCGCGTCGGCATCGATGCCGTGCACCTTTCGATACCAGGCGACGTCCAGCAGCGGCGAAGGCTGGCGGCCTTCGCGGTCCCCGGCGGCAACGTAGTGGACGAGCGGGTTGAGATCGGCGGCGCCGACATCGCGGTTCTGTTCGAGATAATAGCGGGTGCTGAAATCCGCGTTGGGATTGCGCATGGCTCGCCAGCCGCGGGAGGCGAAGTCCAGCAGCGCGTCCTCCTCGGACGTCAGGCCAAGTTCATGGTAAGTGGAAAGGTACCAGGAGGCGTCGAACAGGCCGGAATTTCGAATGATGGAGGCTTCCGACAAAAGGGCGCTGTCGACGCTGTTTTCGACCTCCTGCGGTGCGGCATCGGTGGAAACCTCCATGAGCCGGGGCTCTTGGAACTCTTCCGGTGCGGGAACGACCGGCTGCTCGGAAACAGCGGGTTGTTCCTTCTTCCACCCGTGACGCCCTTCGGCTTTGCCGTAGCGGAGCCAGTGATGAAAGCCGGATATGTATGCTCCACTTTCGACGGCCTCCCGCACGTCCGGGTTGTGTTTCCGGTACGCATCCTCATCGAAGGCGTGACTGGGGTCCAGGCTGCTCGTCCGGTTACCGGCAATATACAAATTCAGGACGGTCTCCTTGTTCAGGGGCTCGACGCCCATGACAAGGTCCTTGTATTCATTAATGAAATAGACATAATCTATGTTATTGTAAACAAGAATAACATCATTTTCGTTGTGGTTCTGAATGCTTTTCATGTCGTCCGCCATCGATAAGCTGCTAACTTTCCGCTCTCTAGAAGGCTTGCCTATTATTCAAGGCTTAATAGTCTTTTTGTCCCAGATTCGGACGATAATGACCGTGTATTGAGATGGAAATGCCGGTACTGCCTCTCCTGCACATCTGTGATGGAGTATGCGCCTGACACCCAAGCTTCGATGAATTTCAAAGTCTTTCTCACGTTCTTTGCGCCAATCTTGCTGATGGTTTGCTGGCCCGCTTCAATTTCGGCCGGTCTCCGACATGATCATTTTGGTTTTAGAAATCGTTATTGGAGAGTATTTGCAGCTTAAGAATGCATGCAAATTGGTTAACAAACTCTTCTCCGCGCGTGCGGAGGCGCATTCCCCGGGTTCTTGCAAAGGAGGGGGCAACGGCGAGGGCGAAGAATTCATGGCAAGTTCCGGGAAGGCTTCGGCGCGAAGATTTTTGCCGATGCCAGATTCGCCATGCGGCTGCTACGGATACTGCATCCTTATTGCGACGCTCGTGAGGGCAGTCAAGAAATTTTTCCAAGATTAAGTTTCATTTTCGTAACATTATTGGAAAACGCGGAAATTTCTCGGTCCCGCGTGGGAAATTTGTGAATAGCGCCCGACGTGCCGGTCGGCTCCGCTCCGCGAAGCGTTGGATGTCCGGTGTTCCGGCTCCTGCGCGGCACGCCGCCGTTCCTTTGGCGATCGGGAAGAGCAAACGCGAAGGAGCGCCGCGCATCGGCAGCAAAGGTGTTGACGCGCAAGTTGGAATGGCGCACTCATGCACCGTTTTTGCGATAGAACGGCGGGTGCGGTTTTCTTGTCTCGGCGGTCCCGCCGGAAAGACTGTTCCCGCAGCTCTGCTCCAGGATAAGGGAGCGGGCTGCGAAAACGGGATCAAGGTCCAGGACTTCGACAGAACAGGAGCGAGCGTTGAGCAAGGTTGCTTTGATCACTGGCGTCACGGGACAGGACGGTGCCTATCTCGCGGAGCTGCTGCTCTCGAAGGGCTATACTGTTCACGGTGTCAAGCGGCGCTCGTCCTCGTTCAACACGGAGCGGGTGGAGCATCTGTACCATGACGTCCATGAAGGCGACGTCCGGTTCCGGATGCACTATGGCGACCTGACCGACGCGACCAACCTGATCCGCATCGTCCAGGAGGTTCAGCCGGACGAAATCTACAACCTCGCCGCCCAGAGCCATGTGCAGGTGAGCTTCGAGACGCCGGAATACACGGCGAATTCCGACGGCCTCGGCACGCTGCGCCTTCTGGAAGCGATCCGCATCCTTGGGCTGGAGAAGAAGACCCGCTTCTATCAGGCGTCCACCTCCGAACTGTACGGCCTGGTGCAGGAGACGCCGCAGAAGGAAACGACCCCCTTCTACCCGCGCAGCCCTTATGCGGCGGCCAAGCTCTATGCTTACTGGATCACGGTGAACTACCGCGAGGCCTATGGGATTCACGCCTCCAACGGCATCCTGTTCAATCATGAAGGCCCGACCCGCGGCGAAACCTTCGTCACGCGCAAGATCACCCGCGCCGTCGCCGCCATCCAGCTCGGCCTGCAGAAGACGCTCTACCTCGGCAACCTGGACGCCAAGCGCGACTGGGGCCATGCCCGCGATTACGTGGAAGGGATGTGGCGCATCCTGCAGCAGGACAACGCCGACGATTACGTGCTCGCCACCGGCGAGACTCATTCCATCCGCGAGTTCGTCGAGTTGGCCTTCGGTTGCGTCGGCCGCAAGATCGAATGGCGCGGCACGGGCATCGACGAGAAGGGCGTGGACGTGGCGACCGGCGACATCCTGATCGAGGTCGACCCTCGTTACTTCCGACCGACCGAAGTGGACCTGCTTTTGGGTGACCCGTCCAAGGCGCACGCCAAGCTGGGCTGGAAGCACACCACCACCTTCCCCGAGCTGGTGCGCGAGATGGTGTCGAACGACCTCGCGCGCACGGAGCGCGAGGCGGCGGGACGACAGGCCTGATCCTGCCGGAGCCGCTGCCTTGGCGCGGATCGCATTGATCTTCGGAATCTCCGGGCAGGATGGAAGCTATCTTGCCCGGCACCTGCTCGACCGCGGCTACACCGTCCATGGCACGTCGCGGGACTGCGAGATCGCATCGTTCCGCAACCTGACGATTCTGGGCATCCGCGACCGGGTAAACGTCCATTCGGCGACCCTGCATGATTTCCGCAGCATCGTGCAGGTGATCCGGGCGGTGAAGCCCGACGAGATCTACAACCTCTCCGCCCAGTCGGCGGTGGGTCTGTCCTTCGAGCAGCCGGTCGAGACGATCGACAGCATCCTGAACGGCACGCTGAACATTCTGGAGGCCGTCCGCTTCCTGGGGGTGGACTCGCGCTTCTACCACGCCTCCTCCAGCGAGAGCTTCGGCAACACCCTGGACGAGCCGGCCAGCGAGACGACGGCCTTTCGTCCCTGCAGCCCTTATGGCGTCGCCAAGTCGGCAGCCCACTGGATGGTCGCCAACTATCGGCAGGCCTACGGGCTCTATGCCTGCTCGGGCATTCTGTTCAATCATGAATCGCCGCTGCGCCCGGCGCGTTTCGTCACCCGCAAGATTGTCCGCGGCGCCATCGCGGTGGCGCAGGGGCGCCTGAAGACGCTGGAATTGGGCAACCTCGCCGTGGCGCGGGATTGGGGCTGGGCGCCGGAATATGTGGACGCCATGTGGCGCATGCTCCAGCAGGACGAGCCGGACGATTTCGTCATCGCCACCGGCCGGATGCATCCCCTGGAGGACTTCGTCCGGCTGGCCTTTGCGCATTTCGGCCTAGACTGGCGGGAGCATGTGGTCCAGGGGGCGACGCATCGGCGACCGATGGACATCCATTGCAGCGTCGGCAACCCGGCCAGGGCCGAAGCCCGCCTGGGCTGGAAGGCCGAAACCCTGATGCCGGATCTCGTCGGACGTCTGGTCGAGGCGGAGTTGGCCCTGCCGCAACCTTGAGAGGGGGGCTGTGAAGGCGACGGAGATCGGAGTATAGAGGCGGCCCATCCGTGCCCAAGTCCGGGCCGGTTCGCCGATCCGGCTTCCAAGCGACCCGCCACCCCTGAATGGCCCGGCTTTTTTTGAGTGGAATGCGAGAGAGATGACCACGGAGAGCTTTTCCAGCTCCCCCGCTCGGCACAAGGGCGGAGCCGTCTACGACTCTGGCGACCGCAGCGAGGCGGCGCGGGCTTGGGACGACCTCAGGGAAGGGACCCTGCGTTGGCGGCTGTGGAGCCGGCTCGGCTGGCACGACATCCGCAAGCGCTACCGCCGCTCGGTCCTGGGGCCTTTCTGGCTGACGCTCAGCATGGCCGTCATGGTGGCCAGCCTGGGGCTGATCTACGGCACCTTGTTCCGACTGGACCTGGAAGGCTATCTGCCCTTTCTGGCGGTCGGTCTGGCCATATGGACCTTCATCGCCTCCTTTCTCAACGAAGGCTGCATCAGCTTCATCGAGCTGGAACCGCTCATCAAGAACGTCCGCATTCCGATGTCGCTGCACATCCTGCGGGCGCTGTGGCGCAACCTCATCATCTTCGGCCACAACATCGTGATCTTCGCCGTGGTGGCTCTGATCTTCGGGATCTGGCCGGGGGCCGCGGGGCTGCTGGCCGTGGCCGGGCTGGCGCTGCTTCTGGTAAACGCCGGCTGGATCATGCTGCTGCTCGGCATGATCTGCACCCGTTTCCGTGACGTGCCGCCGATCATCGGCAGCGTGATCCAGCTCCTGTTCTTCGTGACCCCGGTCATGTGGAAGCCGGAGCTGCTGGGCGACCGGCGCTACCTGATGGTGCTGAACCCCTTCTATCACCTGCTGGAAGTCATCCGGGCGCCCCTGCTGGGCCACGTGCCGGGCTGGGAGAGCTGGGTCGCCGGCCTGCTGTTCGCCGCCGGCGGCTGGGCCTTTACCTTCGTCTGCTTCACCCGCTTCCGCAAACGCATCGCGTACTGGCTTTGAGATGGCTTCGATCCACCTGAACGACGTCTCGGTCGATTTCGTGCTGTATCAGGGAAGCGCGCGCTCCCTGAAGAAGACCTTGCTGCGCTCCTCCACCAGCGGCGCGCTCAAGCACGACGCGCACCACCGCATCACCGTGAAGGCGCTGAGCAACCTGAACCTGAGGCTGGAGCACGGCGACCGGGTGGGGCTGATCGGCGGCAATGGAGCCGGCAAGACGACCCTGCTGCGCGTCCTGGCCGGTGTGTACGAGCCCACCGCCGGACGCATCCGTGTCGAAGGCCGCGTCACGCCGCTGTTCGATCTGGGACTGGGGCTGGACATGGACGCCTCGGGCTACGACAACATCCGGATGCGCGCTGCCTATTTCGGCATCGACGGGGACGAGATCGAGTCCAAGATGGACGACATCGCCGCCTTCACCGAGCTTGGCGACTACCTCGATCTGCCGGTGCGCACCTATTCGGCGGGCATGACGCTGCGCCTGGCCTTCGCCGCGGCGACCGCGGTCGATCCGGAAATCCTGCTGATGGACGAATGGATCGCCGTCAGCGACACCCAGTTCCTGGAAAAGGCGCAGCGCCGTGCCGAAGGATTCGTCAGCCGCTCCAGCATCATGGTCGTGGCCTCCCATGTCGACGATGTCCTGAAGCGGCTGTGCAACAAGGCCCTCTGGCTGGAGCGTGGCGGGGCCGTGCGCATCGGTCCCGTTGACGAGGTGCTGGCGGCGTATCACAAACACAATGCGGGCGGCGAAGCGGCGCCGCGAGACGGAGACGAGTGATCGGATGACGACGGGTACGGCAGCCTTTTCGCTGGACGGCAAGCGGGTGTGGGTCGCGGGGCATCGCGGCATGGCGGGGTCGGCGGTCGTCCGCCGGCTGGAACGGGAACCCTGCGAGATCCTGACCGTGGGCCGCGAGACGGTCGACCTGCGCCGTCAGGCCGAGGTCGAGGCGTGGATGGCCGAGGCGCGGCCCGACGTCGTCTTCCTCACCGCCGCCCTGGTCGGCGGCATTCACGCCAACAACACCCGCCCGGCCGAGTTCCTCTACGAGAACCTGGCGATCGAGACCAACATCATCCACGCCGCCAAGCAGGTCGGGGTGCAGAAGCTGGTCTTCCTGGGCTCCTCCTGCATCTATCCCCGGATGGCGCCGCAGCCCATTCCGGAGGAGTCGCTGCTGACGGGGCCGCTGGAGCCGACCAACGAGTGGTACGCGATCGCCAAGATCGCCGGCATCAAGATGTGCCAAGCCTACCGCCGGCAGTACGGCTGCGACTTCATCTCGGCCATGCCGACCAACCTCTACGGCTTCGGCGACAATTTCGACATCGCGCAGGGCCATGTCGCCGCCGCGCTGATGGTCAAGATCCACCGCGCCAAGATGGAGGGCGCTCCCAGCGTCGAACTGTGGGGCGACGGCAGCCCGCTGCGCGAGTTCCTGTTCGTCGAGGATCTGGCCGACGGGCTGGTGTTCCTGGCGAAACATTATTCGGGCGAGCCGCAAGTCAACCTCGGCTCCGGCCACGAGGTGTCCATCCGCGGTCTGGCCGAGCTGCTGGCCGGCGTGATCGGGTATGAGGGCGACTTCCGCTTCGACCCGTCCAAGCCGAATGGGACCCCGCGCAAGATCATGGACTGCCACCGGCTGGCCGGGATGGGTTGGACCGCTCCGACGCCCCTGCGCGAAGGGTTCGAGCGCACCTACCGCTGGTATCTGGAGAAGCTGGACACCGGCACCCTGCGCGGCTTGCCCGCCGGCCGCTGAGGCGGGCGGCATCAGCCCTGTCGGAGGCGGCGCAGCAGCCGCCGCAGCCGATCGCGCCCGCGCCGGGCAACGCCGCGGGCCAACCGCTCCCAGGAGACGCCGCCCCCGCCCTCGGCCAGCCGCCGCTTCAGCTCGGCGTTCTCCAGCCGGACGGCCAGGAAGCTGTCCTGGTACAGCTCGATCCGCCGGCGCAGCCATGCCTCCGACTGGTAGAAGGGCAGGGCGTTCTGGATGGCGTAGACCTCCGGCTGGCCCTTGGCGAGGTTGCTGGAGGTGCCGCCCAGCCCGAAGGACGCCACGGTCACCGGCATGTGCATCAGCGTGACCGACGGATCGGCGATGGCCTTCAGGAACCAGTCGTAGTCGGCGTGGACCCGCCACCGCGTGTCGAAGGGCCCGGTACGGTCGAACACTTTTCGCCGCGCGAAGGTCCCCTGGTGCGGCAGGCAGCCGCACACCATCGCTTCGGCGGCCTTGTCGGCCTCCTGCGGGGTGTGGATGACCGATCCGCCCTCCGGCAGGCGGACCTCGATGTCGCCATAGAAGAGATCGCCGTCCGGGTGCCTCTCGACAAAGCGCACCGCGTTCTCGACCGAACGGGCGTCGTAAAGCCAGTCCTCGGCGTTCAGGAAATGGATCAGGTCTCCGGTCGCCCGCGCCAAGCCCTTGTTCATCGCGTCATAAATGCCGGCGTCGGGTTCGGACACGAGCAGGGTCGGTTTATGCCGGTGTCCTTTTAATATCTCCAGCGTCCCGTCGGTCGAGGCCCCGTCGATGATGATATGCTCAATGTTCTGGTAAGACTGATGTGCAACACTGTCCAGTGTGCGGCCTATGCCGTCACGGGCATTCCGGCAAATCGTAATAACCGAGACCTTCATCCACCTGCTCCTATTGGACTCGCTCAAATTGAGCGCTCCGAGTGCAACGCTTGTATCGGATGAAGGTGGTACAGTACAGTCGGGCCGCCGGTGAGGCCACCGGAAGAGCGACTGGGGCACAGGGGCCAGATGCAGACCAAGACCGCCGCCGATCCACAACAAGCCTCTTCCGAGGCCATGCGAACCACGAGCCTCCATGCGCTTGCTGTCGTGGCCCGGCACCATGGGCTGCACTTGTCAGTCGAGCAGCTACGGCGCGACTACGCCATCGAGGCAGGAGAGCCGTCCACGGCAACTCTGGTGAAGATCGCCGAGGACAACGGGCTGACCGTCCGCTCGGCGAGCCTCCGCTGGAAGCATCTGTCGCGTCTCGGCAAGGCGTTGCCGCTCCTGCTGCGGCTGCGCGACGGCAGCACCATGGTGCTGGTCGCCTTCCGTGAGGATGGCGGCGCGCCCGCGGCGATGCTGCAGGACCCGCTCAGCCCCGATCAGGCCTGCGTCGCGGTGGATGAACTGCGGCTCATGTCGGTCTGGGACGGCGACGCGATCTTCGTCAAGCGCCGCTACAGCATGAACGACGAGGAGCGGCCGTTCGGCTTCACCTGGCTGATTGGCCAGATCCTGCGCGAAAAGAAGATTTTCCGTGACGTCGGCGTTTCGGCCATCGTCCTCAGCCTGTTCGCGCTGGTTCCGCCGCTGGTCTTCATGGTGATCCTGGACCGCGTTCTGGTCCACCAGCGGCTGTCCACGCTGTACGTGCTGCTGACGGCCATCGGCTTCCTGCTGGTGTTCGACACCCTCTTCGGCTACATGCGCCGCTATCTCGTGGCGATCGGCACGGCCAGGGTGGACGCCCGCATCAGCACCTACATCTTCGACCGGATGATCAGCCTGCCGATCGACTTCTTCGAACGGACTCCGACCGGATTCATCAGCTACAAGCTCAACGAGATCTGGCGCGTCCGCAACTTCCTGACCGGGCAGCTGTTCGGGACGCTTCTGGACTCGATGACGCTGATCGTGCTGATCCCCACGATGTTCATCCTGAGCCCGCCCCTGGCCATCTACGTGCTGTCCATCGCCTTCATCATGGGGCTGGTGGTGGTCATCTACATCGGCCCGCTCGCCCGCGCCTACGGCAAGGTCATCAAGGCGGAGCAGCGCAAGGGCTCCTTCATGATCGAAGTGCTGCACGGCATGCGCACAGTGAAGTCGCTCGCCTTGGAAGGGCGCAAGCGGCTCGACTGGGACGTGCGGGTCGCCGAGGCGGTGCGGGCCAACACCAACATGCAGCTTCTCTCCAACCAGCCGCAGACCATCCTGCAGCCGCTGGAGAAGGCGATCTACGCCGGGTCGCTGGGCCTCGGCGCCTATCTTGCCATCGGCGAGGGCGCCATCGTCTACGGCGGTTCGCTGGTCGCCTTCAGCATGATCGCCAACCGCGCCACCCAGCCGTTCGTGCAGATCGCCGGCCTGATGCAGCAGTTCCAGGAAGTGCGCGGTGCCGTCGCGCAGGTCGCGTCGGTGGTCAACCAGGCGCCCGAGCAGACGCTGGGCCGCCAGGGCGTCCGGCCGGAGATCAAGGGCGACATCACCTTCTCCGAGGTGACCTTCCGCTATCCCGGATCGCAGAGCCCGGCGCTCGACGACATCGGCTTCTCCATCCAGGCCGGGCAGGTCATCGGCATCATGGGGCGGTCCGGTTCCGGCAAGACGACCGTCACGCGCCTGCTGCAGGGCCTGCACCAGAACTACGAGGGCTTGGTCAAGATCGACGGCGTCGACCTGCGCGAGATCGACCTCAGCCATCTGCGCTCCAATCTGGGCGTGGTGTTGCAGGACAACTTCCTGTTCAACGGCACGATCCGCGAGAACATCATGGCCGCCAACCGCAGCGCCAGCCTGGAAGAGGTGATGCGGGCCGCCCGGCTTGCCGGCGCGGAGGAGTTCATCGAGCGCCTGCCGCGTGGCTATGAAACGATGATCGAGGAAGGATCGGCCAACCTGTCGGGCGGTCAGCGTCAACGCATCGCCATTGCCCGCGCGCTTCTCGTCGATCCGAGCGTCCTCATCCTGGACGAGGCGACCAGCGCGCTCGACCCGGACAGCGAGGCGATCATCAACAACAACCTGACGCGCATCGCCCAAGGCCGGACGATGATCGTCATCTCCCACCGCCTCGCCTCTCTGGTCAGCTGTGACCAGATCATGGTGCTGGAGCGCGGCAAGCTCTACGACATGGGCAAGCACGACGAACTGCTCCAGCGCTGCGACGTCTACCGGCACCTTTGGTTCCAGCAGAACCGCCACCTTTCTCCGGGAAGCACTCATGACCGCGCTCCTCTTACGCCGGCCGCAACAGCCTGATCTGGCCGCCGAGCAGGCCATCAACGATTTCCAGGGCGAGACCGCGGAAATCATCGGCGCTCCGGAGCCCTTCAAGGCCCGGATCGTCGTGTGGGTGCTCGCAGCGATGGTGATCCTGTTCATCGTGCTGGCGTCGGTCATGAAGCTCGACCGTGTGGTCAGCGCAACGGGGCGCGTCGTGTCCCAGGCCCCGACCATCGTCGTGCAGCCGCTGGAGATCTCGATCATCCGCAGCCTGAACGTGCGCGCCGGCCAGACCGTGCGGCGCGGCGACGTCCTGGCCACGCTCGATCCGACCTTCTCGGCTGCCGACGTCGCCCAGCTCGGCCGGCAGGTGTCCAAGCTCACGGCGGAAATCGCCCGGCTGGACGCCGAGGCCGCCGGCGTGCCCTTCACGGTCGCCGGCAAGGATCAGGACATGGTCCTGCAAGAGTCGATCTGGCAGTACCGCCAAGCGGAGTATGCGGCCAAGATCGCCAACTTCGACCAGCGCATGGCGACCCTGCAGGCCACGATCAAGAGTGCCCGGACCGATGCCGAGCATTACCGCTCCCGCCTGAAGATCGTCGGGGAGATCGAGGAGATGCGCCGGACCCTGGAGAAGAACCAGACCGGCAGCCGCCTGAACTCCCTGATCGCCAGCGACACCCGCGTGGAGACGGAACGGAACCTCGGCCTCAGCGAGAACACCACCCGCACCTCCACGCACGACCTGGAGGCCCTGCGCGCCGAGCGTGAGGTCTTTGTCCAGCAGTGGCGCAGCACCGTGTTGACCGACCTGTCGACCCGCCAGGTCGAACTGGAACGCGCCCGCGAGGAACTGGCCAAGGCTCAGAAGCGGCGTGATCTGGTTGAGCTGCGCGCGATCGAGGACGCCGTGGTGCTGGAGGTCGGAAAGTACTCCGTTGGTTCCGTGGTGGAATCGGCCCAACCGATCTACACTTTGATGCCGCTGAACGCCAAGCTGGAGGTGGAGGCGGAAATCGCCGGCATCGACCAGGGCTTCGTCAAGCCCGGCGATACGGTGCAGGTCAAGCTGGACGCCTACCGCTTCATCGAACACGGGATGGCGAAGGGCGTGGTCAAGACGATCAGCGAGGACTCCTTCACCCGTCGCGAGGACCAGAGCCAGGCCCAGCGCCCGTTCTTCCGCGCGAAGATCGAACTGACCGAGATCGACCTGCGCGACGTGCCATCCGATTTCCGGTTGGTGCCCGGCATGCCCCTGGTGGCGGACATCGTGGTCGGCACGAGGACCATCATCGCTTATCTCGTCGAGGGGGCTCTGAAGAGCCGTGCGGAAGGCATGCGCGAGCCATAAGGCGCCGGAGTGGCGCCCCTCGCGCCAGGATTAGGGAAAGGGTGTGAGGCCAATGCGCAACCTCATCAAGGCCGCGGGGCGGCTGTTCGGCTCCTCCTTGCCGGAGGACGAACTCGCCAGGGGGCTGAAGGCGCACGATCGCAAGGACTACAAGGCGGCGCTCGAAGCGTGGCTGGCCGCGGCCCGGACCGGCCACGCCGATGCCCAGTACCGCCTGGGGCGCCTGTACGACCTGGGCCAGGGTGTGGTGCGCAACGCGGTGGACGCGGTCGGCTGGTACCGGCAGGCGGCCGACCAGGGGCATGGCGAGGCCCAGGCCCGTTTGGCCGAGATCTATTATTACGGATGCGGCCAGCCCAAAGGGGTCGTGCCGACCGATGAGGCGCTGTCGGTCCTCTTCCCCAAGGGCCTGAAGATCGAGCAGGACTACAAGGAAGCCCTGCGCTGGGCGCGCGCCGCAGCCGAAGGCGGCGTCGTCGGCGCCCAGGCCATGCTCGGCTACATGCACGCCGCCGGGTTCGGCATCCCGCCCGATTACGTGGAGGCGGAGCGCTGGTACCGCGTCGCCGCCGAGCAGGGCAACGCTGCGGCCCAGCTCGGGCTTGGCACCCTGCTCGCCGGCAGTTACGGAGGGGCGTCCGACCCCGCCGAGGCGCACCGCTGGTTCCGCAAGGCGGCGGAGCAGAACAACGTCATGGCCTGGTACTACATCGGCACCCAATATGCCGCGGGGCTGGGAGTCGAACAGGATTATACCGAGGCGGCCAACTGGTTCCGCAAGGCGGCGGAGGCTGGCGCTGCGGCCGCGCAGCGGGCGCTCGGCCTGCTGCACGCGCGGGGGCTCGGCGTGGCCGCCGATCCGCACGCCGCCGAGACCTGGCTGCGCAAGGCCGCCGTCCAGGGCGACGTCGAGGCGATGGTGCAGCTTGGCCATCTGAACAGCCGGGGCGGCGGAATGCAGCCCAACCTCCTCGATGCCGCGACCTGGTACCGCGCGGCCGGCGAGCTTGGCCACCGCGAGGCCCAGAAGATCATCGCCCAGATGTATTTCGCCGGTTCCGGCGTGCCGCGTGACGAGATGGAGGCAGCACGCTGGCTGGAACGGGCCGCCGGGCAGGGCGATCCGCAGGCGCAGCTGCGCATCGGCGCCCTCTACGCCGAAGGGCGCGGCGTGTCCCGCGACTATGATCGGGCGCTCGACTGGTTCCGTCGGGCGGCCGAGCAGGGCAACACCGACGCGGTCTACAACATCGGCATGCTGCACAGCCTGGGTCTGGGGGTGCCGCGCGACCCGGCGGGCGCGATCCAATGGCTGGAGCGCGCCGCCAGCCAGGGCAGCGTGCTGGCCCAGTTCCGCCTGGGAGCGGCGCTCGCGGCAGGCGACGGCGTGCCGCAGGATTATGCCGCCGCGGTTCTGTGGTCGCAGAAGGCTGCCGAGCAGGGCCATGCCGGCGCCATGGTCAATCTGGGCCGTTTCCGCATGCAGGGTCTCGGCGGGGAGCGCGATATTGCGGAGGCGATCCGCTGGCTGACCGCCGCGGCCGAGCAGAAGGAGCCGGCGGCGATGACGGCGCTCGGTGAGTTGTACGGCCATTGGAGCGACCACAAGGACTTCGTGCAGGCCCGTGCTTGGCTGGAGCGGGCGGCGGCGCTCGGCGATGGGCGGGCCAAGACGCTGCTGGAACGGATACCGGTTCCTCCGCCGTCCAACGCATCCGACCTGAACGGCGGCCGTTCCCGCGCCGCCGGTGAGGGCTGACCGCAACGCCGCCTTCTGGGGCGGCCTTTAGGACCAGGGTGAGGTCGTCCGAGAGGCAGCGCGGGAATGGGCGGCACGATGGCAGAAGGGGCAGCGCCATGTGGCGGCGCGTCTCCCCCGTGACAGGGTGCGCCACCGGGCCCAGCTTGCGATACAGGGCCAGGGCCGGCGTGTTATGCGGCAGGATGGCCAGCTCCAACCGCGTCCCGCCTCCACCCCCCAGCGTTCCGCCGCCCGATCCCGGAACCGCCACGGCAAAGCCGTAGCGTCCGTCCTCCTTGCCGGCGGATTCCAGATCGCAGGGGTGCAGATCGGCCACCGTGTCCAGCCGCAGGGCATGTCCGGAGCCGCTCTGTCCAGCAGCACCGACAGGCGCAGCCGTTGGGTAGGGTCGGCGGGAAGCCGTGCCCCACCCCGTCACCCGCGCACCGGGGCCTTCGATGCGCGCCGTCATGGATGTGGGCGGCTACTCGGTCAGGAGATGCAGCAGGTAGCTGCCATAGCCGCTCTTGGCGAGCGGGCGGGCGATGCGGGCGAGTTGCTCACCATCAATGAACCCCTTGCGCCAAGCGATCTCCTCCGGCGAAGCGATCTTCAGACCCTGCCGGGCTTCGATGGTCTGGACGAATTCCGCGGCCTGGAGCAGGGATTGGTGGGTTCCGGTGTCGAACCAGGCGTAACCGCGGCCAAGCTTTTCCACCGCCAGACGCCGCTGTTCGAGATAGACGTTGTTCACGTCGGTGATCTCAAGTTCGCCGCGCGGCGACGGCTTGATCGTCGCGGCGACGTCCAGCACGCTGTTGTCGTAGAAGTAGAGCCCGGTCACCGCGTAGTTGGACTTCGGCTGGACCGGCTTCTCCTCGATGGCGTTGGGGCGGCCCTCGGCGTCGAAGCTGACCACGCCGTAGCGCTCCGGGTCGCGCACATGGTAACCGAAGACCGTCGCCCCATCCGTCCGTCCGGCGGCGCGGACCAGGGCCGGCTCCAGATCGTGGCCGAAAAAGATGTTGTCCCCCAGGATCAGGCAGACGCTGTCCGTGCCGACGAATTCTCGCCCGATGAGGAAGGCCTGGGCCAAGCCCTCGGGATTCGGCTGCTCGGCGTAGGTGAGCGATATGCCCCACTGGCTGCCGTCGCCCAGAAGGCGCTGGAACTGCGACTGGTCCTGCGGTGTGGTGATGATCAGGATGTCGCGGATGCCGGCCAGCATCAGCGTCGACAGCGGATAATAGATCATCGGCTTGTCGAACACCGGCAGGAGCTGCTTGCTGGTCACCTGCGTCAGCGGGTAGAGCCGGGTGCCGGACCCGCCGGCCAGAATGATGCCCTTCATGCCTTCGCTCCCACGCCCTGGGTTTCGTCGAGGATGTCGTCAAGCACGCGGTCGAGTCCAGCCATCCAATCCGCCGGCGGGATGCCGTAGGCCTGGCCGAGGCGTGCGGTGTCGAGGACGGAATTGGCGGGCCGTCGGGCCGGTGTCGGAAAGTCGGCGGTGGTGATGGCGGTCACGGCCGGACGGCGGCCGATGCGGGCGGCGGCGCGATCGACGATCCGCTCGGCGAAGCCGTGCCAAGTGGTGGCCGGCGCCCCGCCATAGTGGAAGGTGCCGGGAGTCCAGCCCTCGCCGGTCAGCCGGGCCTGTGCGATGGTGGCGATGGCCGCGGCGATGGCCGCCGCCGGGGTCGGACAGCCGTGCTGGTCGGCGACGACCCGCAACTCGTCCCGCTCGCGCGCCAGCCGCAGCATGGTCTTCACGAAATTGTGCCCGTGCGCCCCGAACACCCAGGCGGTGCGCAGGATCACATGGTCGGGCTGGGCGTCCCGCACGGCTTCTTCGCCGGCCAGTTTGCTGGCGGCGTAGACGCCCTGCGGGGCGACGGGGTCGCTCTCGCTCCAGGGGGTGGTCTTGCTGGTCCCGTCGAAGACGTAGTCGGTGGAGATATGGATCAGCGGCACCCCGGCTGCGGCGCAGGCGCGCGCCAGATTCGCCGGACCGTCGCGGTTGACCGCGAAGGCCGTGTCCCGCTCGCTCTCCGCTTTGTCCACGGCGGTGTAGGCCGAGGCGTTGACCACCAGCGCCGGGCGGTGGGCAGCGATGGCCGCGCTCACCGCCTTTGCGTCGGTGACGTCGCCGGACGCGCGGTCCAGCCCGAGCGGCGCCAGGCCCGGCGCCCAGGCGGCGCGCCGCAGCTCGAAGCCGACCTGACCGTTGGCACCGAAGACGAGAACGGGGAGGGTGTGGGGGGCGGCCTCAGCCATGGGCCGGTCCGGCGACGGGGGCCACGCCGAGACGCTGACCGTCATAGCCGGCGGACAGACGCTCCCACCAGGCGCGGTTGTCCAGATACCAAGCGACGGTCTGGCGGATGCCGGATTCGAAGGTCTCGGCGGGCGTCCAACCCAGTTCGGCCTTCAGCTTGGTGGCGTCGATGGCGTAGCGGTGGTCGTGGCCGGGCCGGTCGGTGACATGCGTAATGAGGTTCCGACGCGGCCCGCCGGGCAGCGGTCCGGCCAGTTCGTCCACCAGATCGCAGATGGCGTGCACGACGTCGATGTTGCGTCGCTCGCTGTCGCCGCCGACGTTGTAGCTCTCGCCCAGACGCCCGGTGGTCAGGATGGTCCAGAGCGCCGAGGCGTGGTCGTCCACATAGAGCCAGTCGCGCACGTTCAGGCCGCTTCCGTAGACCGGCAGGGGCTGCCCCTGCAACGCCTTCAGCGTCATTAGCGGGATCAGCTTCTCGGGAAACTGCCAGCAGCCGTAGTTGTTGGAGCAGTTGCTGGCCACCGTCGGCAGGCCGTAGGTCTCGTGCCAGGCGCGCACGAAATGGTCGGATGCCGCCTTGCTGGCCGAATAGGGCGAGTTGGGCGCGTAGGGTGTGGTTTCCGAGAAGCGGCCGTCGTCGCCCAGCGTGCCGAACACCTCGTCGGTGGAGACATGGTGGAAGCGGAAGGCCGCCTTCGCATCGCCTTCCAGCGCACGCCAATGATCGAGCGCGACGCGCAGCAGGGTGACGGTGCCGACGACGTTGGTCTGCACGAAGGCCATCGGGCCGTCGATGGAGCGGTCGACGTGGGTTTCCGCCGCCAGATGGATGACCGCCGTGGGGCGGTGGTCGGCGAAGACGCGGCGCAGTTCCGTCTCGTCGCAGATGTCCACCTGTTCGAAGGCATAGCGCGGGTTTTCCGCGAAGGGAGCCAGGCTCTCGAGATCCGCGGCGTAGGTGAGCTTGTCCACGTTGACGATCGAGGCCGCCGTGTTCGCCAGGACCCAGCGGATGAAGGCCGAACCGATAAACCCCGCACCACCCGTCACCAATATGCGCATGCCATTTTCCCCCTACCGCGCCTTCTCGAAAGACGCCCTCAAACCGTCAAAGAGCCCGTTCCCATTCCGCGCCGGATCATCCCGGTGTCAGGCTGGCGTCAGGATGGCTGGGAATCGAACAGGTCGGTCGCCTTGGCCAGCCGCGGGGCCACTGCGTCCTTATCCGAAACCGACGCGCCGGCCATCGCCGGCCAATCGATGCCGAGCGCCGGGTCGTTCCACAGGATGGCCCGCTCGCACTCCCGCGAATAGGGCGCGTCCACCTTGTAGGCGACGGCCGTGTTCGGCTCCAGCGTGCAGAAGCCATGCGCGAAGCCGGCGGGGATGAACAGCTGCTCCAGCCCGTCGGCGGTCAGTTCCACCGCGACATGCCGTCCGAAGGTCGGCGAGCCGCGGCGGATGTCCACCACCACATCCAGGATGCGCCCGGCCAGGACGCGGATCAGCTTGGTCTGGGCAAAGGGGGCGAGCTGGTAATGCATGCCGCGGACCGTGCCGGGCGTGGCCGACAATGACTGATTGTCCTGGACCCAGCGCCGTTCCAGCCCGTTCAGGGCGAAGGCCTGCTCGTTCCAGGTCTCGACGAAATACCCTCGTGCATCGCCGAAGCGCTTCGGCACGACCAAGCGGACATCGGGCAATGACGTTGACGTTACCTGCATAGGAAGAGGTCCCATTGGTCGGAAGGCCCCGCGCAGCGAGGCCGAAGGCTTCGCGGGTGGATTGCGGTGAATGGCAGCGCGACGTGCCAAGGCAGACGGATGACCGGTTGCATCGAACGTTTCGTCAGGATGCCTGCATTCGGGCAAGAATAAATTGAATAGTCCGTTCCTTAGCGCAAACACCTGTTGCATCGCAAGAAAAAGCCGGATGGAAGCCGTGCATAACTTAGGACATCGCCTTTTCTGCCGGGGCGGCCTCCTGCACGAAGCCGTACTTCATCAGATGGACGAGGCTGCGCAGCAGCAGCAGACGGCGTTCCTCGGGGACGAGCGCCAGGAGTTGGGCAACCGTGCGGCCGGGGGCGTCCAGGGATTCCAGAGCCATCAGCAGGTCGGTGGCCGGCGACACGGTACCGCCGCGCGCTGTCGAGTTCAGCGGATCGGCGTGCAGCGCCGCCAGGGCCTCAGCCATTCCCGCGCGGGTCAGGCTGCCGGCCCGCGCCAGCCGGGTCGACGGGGTCAGGTGGCGCGTCGGGTAGGACGCGAACATGCGCAGGGGGTCCGGGCGCAGCGGGTTGCCGTCGCGGTCGGGGCGCCGCGGGGCGCGCTCCGCGGCATGGTTGCGGATTTCCGCCAGCTGGCGCCAGACGTCGAGATACTGCGGGATGATCGCCCGCCAATCGAAGGCGGCGATGGCGCGGGCCCGGCCGGCCTCGCCCATCCGCCGCCGCAGCGCGGGGTCCGCGGCCAGCCGTGTGTAGGCGTCCGCCGCCGCGGCCACGTCGACGGCGCTCACCTGCGAGACGCGCCCGATGTAGAAGTCGTAGGTGTCCAGCCCGGCCGCGTAGCGGTCGGCGAAATCGGGGCCGGCGCCCGGCGGCGGCAGGATGGTGGGAACCCGGAATCCGTCCACCCCGTCGCGCACCGTTTCACGGTAGCCGTTCCAGTCGGTGACGACGCAGGGCAGTCCTGCCGCCATCGCCTCCACCGGGGAGATCCCGAAGGTTTCCTGCACATTGTCCACCAGCGAGGTGAACAGGTCGGCGGCGGCCCAGATCCGGGTCCGCACCTTCGGCTTGCGGCCGTCCAGGAAGATGGCGTTGACGCTGGGGCAATAGCGCTTCGCCCCCTGGGTGAAGGCGGCGCCGATGGCGTCGTTGCCGAACCAGCCGGCCTGGATCAGGTGGAAGCGTTTGCCGGTCCGCCGGGCCGCTTCTTCCAGCGCCAGATACATGGCGATCGGGTGCGCCTTGGCGTGGAAGCTGAGGCGTCCCATGAACAGCACCGCGACGTCCTCCTCGCCGATGCCCAACGCCGTGCGTTCCGCGTCGCGGTCCGCCGGGCCGAAGCGGAAGGCGTCCGTGTCCACGCCAAGCGGGATCACCGGCAGATGGGGCATCGGAATCCCGGCGGCGCCCAGCCGGTCGCGCAGATACTCCGCGTAGGGTTCCAGAACCGCCTCCACCGAGGCGCGGGCCGCCCAGGAGGTGCAGATCACCGCGTCCCACGGCTGGATCGGCGCGGTGGCCAGGGCCCCCAGGGTCTGCGGCGATTCCGAGGTCGTGTGGGTGATGCCGCACAGGCTGTAGCCCCGCTGGTCGCGGGACCGGCGGCGCCAAGCGAACTGGTCGATGCCCGGTCCCGGCAGGAACAGGCAGCCCACATGGGCCAGCCGCGACGGTTCGCCGGTCGGGTAGAGCGACACCGCCCGGCCCGGAGCGTGGCGGGCGGCAAGGTCGGCGAACAGGCGCGCCTGCTGCGGCCCGTCGGCGTGGCAGGCGAAGCCGTCCAGCCCGGAGTGCCGGAAGAAACCGACGAGAAAGGATTCGCCCGCCACATGGCGGCCCTTCAGGTCCGCCCTCGCGGTTTCATAGCCGTCGGGGTGGAAATAGATGGCGGCGTTGGACACGGGCGGTCAGGGCCTCGGGCGGTTGTGCAGACGCTGTTCAAGCAATGCCGGCGGGAGAATACCCGTCCGCCCTCGCCAGAGCAACGCGCCCGAAGGCCCACGCCTCAGCCGTTCAGCCAGACCGCCAGATAGTCGGTCCCGTTCACCGTGCCGGGCATCGCTGTCAGAGACCCCACGGACTTGCCGCTCAGCGTCAGGCTGGCGTCCGTCTGGCCGTCGCCGTTGAGATCGATGTGGGCCGTGGCGCCCGTGAAGCCGCCGGCCCCGCCCATCTCCGCCCAGGTGATGACCGACTGCCCCGGCTGCCAGCCCCAGACGGTGACGATCTCCCCCGCCTCCAGGTCAGTCACGGTGGACCAGACCGGCTCGCCCGAGCGCGCGTCCAGGAAGAAGGTGTCGTGGCCGGCGCCGCCGGTCAGGAAGTTGGACCCCGTGCCGCCGTCCAGCACGTCGTCGCCGGCCCCGCCGTCGATGGCGTCCATGCCGCCCCGGCTGTTGATGAAGTCGTTCCCGTTTCCGCCGACGATCGCCTCGCCGTCGTCGCTGCCGATCAACTGCCATTGCAGGGTCTGGACCGGCCCGGAGTAGGTCGAGGCTTCCTGGAGGACCTGCCGTCCCGACGCGCTGTTGGCCACCCCGAAGAAGGTGCTGGCCACCGTGCCGGGGGTGGCGTCCCGGCTCAGCGCCAGCGTCATGTCGCCGAAGGACAGATGCTCGATGCTGCGCAGCGTGTTCGTGCCCTGCGGGCCGTCCACCGTCACCTCGCCCGCTCCGCTGTGGCGGATGGTGTAGGACGTGGGTGCCCCTTCGAACACCGCCGTGTCGACCCCGTCGCCGCCGTCCAGCAGGTTGTTGCCGGCCCCACCGATCAGCGTGTCGTCGCCGGCCCCGCCGTACAGGGCGTTGTCCCGTTCGTTGCCGATCAGGATGTCGTTCCCCGAGCCGCCGATGGCGTTCTCGATCCAGCAGTCGTAGGCGATGCCCAGCGTCCGGGATTCCATGTAGAAACCGGCCCGCCAAGCCGGTCCCAGGTCGCTGTAGGAGCCGGGGCGCAGGTCGATCCGGGCGTCGGTGGTCTGGTTGGCCCAGCTTATGGTATCGTTGCCGCCGCCGTCCCAGATGGTTTCGAAGATCGCCTGGCCGGGTTGCCAGGAATAGACGGTGTCCCCCGCGTTGGTGGACATGTTGGCGCCATACAGATACTGGATGGCCGCGATGTCATCGACCATGGGGGTGGTTGGGAAGCGGTCCTGCCAGTAGCCCATCCCCGGAGGCGCTCCGGGGTAGGACCGGTAGCTCATCGTGCTGTAAAGCTGACTGTCGATGCCGGTGGGGGCGATCGGGAAGGCCCCGTACTCCTCATGCAGGTGTTTCAGTCCGAAGGCGTGCCCGATCTCGTGGACGATGGTTTGGTAAGTGTAGGAACCGGACGCCCAGGACAGGGACGGGTCGGCGAAGAGGGGGCCGAACCACACGTCGCCCGCTTCCGGAATGTCCGCCACCGGTAGGACCGTGTAAGCAGTTGCCGGGGCGTTGCTGCCTCCGAAACGGAGGTCGCCGCAGGACAGGGCATTGTCGGCGACCTCGGTGCAGGTGATGTTTGCGACCGCTGTCCAGGTGTTAAGCGCTTGGCGGATCGCCGCCCGTGCCGTGCCGGACAGGGTCCAGACGCTTCCCGGATCCGGCGTCAGATAGCCATCCCGATAGGCCGACAGGCCGGCGACACCGAAAGAGTAACTTAGGGAAACCCCTTCCCCCGGCTTGCTCCCTTCGCCCCATTTGTATCCAGCGAGCAATGAATCGATTTCAATACGTCCGCTTTGGGCGATTTTGGATACTGAAAACACGTAATTCGGTGTGCTCATGGCTGCCACCTCTGAAAAAGCAGGGCTGTTCGCGAAAACAGCCCTTTAATTCAGAAAAAATTGGCGCCCCTTCAATAAAGATTAATGAGTTATCAACCAAATCTACTTACACCTTACAAAAGGTGTTTCGATTTCGAGTTCTAAATTATCTTGTGGATATTTATGAATATGTGAGGTGTAATGCGGGCGAATGGCTGAATCCGGCGGGGGATGTTTATCGGATTGGTCCTGCCCACCTGGGCGTCCCTTACGGGGTGGCGGGCCGAAGGGGAGTGGTCCGTCCGGCGATGCCACGCCTCCATTCCTGCCGTGCATCCCTCTTGCGTGAGAAGCCGCTTTTGCGGCCTTGTTGCCTCTCTAACCCATCTTTGGGTTCGGTCCTTTGGAAGGAGCGGAGAAACGATGGAGCGGGTGGACTGCGTGGTGGTCGGGGCCGGCGTGATCGGGTTGGCGGTAGCCCGGCGGCTGGCTCGCGCCGGGCGGGAGGTGGTGGTTCTGGAGGCGGCGGACGCCATCGGCACCGGCACCAGCTCGCGCAACTCCGAGGTTATCCACGCGGGCATCTACTACCCCACGGGCAGCCTGCGGGCGCGCTTGTGCGTGGCTGGGCGGGACGCGCTTTACGCCTATTGCGCGGCGCATGGGGTGGAGCACAAGCGCATCGGCAAACTGATCGTCGCCACCGAGGAGGCCCAGTTGCCCCGGCTGGAGGCCATCCGCGCCCAGGCCGCCGCCAATGGGGTGGGCGATCTCGTCGCGTTCTCCGCGTCCAAGGCCATGGCGCTGGAGCCCAGCCTGCGCTGTGTGGGCGCGCTGCTGTCGCCATCCACCGGCATCATCGACAGCCACGGTCTGATGCTGGCCCTGCGGGGTGACGCGGAGGCGGCGGGCGCCATGCTGGCCTTCCTCAGCCCTCTGGAGCGCGCCTATCGCGCCGCGGACGGTTTCGAGCTGGAGGTCGGCGGAGCGGAGCCGATGCGCGTCGCCTGCGGCACAGTGGTCAACGCCGCCGGGTTGGGCGCCTGGGGCGTGGCCCGCAATCTGGGGGGCTTTCCGGCGGAACATGTGCCGCCGCGGGTGCTGGCCAAGGGCAATTACTACGCGCTGGGGCAGGGGCGCTCACCCTTCGCGCGGCTGGTCTATCCGGTGCCGGTGGAGGGCGGGCTGGGCGTTCACCTGACATTGGATCTGGCCGGGCAGGCCCGCTTCGGCCCGGACGTCGAGTGGCTGGACCCCGCCGACTACGACCGTCCCGACTACCGGGTGGACCCGAAGCGGGCTGACGGCTTCTACGCCGAGGTTCGGCGCTATTGGCCAGACCTGCCCGACGGCGCTTTGGTTCCGGCCTATTCCGGTGTCCGCCCGAAGCTGAGCGGCCCCGGCCAGCCGCAGGCCGATTTCCTGATCCAGGGGCCGGAGACGCATGGCGTGGCGGGGTTGGTCAACCTGTTCGGCATGGAATCGCCGGGGCTGACGTCCTGCCTCGCCATCGCCGACGCCGTGGCGGAGCGGCTGAGCGGCTGAGACTGCCCCGTCGTCAGACGAAGGCGTTCTCGACCAGTTCACACAGCATGTGGCCGGCGGCGATGTGCATTTCCTGGATGCGCGGGGTGTCGGTGGATGGGACGCACAGGCAGACGTCGCACAACTCCTTCATCCGCCCGCCGGCGGCGCCGGTCAGGCCGACGGTGCGCATGCCGAGCGCGTGGGCAGCCTCCAGGGCGGCAACGACGTTGCGGCTGTTCCCGCTGGTCGAGATGCCGACCAGAACGTCGCCGGCCCGGCCCAGGCCACGGACCTGCCGGGCGAACACCTCGTCGTAGGAATAGTCGTTGGCGATGGCCGTCAGGGCGGAGGTGTCCACCGTCAGGGCCACCGCCGCCAGAGGGGCGCGGTCCCGGAGATACCGTCCGGTCAATTCCGCCGCAAGGTGCTGGGAATCGGCGGCCGACCCGCCGTTGCCGCAGAACAGCACCTTGCCGCCGCTCTTCAGCCCATCGATCATCAGCCCGGCGGCGGCCTCGATCCGGTCGGCCTGCTCGGCGAAGGCCGCGAAGTTCCGGGACGTCTCAAGCAGGGCTTCGCGGACGCGGTCGGTTGCGGAGTGGCTCATTGTCGGTTCCTGGGACGAATGCGGAAAGCGGGCGACCATACGACGGGGGCGCCGGTCGGCGCCACAGCCTCTTCGTGCGCCCGCCTTTCGGTACGGATGGCCTGTTACAGAATGCCGAGCCGCTGCCACACCGGCAGCTTCTGCGGCAGGAATTCGGCCAGCCTCGCGGCGATCCGGGGGGGCATGGCGTTGGGATCGGAGATGGCGGAACCGTCCTCGGCGAAGACCGTACGCCCGAGCGTCTGCAGCGCGTCCGTCACGAAACCGCTGAGCGGCTGGATATCCACCGGTTGTCCAGCCAGCAGGCCGGCCAGGACGAGGCGTTCCAGAGAATCGGCCCCGATGCCCAGCCCGATCGTGGGCGCGGCCAGGAAGAACAGGCTTTCGTCGACCAGCATGCGCCGGCTGATCGCACGATTCAGCCGGCCGGCCGCCTGACGGCCTTCCTCCGCAGGGTCCACCAGGGGATGGACCTGGTTGGCGGAGATCAGAAGCGCCACGAAGCGGGAGATCGTGCCGAAATCGTGCCGCGCCATCTCCGGCAGCGACGCGATCTCGCCGAGGCTCGGCGTGCCCGTGGCGAGCGCGTCAAGGATGGGCAAGCCGAGCCCCGGGTCATGGCGCAGTTCACCCAGCGGAACCGGAACCGCCAGCCCGGCGCTCTCGCGCGCGACCGTCAGCGTGAAACGAAGCCGCCGGAGTTCCGCGGCAGCCTCCACGGCGGGCAGCCGGTCCAGGCCGCGGATAAAGATGTCACGGCGGAACACCTGGTTCATGGCGAAGTCGCGCACCGTCTCGGCCAGCGTCGGGTCGGCGATCTCCGCCAGGAGGGGCCGCAGTTCCGGGCGCACCGACAGTTCGTCGATGTTGTGCGGGATGTTGGCGGAGCAGGCATAGCCCAGCTTCGCCCGCGCCATGTCCTGCGCCACCTGGGCGTGGCCCAGCGGCTCCCAATGGGCGTTCAGATACTCGTGCGTCAGATAGTGGCGGTCCTGCTTCGCGACCGTCTCGAGATGCTGTCCGGCGGTGGGGTTGGCGACGAAATAGCCCGCACCGCCCTCGCTCAGCCGGCCGATGAAGCCGAGCGCCGCGTCGAGCTGCCGGTCGCTGCGGGCCGGGTTGGCAGCAGCATGGGCCAGCATCAGCTTCTGCAAGGGGACCAGCGGCGCCCAGCCGGGCATGGCGTTGTAGCTGACGAAGACCAGCCCGCCGGGCTTCAGCGTCTTCTCCAGAATGTCCACCACCGCCCGGCGGTTCTCCGGGCTGACCCAACTGTAGACGCCGTGCAGGACGATGAAGTCGAAACCCTCGCCGGCCTCTTCCGCCGGCAGCGCTCCGGCGGCCACCTCCTGGAAGCTGCGCTCGTGGAAGGCGACGTTGGACAGCCCCGCCTCTTCGGCCAACCGGCGCGCTCCGGCGACGTGCAGCGGGTTGAAGTCGATGCCGGTGAAACGGCCGTGGGGATGGGTCGCCGCCAGGATGTTCAGGGTCATCCCCTGGCCGCAGCCCAGCTCGCAATAGCGGAAGAGACGGTCGGTGCGCGGCGGGCGGATGCCGTTCAGCAGGCAGACGTAGGACAGGTAACCGGGCGACAGCTCGCGATAGGCACCGTGGGTGTAGGCGATGTCGGCGTTGTAGCCGTCGCTCCAGGCGCTCATTTGAGTGTCCTTTCTGCGGGGGTGCGCCCGGCGATCAGATCGTCGATCAGAGCGAGATGACGCGGCAGGGTGACGGTGCGGAGATCGTAGTTCTCGACCACCGTCCGCCGCGCCCGGTCGCGCAGGGTCTGCATCCGGTCGGGATGCTCGAACATCTCGTCGATGCGGTCGGTCAGGGCCGCCCCGTCGAAGAAGTCCACCAGCAGCCCGTTCTGCCGGTCGCGCAGCACCTCCTCCACCGGAATGGTGGAGGAGCCGATCAGCAGGCAGCCCGTCGCCATGGCCTCCAGGAAGGACCAGGACAGGACGAAGGGGTAGGTCAGGTAGACGTGGGCCGACGAGACGCGCAGCACCGACAGGAAGGAGGAGTAGGGGACCTTGCCCAGGAAATGCACCCGTTCCCGGTCGATGCCATGCCCGACCTCGGCCATCAGAAGGTCGCGGTAGCTGCGTCCGTCGCCGGAGACCTGTCCATAGCTGACCTCGTCGCCGCCGACGATCAGCACATGGGCCTTGGGCCGCCGCTTCAGGATGCCCGGCAGGGCGCGCATGAAGACGTGGAAGCCGCGGTAGGGCTCCAGGTTGCGGGCGACGTAGGTGATGACCTCGTCCTTGCGGGTCAGCGTCAGACCCGACGGCAGGCGCAGCCAGGCGTCGGGCACCGGTGTGACGACGGTGGTGTCCACGCCCTCGTGGATCACGCTGATGCGGGAACGCATGTAGTCGGGGTAGAGCGACCACTGCCATCCGGTCGGGGTCTGGCCCCAGTCGGCGGCATCGAAGCCCAGCGTGTTGATGACGTTCTTGGTGCGCACCCGCGGGCCGTCGTTCTCGGTGACCGGTACCGTGGGATCGAAGCCGATGTCGGCCCCGTGCAGGTGATAGAAGAACTCGAAATAGGCGAGCAGCGGAACGTCCGGCCAGACGTCCTTCATGTAGAGCGTCTCGCCCCAGCCGTTGTGCCCGATCATGATGTCGGGGCGGAATCCTTCGGCCTTCAGCCGGCGGCAGACCTCATGGACGCTCTGCCCATAGACGACCGCCAGTTCCAGTTCCTGGATGTAGTGATGCGTCGTCGGCTTCGCCGTGCGGAAAGGCTGGTAAACCACGCGTTCCACACCGGGAATCTGCACCGGGCTTTCGTGCGAGATGAATACCACCCGGTTGCCGGGCTGGGACGCCAGATGCTGCACGATGTGCTGGTACTGGCCCGGAAAATTCTGGTGGACGAAAAGATAGTTCATCGCGTGCCGCCGATTCCGCAAAAAGAGCCCGCCACCCGCTGCGGGCCAGGATGTGCATGGTCATCGAGCATCAGCCGGTCTCAGCCGGCCGAGGGCGGGACGAGGCCAAGCTCCTCCAGCGTCCCGGCCGGCGCGGGTGGACGGTAGGCCTTGACCTGCAGCTCGTACGCCGCCGCTCGCCGCCAGATCGCCACCGGCTCGAACCCCGCCTCCTGCAACAGGCGCCCCAGCAGGTTCGGGGTGAAGCCGGTGCGGTGGGCCATGAAGCGGTTGCCTGCGGCAAGGGCCGGTCCGTAGCCGTACATGACGTCCAGCGCCCGCACCGGTCCGTTCCTGGACTCATAGAGCGGCTCGTCCAGCCGATCCTCGGCCACCAGCTTCGCCACCGCCTGCAGGTCGGGCACGCTCAGGAGAAGCGTGCCGCCCGGCGCCAGGACGCGCAGGAACTCCCGCAGCGCCACAGGCACGTCGTGCGGGTCGAGATGCTCCAGATTGTGCGACGACCAGACCGCATCCACCGATCCGTCGGGCACCGCGGCCATGTCCGTCATCGGTGCGACGATGTCCGGATCGACCTTCGGATCGATGTCGAGGCGCAGTTCCCGCCATCCGTCCGCCGGCAGGGAACTGCCGAGGATCGAAATGGCGCGCTGACCGCATCCGACATTGAGCACGGTCTTGAGCATCGGATTGGAGGCGTGCCGGATCAAGAGGAGCGCGTCTGGGCGGCGCCGGTCTGCTTCTCGACGAAGCGCAGCAGGAAGCCTTCCAGAGCGTCGCCGATCGCGTCGGAGCGGCAGGGGCTGCCGTTCTGTCCGGCGGGCGAGCGATAGCCGCTGACGAAGGCGCCCTCATAGACGCAGTCGAAACGCTCGGCCGCGGCGCCGCGCAGGCGGATCGAGAAGCCGACCAGGGGCGTGCCCAGGCCGCGGCTGCCACACATGCCGGCGCCGCTGATCCAGGGGGTTTCCCAGCCGTTCGCGGTCAGGCCCTTGTACTCGATGTCCTCGGGGGTGATGCCGTCGACCGGAGTGATCGAGAAGGCCTCGATCCACAGCCGCTGCCCAACCGCGCCGGCCCAGTTGGAATCGGCGAAACGCAGATCGCCCTGGCGCTGGATGTGGGCCAGGATCTCGGTGCGCGGACGGGCGGCGGGCGGAGCGGTCGGGGCCTGCGTGCTCTGGACCGGAGCGGACGCCATCGCCGGGGCGGCCTGCGGAGCCGCGGAGGCAGAGGCCGCCGGCGTGTCGTCGATGCGGGCGAACTGAAGCGACAGCAGCGCGTTCTGCCGTTCGATGTGCTTGTAGGAGGACAGGATCAGGGCCGCAGGCCCGCCCGACACCTTGATGATGATGGTGTCGCCCTGCTTGCTCAGCCAGTTGCCGGGCACGCTGCCGATCATCTCGACGGTGGTGCCGGGATGGTTGTTCGGGGACGCCGCCAGCTGAACGCTGGGAAGGGGAAACTCGCCTGCCGCGGCTGTGCCGCCGCCACTCGTGACGATCAGCGAATAGAAGCCGGGCAACAGCGACAGGGTCTGGGCCGTCGCCTTGATCTGAGTGGGCTGTTGGGCTTCTGCGGATGCAACGCTACCGATCATCGACGACCCCCCGCGGGACTGGGAAATTGAACAGCAGGCGTTCGGACCATCCGAATCCGCCCCTGGAATGCTTGGCTTGTAATCTGACCGAAAGGAAGAGAACTGTCCGATTGCTACGCCATGCGGCGTATGAGCGTCAAGAATGCCCAGGAGGGCGTCGTTGATTGTCGCAGCCTCCAGCAATGGTGGCAGCAGGTGGCCGCCACCCTTGCGACGGATGCGCTCGGACATGGCCCCCAGGTCGAAGGCCACCACCTCCAGTTCGGCCTTCCAAGCGGTGGACAGGGCATAGCACCAGGTTTCCGGCGAGATGGACGGCAGGAAAGCGATGTCGGCCTCCTGCGCCCGCACCAGGGCCACCGCCTCCTCCTCGGAGAAGCGGCCGGTGACGAAGCCGTGTCCCGTCTCGAACAGGGGCGGGTCGTCCTCGCTGAAGCCGACGACCACGAACTCCAGCGGCAGGCCGCGCGCTGCGGCGTCGCGGGCGCAGGCCAGCAGGACCTCGTAACCTTTCTGGATGCCGACGGCACCGATGGTGCAGACGCGCCACCGGCGGCCATTCCGGTGGCGTGGCGGCCGGGCAGGGGGCGGGGCGACATCCTCCCAGGGCCGGACCTCGATGAGGCGGGGGGCGATATGGCGCAGCAGCCGAGCCGCCACGTCGCGGGTCGGCGCCGTCACCCGACGCGCGCCGGCGGCCAGGGTGCGCGTACGCCGGCGCAGAGCGCCCACCGTCAGTTCCGGGTCGGCACGGTCGTCCGGATCGGCGGTGCAGCGTTCGCAGGCCGCCAAGTCCGGTTCCCCGCAATAGCGCCCGTTCTTGTCAACGAGGCTAAGGCGGGGGCAGATCAAGCCATAATCATGAATGGTGAGGTCGTAGGGCACGCCGAGCCGTCCGGCCAGATCCAGCACCGCGGCGTCATGCCCCAGCAGATGATGGATCTCCACCGCCGCCGTCCCGGCCAACCGCAGGGCCTCGGCCAGTTCCCCGAACTCCGCGCGGGTGCGGAACACCAGATCGCGCAGGTCCGGCCGGTCCATGACCTCGATCCGGCATCGGCGCTCGGATGGGAGGGAAGGGGCCGAAGAGGAAGGATGGCTTTGGGGGGCCGCCTCGTCATCGTCATCCTTCTCATCCTCCTCCTCGTCCCCGGCGGTTTCAGGAACAAGTCGCAGAACGCGCCAGCCCTCCGCGCGCAGGGCTTCGGCGCGCTCCTCGATGAAGCGGGCGACCCCGCCGCGTCCGGCGAGCGT
Source organism: Azospirillum brasilense (assembly GCF_001315015.1). Classification (NCBI taxonomy): domain Bacteria; kingdom Pseudomonadati; phylum Pseudomonadota; class Alphaproteobacteria; order Rhodospirillales; family Azospirillaceae; genus Azospirillum; species Azospirillum brasilense. Next base: position 39,204 of record NZ_CP012919.1, on the reverse strand, counting down.
GACCAGCAGGACGGCGGGAGCCCGTGCGGCTTCCGCCCCCTCCGCCCAGCGGGCGATGTCGAGGCGCCGGCGCGCGGCCATCAGCGGGTCGGCGGCGATGAAGTCCTGGACCAGCGCGTCGTATCCGGGATGCAGCCGTTCCAGCAGGTGGCTGTTGCGCGCGGCGAGGATCGCCTTCTGCCGCCCGAAGGAGCGTCCGCCCACATGCGCCACGAAGACGTCGGCGGCCCCGAGATGGCGCCAGCCCAACCGGTGCGCGCGCAGGCAGAAGTCGTTCTCCTCGCCATAACCGCGCCCGAACAGCCACTCCTCGAAGGGGCCGGTTTCCTCCAGGCAATCGCGTCGGATGTAGACGCAGAAGCCGACCGCCGTCGGCAGGTCGACCCGCAGCCCGGCGTTCACCGTCCGGGCCAGCCGGTCGAGCGCCGCCGTTTCCGCCAGGGACGGCGGGGGGGGGCGGTCCGCACCCGAGGGGTAGCTGAGGATCGTGGCGTCGTTGGATAGGGGAGTGACCGTCCCGACGTCCGGCACCGACCGGGCCGCGGCGCGCAGCCGCTCCAGCCAGTTGCCGGCGACCAGGGTGTCGGCGTTGAGCAGCACGGCGTCGCGGTCGGGGTGCAGGGCCAGTCCCCGGTTGACCGTGGCCGGGAAGCCGAGATTGCGCGGGTTGCGCAGCAGCGTGATGCGCCCTGCCTCGGCGAGTGCCGTCAGGTCGCCGACAAGATCAGCGTCCGGGCTGGCGTCGTCGATGACGACGACTTCGCGTGGCGTGGCGTCGTCCGCCGCGAGGACCGACCGCAGGCAGGCCATCGTCTCCTCCCGCCCGCGGTAGACCGGGATCACAATGTCCACCACGGGCGATGCCCCGGTGAATGAGGGGTGTCCCGTCCGCACCGGACGCAGTGGCCGTGGACCGACCGGCGCGGGACGCCGCCCGACTCCACCGGAGCCGGGCCATGGAAGAGGACTGCCGGCCAGGGGTGTACCTCCCGGTCCGGCGGTGACGTGGAGACGGCCAGGCGCGAGGCCGGCAGCGACCGGATCGATCAGGAAGCCGTAACGGCCGTCCTCGACTCCCTGGGCTCTCGCCCCCTGCAAGGGGCGGTCGGCGGCCACGGTCACGGAGCGCCCAACCTCATCCGTCACTTGGACGGTGACCGACTGCGGCGGATCGCCCGGGCACCATGCCCAGCCGGACAGCACCGCTTCGGTGGCACCGCCGGGGTCGTCGTCGAGCAGGACGCTTCCTTCGACCGTCGCATGACGCCTGGGATGCAGGGGCGCACCGAGCAGGGGCGCTCCATCCAGGGTGATGGAGAGCGGCCGCCCTTCCAGGTCCGGGCCGACGGGCAGAACGAAACGGACCAGCCCGGCACCGTCCTGTCGGCCATACTGCCGCAGGAACGACACCCGATTCATGACGAGCAGAGGGACGTGCCGGGAAGATGCGATGCGGATGGTGCCGCCCTGGTCTGATGAAGGCGCATCCTGCACATCCGGGGCAAGGGCTCCGACAACCCGCAGGCCGACGTCGGCAGCCGCCCAGCCGACGGCCTGTCCGGTCAGCACGGCATGGTCGGCAAGATCTCCCAGCAGGGGGGCGACGCTCACCGGGAAACGGTGCAGTTCGCGGACAATGAGGGGCAGTAGGCGGTCCACTTCTCCCAATCGGGCCAAGGCCTGCCCCAGTGCGATCGCCGCGGTGGGAACGGCGGCCTTGTCCACCGCAGCAGCGAGCAGCGGCGGCACCTCGGCCGACCGGCCCGCCGCGATCAGCAGGGCGGCGAAGAAAGCTTTGAGAGCGATGTCGTTCGGCGCGAAGCGGGCGCCGCGTTCGGCCCAGCGCAGCGCGGTTTCCAGATCCCCCTGTGCAAGGGAGCAGCGGGCCAGACCGGCAGCGCCGTAGACATGGGTGGCGTTGTGGCGCAGCAGGCGGCCCGCCGTCGTTTCGGCCTCGGCGATGCGCCCAGCGGCGATCAGTTCCTCCAGACGCTGGACGTCCAGACGCCGCGCCTGGGATTTCGGGCTGCCGGGCGGACTCATGAAGAACGATCCCCTGATTCGCTTTGGGGTGTCTCGATCAGAAATGCCCAGGTCGGAGCTGCGGCTCCCGCAAGGGTGCCGGAAACCGCCCGGCTGATCCTTGGCTTGGTCCCCACGTCGTCCTTTCATGCCGAAGAAAGGCCGGGGATATAAAGCGCATAAAAATGGACCTGCCGATCGCTCGGCAGGTCCACAGACGGAACAGACGTTCTATTAGACGGCGAAGTTGCTGGCGGTCAGGTTGGTGACGCCGGCGACCGTGATCTGGGTGCCGTCCGACAGCGACAGGACCGAGCTGCCGCCGGCGACCGTGACGCGCGACGCGACCTGGGCCGCGGTGAGGCCGTAGCCCTGGACCGCGATGAGGTCGGTGCCGGCCTTGAAGTCGCCGATGACATGCTTGCCGCCGCCGAAGACGGTGCTGAACACGAAGATGTCGTTGCCTTCACCACCGAACAGCGTGTCGTTGCCGACGCCGCCGATGATCGTGTCGTTGCCGGCGAAGCCGCCGATGACGGCGTTGCCCGTCTTGGCGGTGGAGCCGATCAGCAGGTCGTTGCCCGCACCGCCGGCGATGGTGGTGTTGCCCGAACCGCCGAAGATCGTGTTGTTGCCCGCCGCCGAAGCGATGGTGGTGTTGCCCTGGCCGCCGGCGATCAGGTTGTTGCCGCCGGTGATCAGCAGCTGGGAGTTGCCCGTGCCGGCGCCGATGGTGGCGTTGCCGCCCGCCGCGAAGACGGTGTCGTTGCCCGCCGCGAAGATCTGGTTGTTGCCGCCGATCGCGTGGATCTGGTTGTTGCCCGCGCCGGCGGTCAGCACGTTGTCGCCAGCCGCGGCCACGACGGTGTCGGCGCCCGCGCCGCCGAAGATGGTGGCCGAGGCGCCCGCCACGGTGCCGGTGCCCAGGAGCTGGCCGCCCGCGCCACCGATCAGGGTCTGGCCGGTGCCGGTGCCGGCCTGCAGCACGGTGCCGGCGGCGTCGTTCGCCACCAGGACGTTGTTGTTGCCCGTGCCGCCCAGCAGGGTGGCGGCGGTCTCGGTGTTCAGAACCAGCGCCGTGTTGCTGTCGCTGATCAGGCTGAGCGTCTTCGACGGCGGAAGCGCGTCGTCGCCGATCACCAGCGCCTTGGTGTCCTTGGTCGTCGCAACGAGGCTGGTGTTCTGGAGAACCGCACCCGCCAGGGTGGACGCGGTCTTAACTTCGCTGGTGATACCACCGCTGATGGTGCTCGACGTCGTCATAGTGAGGGACCCCCGCCAAAGTGACTAAAACTTTGCGCCGTACGGCATGCCTCAGGCTCGATATCATTGGTAACCCGTTTTTGCAAGTGCAGAATGGAAAGGTGGTATGGATTATCCACCTATGGGATGATGACCCGAATGGATAGCGCGCTGTGGCATTAATGTTTCATGCTTATAATGAGAGGCCAAGTTGCGTGACCGCCTAGAGCGGCACTGGCTTGGACTTGGCTTGCCATGATCGGGGGTATCGCAAGGTGAGGGAGCTGGAGAAACTTGGCTTGCGATTGCAGGGGGCAGGGATTGGTGCTTTGGGTGCTGATCCGCTTGCGTCGAGAGGCAGAATGCTTGTCCGGAACCGGTTTGGGCCGTTGGCCGGCAACCCTGACAAGATAAGGGCGATTCGGATGAGTTGTGTCACGCATCACTCCACCCGCTCCGGGAGGTGGCCATGGCGGTGTGACCGGACCGGTTCAACCTTCGGCGAACCATCCAATCCAGCCCTTGGACCGCATGCATAGGTGGATTTGTGTGTGACCTTCAGGGAAGATGGACGAAGATCGGTTCCGCGTCGCGCTCTGAACGCTCCATGAACGGCAGCTTGCCCTGAATGCCTGTCCGTTGTTCATGGTTTGCGGCACCGCAGCCGCCGTGCCATTGTCCGAAGAAACCTCGCCCGCGGCCATGCGTATCCTGCTGCTTTCTCGCTACAGCCCTCGAGGCCCCAGTAGCCGTCTCCGGCATTACCAGTTTCTGCCAGCATTGGCCGAAGCGGGGTTGACGGTCACCGTGGCGCCCCTGTTGCCCGATTCTTACCTGGAAGCCCTCTACACCGGACAGACACGCCCGCCGCGCAGCATCGCGGCGGCTTATGCGGCACGCATCCGTCAGATGGCGACGGCACGCAATTTCGATCTGCTGTGGATCGAGAAGGAACTGCTTCCCTGGTTCCCCTATGGGGCCGAGCGCTGGATTCTGGAATCGGCTCCGCCCTACGTCGTCGATTTCGACGATGCCTGGTTCCATCACTACGACCGCAGCCGCTGGCCTCTGGTACGTCGGATTCTGGGGGGCAAGCTTGATCGGGTGATGCAGCACGCGGCGCTGGTGGCTGTTGGAAACGACTATCTGGCCAAAAGGGCTGAATCAGCCGGAGCACGCTCGATCGCGATTCTTCCCACCGTCGTGGATCTTGCCCGCTATCCTGCCTGCTCTCCGATCGACCTGTCTCAAGCCGCCGGTCTGCCCACGGTGGGCTGGATCGGGTCTCCGATCACCGACCATTATCTCAATCTGGTGGAAGAGCCGCTGCGCCGGATGGTGACGAGGGACGAGGCCCGGATTTCCTTGGTCGGCGCCACCTCCGCGGCGCTGAGCGGACTGCCGGCCGAACGCCATGAATGGCGGGAGGAAACGGAAACCAGTCACATCGCCCTGTTCGACATCGGCATCATGCCGCTGGCCGACACGCCCTGGGAGCGCGGCAAGTGCGGTTACAAGCTGATCCAGTACATGGCTTGCGGCAAGCCGGTGGTGGCATCCCCGGTCGGCGTCAACCGGGACATCGTGGAGCATGGCGTCAACGGCTTCCTGGCCGAAACCCCGGAAGAATGGACCGGCGCGCTGTGCCGCCTCGCCGCCGATCCCGATCTGCGGCGGCGGCTGGGTGCGGCCGGCCGCGCCAAGGTGGAGCGGCACTATTCACTCGCAGGCGCCGCCCCGCGCCTGATCGAACTGCTGCGCGCCGCGGCGTTGCCCTCCGTGTTCTGACTCGGACGGCTGGAGAAAGGGACGGTTTCGGATTGCGCTGGGCTTTGCGCCGGGACTAGAACGCCGGGATCTTTCCCACGCTGGAATCCGTCTCACATGACCATGGCCGCAAGCGCTCCGCAAGTTCCGACCGGTTTGGCCGGCCTGTTCACGATGCCCTGGCATCACCGCGCCCTGCTGCGCCGCCTCGTCCGGCGAGAGATCGAAGCCCGATACCGGGGATCGCTGCTTGGCGTGGTCTGGGCGCTCCTGACCCCGGTCCTCATGCTGGCCGTCTTCACCTTCGTGTTCTCGGTGGTGTTCCAGGCCCGCTGGGGCAGTTCAACCGGCGGAAAGGGGGAATTCGCCCTGATCCTGTTCGCTGGCCTGATCGTCTTCAACATGTTCTCGGAGGCGCTGAACCGGTCGCCCAGCCTTGTTCTGGAGAACCCGTCCTATGTGAAGAAGGTGGTCTTCCCGCTGGAGGTGCTGCCTTGGGTGATGGTGTTGTCCAGCCTGTTCCAGGTGGTCATCAGCCTAGCCATCCTGCTCGTCTTTCATCTTGCGGTGAGTGGGCTGCCACCGCTGTCGGTGCTGTTCCTGCCGCTGGTCTGGTTGCCCCTGCTGTTTCTCTGCCTGGGCACCGGCTTTCTGTTCGGCGCGCTCGGCGTTTATCTGCGCGACCTGCGTTCGATCATGCCGGTGGCAAGCCAGCTCCTGATGTTTCTCAGCCCGCTGTTCTACCCGGCGAGCGCGCTGCCGGAGAGCTTCCGCCGCCTGCTCCACCTCAACCCGCTGACGGGCATCATCGAGAACACGCGCACGGTGCTGTTTGCAGGCACCCCGCCGGATTGGACCGTGCTGGGCGTCCAGATCGTGGCGGGGCTGCTCTTCGCAACCTTCAGCTTCCGGCTGTTCCGCCACCTTCGTACTGGATTTGCCGACATTGTGTGATCCCGGAGCCCCCCGCCGTCAGCCGCCGTCCGGCGCGGCGGGTGGGCGCTTCAATCAGACGATGGGTGACCGCAGCCAGCCCTAGACTCAGCACGGTGACGATGCTCAGGAGACCCAGGCTCGGCCACACCCCCTGTCCCCGGAGGCCCAGCGCCGCCGCGGCCATTCCGACGGCATAGATCACCGGGACATGGAAGAGGTACAGGCTGTAGGATACCAGTCCGATGAAGCGCATCATCTTGTGCCTGAGAAAGCAGGTTTCAGCCCGGCCGAGGATGGCCAGCATCACTGCCGCCGACACGGCGATGTTCACCAGCAGGCTCCAGCGCTCCGAGGGGATAAACAGCCTTTCGCAGACCATGGCCGCCACGGCGGCAAGAATCACGATCCCCTGGTGGCGTGCGATGACCAACGACCGGTCCTGGGCCAGCATGGCGCCGACCTGGAAGCACACGACATAGGACAGGCTCAGCGAGGGGAAGGTCGCCATCGACAGGACGAACAGGACAAGCAGCAGAGCGTACCGGCAGGCCCTCCCGAAGCGCGAGCCCCCGAAACGTTTGCTGATGAACAGGCTGAACGGGATGAAAAGGGATCCGATGGCCTCGACATACATTGTCCAGGTCACCGGATTCGCCTTGAACCCCGCTAGGACGAGGTTCTCGGCGACATCCCGCAAACCGATGCCTGCCGAGAAGACGGCGTTGAACCAGTCAGAAAAGATCGTCCTATCGGCCGGCGCGCCTCCGGCTGCGAGCAGGGCCGACATCAGCAGGATGGACGCCCACATCGGCGGAAAGAGCCGGAAGGCGCGCCGGATCAGATACGTCCCGAACGGCAGGGGGTCGTCGGCCAGCGACCGGGTCAGCACATAGCCGCTCAGCACAAAGAAAAAAACCACCGCGGTGCCCGGATTGAACAGAGCGCCGATGAGCGACAGCGTCAAAGTCGCCGGCGACTGGCTGCCCAGCGGCATCCCCCAATAGGCAGAGATCCCGTCCACCGAAAAGATTGCCGAGGCGTGCGCGAGCACGACGGCGATGGCCGCCAGACCACGCAGACTTTCCAGCTCCACGCTGTAGAACTTTCCGCCCGGCGGTGGTCCAGCGATCGCGGTCATGGGTTGATCGCCAGGGATACGCCGTCCATGGGAATGCCGAACAGGCCCTGCGCCACGGTCGACCATTGCACGTGGAATTCCAGGGCGTCGTACATCCAGTGATGCTGGATGTACATGTCCGACGTCCCGTTCGCGATGGCCAGATTGGTCGTGTAGGTGCCGCCCAGCAGGTAGGGGAAGTGGAAGCGGAACCCGGCGCGGAAGCGGTCGCCGACATTCACCGGCGGGATGACGAGATCGGTCTTGGTCGTGTCCCAGGCGAACATCGTCTGGCCGAGCCGGTCCTTGACGCCGAAGCCGACGATCAGGCTGTCCAGGGTCTGCTGGGCCTCGGCCTCGATGCACAGGGTCACGAGGTCGCCGCCGTTGACCATGGAGACGGGGGTGCCCCGCGCGTCCTCGATCCACGCCTGGAGAATCTTGGCCCCGCCCTCGCCGGAGGACAGCACGTCGCGGCGGAAGACGGTCTGGACCTGGGCGTCGAGCGTCTGCACCAACGCCGTCTCGCCGTCCGGCCCGCCTTGGGTCACGACGACCTCCGCCTCGACGGCGGCTTCGGCTTCGGCTTCCGCTTCCACTTCCGTCGCCTCGGCCTCCGCGGTCTTCAGGGTCTCCAGGAAGTCCTGGGCCGTCATGTGCTGCTGGGGTCCGGCCATCCAGGCCTTGTAATGATGAGCCACCTCGCGCGGCACGCCGTCCGCAACGACCGTTCCACCGCTCAACCACACCGCGCGGTCGCACAGGGCGGTTATGGCGCCGATATCGTGGGACACGAACAGCAGCGTTCCGCGTTCGCGGAACTCGCGGATGAAGCGGGTGCACTTCTGGGTGAAGGCGATGTCGCCGACCGACAGGATCTCGTCGACGATCAGGATCTCGGCGTCCACATGGGCAGCGACGGCGAAGGCCAAGCGCGCCTGCATGCCGCTCGAATAGGTTCGCACCGGCTGATGGATGAAGTCGCCGATGTCGGCGAAGGCGATGATGGCCTCGCGCCGCTCGGCGATCTGCTCTTCGCTGAGGCCGAGTACGGAGGCCGACAGCCCGATGTTCTCCATCCCGCTGAATTCGGGGTTGAAACTGCTGCCCAATTCCAGAAGCGGGGCGATCCGCCCGCGCACGTCCATGCTGCCACCGGTCGGTTGCAGAACGCCGCTGATGACCTGCAGCAAAGTTGATTTGCCGGCCCCGTTGCGCCCGATCAGCGCCACGGACTCCCCGCGGCGGATCGTCAGGTCGATGTCCTTGAGCGCCCAGAACTCCCGGTAGAACTGCCGGCGGCCGCGCAGCAGGAATTGCAGGAGGCGATCCTGCGGCCGGGCGTAGATGTGATAGCACTTGCCGACGCCGGAAACCCGGATCGAGACGTCGCCGTCGGACGGCATGTCCTGCATTGCGGTGTCGTCTTTCATTCGAACGTAGCCACCAGTTTCCCTTCAAGTCCCGGATAGAAGCGCCGGACATAGTCGACCGCGCCTTCCCAGCTCAATGCCTCGGACATGAACTCGATGTTTTTGTTGTAGATTCCGACCGAGCTGCTGTCGACCACGATGATTCCTTCGGTCTGTGCGCGCGTGATCACTGTGTCAAGATGCTGTGAAAAGGCGCTCAGGGATTTGCCGGGGTAGCTGGTGATGGACACGCCGCGCTCGGACTTATCGTATGCGGATAGGACATTCACGGCCATGCCGGCTGTTGCGCACAGAATCAGGAGCGGCGCCACCGCCCTGGGAAGCGCGGGAAGGGCGCGGGAAAAGCCAAGAAGGACCGAAAGGCCGACGAGCAGGAGAGCCGGCATGAAATAACGCGGGAAGCCGTCGCCCGGCCATGCGCTCCACAGATATCCCGTGGCGATCCCCATACCCCAGACCGCGAGCACGCACTCGACGAACCGCTCCACCAGAAGACGCCGGGCGAACAGGACCAGAAGCATCAGGCCGGCCCCCGCCACCATGATCCAGAGCGGGTAGGTGAACGGCAGATTTCTCAGGAACTGGAGAAGGATGGACTTGTCGCCCCGGGTCATCCGCTCCATGAGGAATATCCCGTAGAGATATTCCTGAACCGAAACCATCAGGCACAGGGCCACGCCGAGCGCGACGCCAAGGACGAGGCCGGCCGCGGTTCCGTTCATCCGGCGCATGGCCTGCGCATCCTGCCGACCGGGGGCGAGGCGATGCTGGAGCATGGCAATCCCCCACACCACCGCCGTCGCCGCCACCAGGGCAACCGCCCATTCGTGTTTGCCCAGCCCGGACACGAGGCCGGCCAGAACTGACGTGACAAAGATGCGCCAACCCTTTTCTGAGCGCAGGACGATGACCCAGGCTGTGATGCCGACCAGAAGAACTCCGACGCTGCCGTCGATCTGCGGCTGGAGCGAGGCCCCGACGGCCAAGGGCGTGGTCAGGATGTAGCCGGCGATGACGAAGGGAACGGCCATTGCAACGCCGCTCAGGGTCCGGGCGCTCCTGAACGCCGCGGCCAGCAGGACCGACCCGCCGATAACAAAAAGCGTCAGGAACGGCATGCGGGAGGCCAGACTGATCCGCTCGACCGAGTCGGCGCCGATCCAGGACGACCAGCCGGCGGAACGGACCACGCGGTCGAGAAAGATATAGGGGACGATGTTCCGCTCGAAACTGACGAAGAGGTCACTGCCGCCGATGCGGCCGATCATGATTTGCGGAAATCCGTTGGCCGTCCGCTGCCCGACCGTCTCCTCGCCAAGGACCAGCATGGCATGACCGCCCTCTTCTCCAACCAGAGGGCTTGTGAAGAACGGAAGCCGCACGGCAAGACTGAGCAATACGACAAGGAACAGCATGGAAAGCGCCACGACGCTCGCTTTGCTTCCTTTTCCAGAGTATGGGCGCATGGCAGCGGAGGCGATCGTTTCATTCATGACCGGATTTCTTCGGCAGGGGTCGCAAGGTATGGTCCGAGCCTCACCGCCCGCCGGAGTCCGCCCGGAGGCGGCAGGCCACGGTATCCGGGCCTGTCCCCGCCGTGGAGTCTGCAGCGGCATGAACTCCTGGAGACGACGGCCTAGCTTGGGCCGTCGGCACCATACAGGAAAAGCGGATGCTTTTCATACTGGGGAAGCTTTTTACCGGAGCAACGGCGAATGGTCCGCAAGATTGCCCGGAATTGTTCACGCCTGGGTCTGTGGGACGCGCTTGAACACCAGTGTCGGGCGGTCCTGGGTGCTGGATCCACTCGGGAGTTTGTTCGCAACCAGCCGGAAACCGCTTTCATCCATGATCCGGACGACGTCCCGCTCATCAAGCCAGACGCTGACATTGTTGTCGATGGATGCCCAGACGTGGACCTTGGCCTTCTGCTCCGGCGTCACATGCTCGGCGTGCTCGATGATTTGCCGCCCGCGGTACTGCTGCCCTTCATACTCGTAAGTCCGCATGTCGGAGAGCGGCAGGACCGACTCCCTGATGTGGTCATAAGCGAAATGACTGTCGATGATCACCAGATCGCGCGACCGCGCCGCCATTTCCTTGAGGAACCGCACGCAGTCCGGGAAATCCAGATGATAAAGAATGCCGGCGCAGATGATCACGTCGAACTCACCGACATGGTCCGGGATGTTTCTCACATCGCCGCGATGGAACTGGCAGTTCTCAAAACCCAGAACACGGCGGGCGAACTCAGCTTTCGCCAGATGGAGGTCGCGAATTTCGATACCAACCGTTTCGGCACCAAGTCGCGCGAATTCGATAGCAAACAGACCCTCAAGGCAAGCAAGATCAAGAATGCGTAACAATTTTATTGATATCGCGCTGTTTTCTTCGATGAAATTTCTAAGCCAATCCACGCGCCACTGCTGGTGCAATCCCTTTCCCATCGTGCTGATTCCTTCTGCAAGAAGGATATCATGTGCTGTCCACGGTCCATTCTGCTCAACGACAGCCGCCATCTGATTCAATATTTCATCTTTATCCACAACAAGCTCCTAATCATTTATTTTCTGGGAGTATTTCTCCTATATGGCCAAAGCGCCCGCAACCCCGCATTTGGTGCGAAGCCCATTCCTTTCGTCATATCAGAGCCTGCCCGAGAACGAGGTCGAATCGGATGAACCTCTACCAGCGGGTCCGCGAGCAGGAAGGCCGCGAGGCCAGCCCGACCGCCGCGCTGCTGGGCAATCAAAGCGCCCGTGCGGCGGAAAGGGAAACCTGCGGCGGACCCGGTCGGCTACGGCCCGGCAGGAAGATCAAGGGCGTCAAGCATCACATCCTCGTCGGCACGCTCGGACTGCTGCTGAACGTCGTCGTTCATCACGCCGGCCCCCAAGATCACGACGGCGGCGACCGGCGACTGGAGATCGTCAAGCGCTCCGATCAGGCCAAGAGCTTCGTCGTGCTCCCGAAGCGGTGGCTGGCCGAGCAAACGCTCTCACGGCTCACCCGATGCCGTCGCTTGGTACGCCATTACGAACAGTATCTCTGCACCTCCGTCGTCGTCTTCCACATCGCCATGATCCGCCTGAGGCTTTGCCAGCTCGCTCAGAAACAATCTTTCAGGTCAAGCACTTAAAGATGCATGACGATTGCAATGCTCTCTGCCGGTGGGACCGCCGCCGTCCGGAAATCCGCCAGGATCCGTTCCAGCCCGACCGCGCCGGCCGCTTCGCCGTCGGCGATCCCCACAGCCTCCAGGTCGCGGTCCACCAGGATGCGGCGCAGGACCGGCAGAGCGGCGGCAGGCAGCAGGGCCACGGGCCGGTAGCGCCACAGCCGGTAGCAGAGGACTCCGGCCTCGAACACCGACAGGCCGAGCAGGGCGGCCAGCCGCTCCATGTCCGCGGGCAGGGTGCCTTGCAGGTTCTGCCGCCGGAGCCACAGGTTCACGGCGCCGCTCGCCCGCCGCTGCTGGGCCGAATGCAGCCCGGAGACGGAACCGGAGGAGGCGGTGTAGTCGAACAGCAGTTCCTCCACCATGGCCGGCTTGAAGAAGCGCAGCCACAGGCTCCACAGCGTGTAGTCCTCGCAGTGGGAGAAGGCCGGGTCGTGCGGATAGCCGCCGAGCAGCCGGTAGACGTCGCGCCGGGCGACCACGCTGCCGTGCGGGAAGGGGCAGCCGACCTCCAGCGAGAAGCGCATGATCTCGCCCCAGCCGTCCTTGCGCAGATGGGTGTCGAGCGTACGCCCCTCGGAATCGACGATGGTCATCCCGGTGGCCACGATGGTCAGGTCGGGGTCGGCGCGGAAGCGTTCGAACTGGCGGGCGATCTTGCCGGGGCACCAGCGGTCGTCGCCGTCCATCCGGGCGATGTAGGGGTGGCTGGCCAGGGCGAGGCCGCGGTTCAGCGTATGGACCAGCCCGCTGTTGCGCTCGTTCCGCTCCCAGCGGATCTCGGGCCGGTCGGGCAGATGGCCGCTGCGCACGAGATCGGCGACCGGCATCGGGCTGCCGTCGTCGATCACCAGGATCTCCAGCGGTCCGGGATAGTCCTGCTCCAGGACCGAAGCGATGGCCCGGTCGAGCAGCGCGACTTCCGTCACCGAGGCTCCACGCATGAAAACGGGCAGCAGCACGCTGGTGCCCATGCCGGGCTCGGCCCCGGCGCCGATCGCCTTGCCCTGGCCGCTCATGGCCTGCGGTTCCTTCATGGTCATGCCGCGATCGTGTCCTGCCCTTCGGTGAAACGAGCCTGGGCGTCGATCATCATCCCGATCTCCGTAGGGGCGAGGGGCGGCCGGGCGGCGAAGTCGAAATCAAGGACGGAGCGGTGGAAGGCGTCGATGCCCATCCGCGCCGCCGTCTGCGCGCAGCGCGTCCGCAGCCTGCGGTCGGCGGCGTCGAACAACTCGGGCATGCGGCGGACCGTGGTGTTGCCGTCGCCGAACATGCGGAACTCCGAGACCGTTTCGGGCAGCATGTGGAAGCGGGCGTCGCCGCCCAGAAGCTGGATCAGCAGGTCCCAGTCCTCCAGATACTCCAGCGTCTCGTCGAAGCGCGCCCCGGTGGCCGCGAGCGCCGCCGTGCGCACCGCGTAGGTGTTGATCGGTATGAAGTTGCCGCCGAGCAGAGTCGCCGCGGGCAGCGGGTGATAGGCTTCCTCCGCCGGCTGCCAGGGAACCCGCTTGTTGCCGACGGCGTAGACGACGTCCGCCCCGCCATGGACCATCGCTCCGGCCATTCGCTCGGCGGCGAGGGGATAGAGGATGTCGTCGTCGTCGACGAACATGACGTAGCCGAAGCGGTCGGGATGGGCCAGGGCGTGCTCGATCCCGACATTGGCCGGATAGCCGCGCCGCCGTCCAGGCTGGCTAGCCGCCAGGCACAACGTGCCGGGCGCCGCGTCGTCGCACCAGGCACGCACCCGCGCGGCCAGAGCTTCATCGCCGTGGACGACCACCGCGGGAGTCATCGGCAGGGGCTGCTCCGCGATCGAGCGCACCGTTTCCCGCAGCAGGTCCAGCCGCGTGCCCCGCGTGCGCACCACCGCCATGCCGCGCAGCGGCTCTCCGGCGACCGCCCGGGGCTGGGCGGCGGGGGCAGGCTGGACGAGGCGGCGCAGGACATGCCGCTGGATGCGCCGGTGGGTTTCCATCTGGCGGATGTGGCGCGACAGCGATTGGGTGCCGCCGTGCCAGCGGTAGAAGTACAGCGGTTCCGGAACGATCAGGATCGGCTCGTCGAGCATCATCCGCAGGACAAACTCGAAGTCCTGGCAGCCGTCGAAGCGGGCGTCCAGCGGGCCGTGGTCGGCGAAAGCATCGCGCCGCACCGCCTTCAGATGGCCGGCGAGCATGCCCTGCTCCAGCATCCGCTGCGGCGGCGCGTCGTGCCGACGGAAGCGAATAACCCTCCCGTCCTCGGCGATGTCCACCATCGAGGAGGAGATGTAGCGGCATTTCGGGAAGCGCGCGGCGTAATGCCGCAGCACCTCCACCGCCTCGCGCCGGATCAGGTCGTCGCAGTCGAGGAACAGCACCCAGTCCAGGCGGCTGCGTTCGATGGCCAGATTCAGCCCGGTGGAAATCGATCCCGCCTTGCCGGTCGGCACGACGGTCACGCGGTCGCGGATCGCCGGGGGCACCCGCTCCAGCAGGGCGGCGTCGGCGATGTCCGGGTCATCGTTGGCGATCACCCACTCGACGGCCACGCCCGGCGCGCGGGCCTCCGTGTGGGCGACCAGCTCGGCCACCGAGCGGGCGCAGTCCTCGAAGAAGCCGAGATGACGGAAGAAGGGCGTGACGATGGAGAAGCCCGCGTCGGACCGCGTGGCCGGGGTCGCGGCAGCCGGAGCGGCGGCCGAGAAGCGCTGGTAGAAGCGATCGAGCGGCCCGAAGCGCAGGTACGGGTCGGGATTCGGGCAGAGGTCGTCCGGCATCTCGCCGAACAGGCCAAGGATGCGTTGCGTCCCCTCCTCGTAGCGGGCGTCCGGCCCCGCGCGGTCCGCGGCGGCGGGCGGCGTCCAGAAGCGCTCTCCGGCCTCCAGCTCGCGGCTGCCGTACCAACCGGGGTTCAGCCAGCCGCTGATCTCCGCTTCGAATGCTTCACCGCCCATGAAGGCGACGGGGACGGCGGCTGGGAGGGCCGCTGGAGCGGCGGCAGGAACCGGGACCGGCGGAGCCGGCGGTTCCGCGACGGTGCCGTTCCGAGCCGGAACGGCGGCTTCCCCGGCCGCCGTCGCGGGCGCGCCGAACTTGCTGCGCAGCAGGACGGACAGCTCATGATACCGGCGGTCGTAGATCAGCCCGGCAACGTAGCGCAGGCGCAGGCGCAGGCCGGCGTGCATCCAGCCGAGCGCGCGATCGGCCGTGCTCAGCCCCAGGAAAGCTCCTTTCAGCAAGGCCCGGCGCACCAGCCATTTCGGCGTTCCCAGCATCGCCTGGAAACGGACGGCCTCCAACTCCGCCCCCAGGGTATCGCGCTGCCGGGCCATTTCGACGGCCTGCCGCTCCAGGGCATCACCCAGATCCGCGATCCGGCATTCCCGGTCGTGGAGAATTGCCCGCAGCTCCTCGGTCCGCGCCACCTCGGCGGTGAAGGATGCGTTCAACTCCTCGGTCCAGGCCTTCTGGGCGGCCAGCAAACCCGTCAGTTCCTCGGTCCAGCTCTTCTGGGCAGCCAACGAAGCGGTCAGCACTTCGGCCCGTGCCTGCTCCGCGGCGACCGCCTGTTCGAGCGCGGCGGCGTGCACCTTCTCCCAATGCAGGGCGGCCAGCCCTTCGCCCCGTTCCCGCCGGGCGCGCAACCCGCGCCGCAGCACCGCGCCGGGGGAATCGCCCATGGCCGGGTCCGGAGGGTTCCCGTCGTCGAAGCGCTCCCAGAAGGCCCGTTCGCCCCAGGGGTCGTAGGGCACCAGGCGCTCCGTCCGGATGTCGGGGACCGCCACCCGCTGGCCGTCCGGCGCCAGAAGGGAAGCCATGCGCGAGAAGCTGCTGTTGGCGATGCCCAGATGCCCGGCGCGGCGCAGGACCTCGAAGTCGATCAGGTGGGCCAGCAGATCCGCATCGCCGGCGGAAACGTCGGCGGCGGTCAGCGGCTCGAACTCGGCGAAGGCCGGCAGGACGCCCGCCGGATCGTCGGTGGCCACGAAGACGACGGGCTCGGGCGATCCGGCTCCGGCCAGGGCGGCCAGCCGTTCGCGCAGCCACGCCACGTACCAGCTCTCGGGGATCGGGCGGTACCAGCCCAGACCCTCCCGATGCAGCCGCACATAGTCGCCGCGGCGGACATGGACGGCCAGCAGCGGGCGCCGCCCGCCCTCCGTCACGCGGTCGAACCACCGGTCCAGCGGGGATGACCAATCCGCCCGCAGCCGGAACAGACGGCGCAGGAAGGCGCGGTGCTGCCGCCAGCTTTCCGGCAGCTCCTGGAAATAGCCCCAGAAATCGACGCCGGCGGGCGGCGCGTCGAGCGCCCACAGGATGCGGTCGTCTCCGTCGAAGTCGTAGAAGCGGATTTCCGGAAGGGCGTTGGGGTCGGGCCGGTCGTCGGACAGCCCGAACAGCGCCTCCCCGTCCCAGGCGGGCACCTGGATGGACGCCCCGGCGCGCAGGCCGTAGAGGCGCAGGAAGGCGTACTGGAACATCTGGTTGGCGAAGCGCCCGTTGCTGCCGAGCGAGGTCATCGCGACGGCGGCGCCCTCATCCGCCCCGGCATCGGCCGGGTCGGGAAGGACGGCGGAGCGCACGAACAGGCGCCCGGGTCCGGCCCCGCGTAGCGGGACGAAGCCCCGGTCGAACAGGAACGGCGCCACAGGCGTCCCCGTCTCCCCCTCCGCCGCCGGGGGCAGGGCGATCACATCGAGCGGCTCCAGGCCGCCCGCAGCGCCGAGCCTGAACAAGACCTCCGTGCCGCCGGCCATCAGGGCGTTGGCGTCCGCGGCGCGCAACCGGTCCGCCCATTCCTCCGGAGCCCCGTCAAGCCGCAGCGGGTCCTGTCCGGGGGGAGCAACAGCCTCCGCGCCTTCGCGGAAACCGGCTTCGGGTGGATCGGCCAGGGCCAGGCCGCGAACGGGGATTCCGCTCCGGATTGCGCGGCCGACAATGTCAAACATGGAAGAAAACTCCGAAAACCGGACGCACGGCGAGCGGCGGCGGATAGTAACGGCGGCCAGACACGGACGCAAGCCGCGCTCCGACCGCCCGGCGGGCCGGAACCGGGGGGCCGGTGAGGCGGGATTTGTCTGATTGGGGCACCACGGTTTCCCCCGAATCCCGGTGCCGCAACCGCCGAAGACGCCTTTGAAGGCGACTTTTTGGTCAGGTTGACAGGGCTTCGGGATTTCCTGTAGCCACGGCCCATGGCCCGGTGCGCCTCCGCCCTTGCGGCGGCCTGTGACATCCGGGAGCAGGGCGAAAGGAAGTGCGCAGCATGACGGATCAAACGGCGGCCTCTCCCCGTGTCCTGGTGACCGGCGGGGCAGGGTACATCGGCAGCCATGTCCTTCACGCCCTGACCGACGCCGGCATTCCCGCGGTGACGATCGACGATCTGTCGGCCGGCCGGCGCGAGGCCATCCCCGCCGCCGTGCCCCTGGTCGAGGGGGACATCGGGTCGGCGGAACTGCTGGACCGGGTGATGCGCGACCACCGGGTGGACGCGGTGATGCATTTCGCCGGCTCCATCGTCGTCCCGGAATCGGTCGTGAAGCCGCTCGACTACTACCGGAACAACACCGCCAACAGCCTGACGCTGCTCGGCGCCTGCCTGCGGGCGGGGATCGACAAGGTGGTCTTCTCCTCCACCGCCGCGGTCTACGGCGCGCCGGAAAGCGTGCCGATCCGCGAGGACGCGCCGACCGTCCCGATCAACCCCTACGGCGCCTCCAAGCTGATGACGGAGCAGATGCTGCGCGACGCCGGAGCGGCCCATGGGCTGCGCAGCGTCATCCTGCGCTACTTCAACGTCGCCGGCGCCGATCCGGCGGGCCGCACCGGACAGGCGACGCCGGTCGCGACCCACCTCATCAAGGTGGCCTGCCAGGCGCTGCTCGGCCGCCGGCCGCCGCTGGCGATCTTCGGCACCGACTACGACACGCCGGACGGCACCTGCATCCGCGACTACATCCATGTCAGCGATCTCGCCGACGCGCATGTGCTGGCGCTGCTCCATCTGCGGCGCGGTGGCGGGAGCCTGCTGATGAACTGCGGCTACGGGCGCGGCGCCTCCGTCCGCGAGGTGGTGCGCACGCTGGAAGAGGTCAGCGGCGAGCAAGTGCCCGCCACCTTCGCCGACCGCCGGCCCGGAGATCCGCCCCAACTCGTCGCCGGGGCCGACCGCATCCGGGAGCAGCTCGGCTGGGTGCCGAAGCACGACCGGCTGGACGGGATCGTGCGCAGCGCGCTGTCCTGGGAACGCTCGCTGGAGCAGTCCGTGGGGCAGGCCGGGGCACCGGGAGGGTCCGCCTCCCGGTCATGAAGATCGCCGTTCTCAGCAAGGACCCCGCCCGCGGGGGGGCGCCGCGCGCCATGCGCCGCCTGATCCGCGGGCTGCGCGCGCGCGGCCACCGGGTCGATCTGTTCTGCCTGGACCACGACGCCGACCCGTCGGGCAGCGTGGGCATCCGCCCGCTGGCAGACCCGGACAGCGAGGCCGCTGCCTGGTTCTTCGGCGACCATTACATCGCT
The DNA here is from genome assembly GCF_001315015.1 of Azospirillum brasilense. Taxonomy (NCBI): domain Bacteria; kingdom Pseudomonadati; phylum Pseudomonadota; class Alphaproteobacteria; order Rhodospirillales; family Azospirillaceae; genus Azospirillum; species Azospirillum brasilense. The sequence goes on along the minus strand of NZ_CP012919.1, from coordinate 20,997 downwards.
CCGCGCCGGACGGCCCTGTCCAATACCGTCTTCACGGCCCAAACGGTCGGCTGCGCGCTCGCCGACCTTCCGGTCCTGAGCCGCTATGACGTCCTGAACGTCCATTGGGTCGCCGAGTTCCTGTCGGCGGAGGGATTCGGGGCGTTGGCCCGTTTGGGACCGCCCGTCGTCCTCACCCTGCACGACATGGCCCATTTCACCGGCGGCTGCCATTACGCCGCCGGCTGCACGGGCTACACAGATGGCTGCACGCCCTGCGCCCAGCTTTCGGACGATCCGCTGGGGGTCACCGGACGGGTGCTCGCGGCCAAGCGCGCTGCCCTGGCGCGGCCAAACGTCGCCGCCGTGTCGCCGTCGGTCTGGCTGGCCGGGGAGGCCCGGCGCAGCCGCGTCTTCGCCGAAGGCCGGGTGCACACCATCGCCAACGCCCTGGAAACCGACGTCTTCACCCCCGCCGACAAGGCCGCGGCCAAGCGGGCGTTCGGGATCGATCCGGACGACCGGGCGCTGCTGTTCGGCGCCTACCACGCGGGCGAGCGGCGCAAGGGGTTCGAGCATCTGACCGCGATGCTGAGCCACCTGCGCGGCGACCCGCGGGGCCGGGCGCTGCTGGAGGCCGGGCGGCTGAGCGTGATGACCTTCGGCCATGCCGCAATGGAGCTGGCGGAGCAGGGGGTGCGGCTGCACGACCTCGGTTACATCGGCGACGACCGGCGGCTGGCGGCGGCCTACGCCGCGGCGGACGCCGTCGTCCTGCCGTCGTTGGAGGACAACCAGCCGAACATCATGCTGGAAGCGATGGCCTGCGGCACGTCAGTGGTCGCCTTCGCCGTCGGCGGCATGCCCGATTTGATGGAGGACGGAGTGAACGGCCGGCTCGCCACCCCCTTCGACGCCGCCGCCCTGGCGCGGGCCGTCCTGGACACGGTGGCGGACCCGGCGACCGCAGCCGCCTGGGGGCGGGAGGCCCGCCGCCGAATCGAGGAAGGCTTCACGCTCGACCATCAGGCCGGACGCTACGAGGCGCTGTTCCGCGCCATGCTGGAAGAGAGCGGCTGGCGCCCCGCCGACGGGCCACTTCTGTCGGCGGGGGACCGCGTTCCGGCGCCGCTGCGGGTTGATGACACCTTCGCCAGCGGGCTCTACCGGCTCCATCGCGACCTGCACCACGAGACGGAAGCGCTGCGGAGCGAGCTGGACAGGTCCCGCGCGGAGCTGGTCGACGCCGGCCGGCGGGTCGACGCGACGCTCGATGGTCTGCGCGGCTCGGCGGTGCGGCGGCTGCTAGGCCGTCCCCGGACCGTGGCGCTGCCACCGGCCGGCGCCCCGCTTCCGGAAAAGCTGCATGGGGCGCTCTCCGCCCTGACCTCCGGCTGGTGGGACCTGGGCGCCCCGCTACGCTTGCTGGTCCGGGTGGTCGGACGGCTGGGGGCCCGGCGGGGACCTGCGCCGCATCCGTAAGCCCGCCGCTTGAGCCCGCTCGCCCGATGGGTTACACGGCGGCGGGACGGGCAAACACGCGAGGCTTCGAAGGATGGAACTGGACGCCACGCGGGTTTCCGTGGTCATCCCACTCTACAACCATGAGCGCTTCATCGCGCAGACGCTGGACAGCGTGTTCCGGCAGACCCTGCCCGCGCACGAGATCATCGTCGTCGACGACGGCTCACGCGACGGGTCGGCGCGCATGGTGGAGGCGCTGTTCCAGGGCGCCAGCCAGACGGGGCCGCGGCTGGTCTTCTGGTCGCAACCCAACCGCGGGGCGCACGCCACGATCAACGCCGGCATCCACCGGGCGACCGGTGATCTTGTCGCCATCCTGAACTCCGACGACCTCTATCACCCCGACCGCCTCGCCGCGATGGCCGCGGCCTTCCGGGAACGGCCGGAAACAGACGCCCTGGCGACCGGCTTGGATTTCATCGACGGGGACGGGCGCCCCATGGCCAATCCGTGGCACGACGAGGCGATGGCATTCCACCGCCGCAACGGCGACCTTGCTTTGTCGCTGATCAACGCCAACCTCGTCATGACGACGTCGAACCTAATGGTCCGCCGCCGCCTGTTCGACCGGGTGGGCCATTTCAGCCCGCTACGCTACGCCCACGACTTGGACTTCTTCCTGCGTCTGCTGGCCGAGGGGGCGGATTTCCACATCCTGGACCGGCCCCTGCTGAGCTACCGGCTACACACCACCAACACGATCAGCGAGGGGCCGCAGAGGGTCAAGCCGGAGCATGCGGCTGCGGTAGCCTTTTTTCTGCGCCGACTGTGGGACCGGCCCGTCCGGGGAGGAGCGGCGGAGCGCGGGTCGGTGGATTGGGAACGGGCCGCCCGCCTGCTCGACGTGCTCGACCGGCACGCTCTGACCGGCCCGGTCCAGCTCTGCCTGACCTATTTCCACAACCACCCAACCGACACGCTGGAGCGGAGCCCGTTCCACGGCGACGCCACCTTCCAGAGCGTCCTGGCCGACGCGGTGGCGCGGGCCGAGGCGCAGGCCCAAAGCCACGAACGGGATCGCGCGGAGGCCGCAAGGCTGCGGGCCGAGGCGGCGGACCTCGCCGGGCGGCTCGACGGCGTGCTTGCCTCCACCTCCTGGCGGATGACAGCCCCGCTGCGCTGCGCCCGTGGCGCCGTTCGTAGGACCGTCCGGCGGTTCGCCTCCCATCGGGCGCTGCGGCAGGCCGCCAAGCTCGTTTTTTGGACCCTGACGCTCCAGCTTCCCGCGCGACTGCGGGAGCACCGGCAGGTCCGCGCTCTCTATGCCAGCGGCCTGTTCGATCCGGCCTTCTACTGGCGGCACAATCCGGAGGCGGCAGCGGGCGGACTCGACCCCGCCCTGCACTATCTCCGGCACGGCGCCGCCGCGGGCCGCGATCCCGGCCCGGATTTCAGCACGGCCGCCTATCTGGCCCAGCATCCCGAAGCCGCCGGCAGCGGCGTCAATCCGCTGCTTCACGCGATCGCCGCAGGATGGCCGCCCCACGGAATGACTGAAGAACGGCCGAGGCAAAGGTGAAGAACGGAAGGCGTGGTAATCTTCCTGGTAGAACGTTACAGTGCGCCCGCCTGCCGCAATTCGTATGAAACGCCGCGATCCGATTGTTCCGCCGATGAGATCCGAAGCCATTTTACCCGTCCCGACCCGTTCCGGGCACAAGATCCTGCCGCTTCTCGGGAAGGTCGGGCTCACGGTGGCGCTCGTCGGCTGGCTGATGTCCCAGGCGGATTGGGCGGGCATGGCGCACCGGTTGGCGAACGCGCCCCTGCCGCCGCTTCTGCTGGGGCTGGGGTTGAGCTTCCTCGCCGTCCTCTTCGCCGGCGAACGCTGGCGCGCCGCCTGCCGGGCTACCGGTCTGGTAATCGGCCCGGTGAAGGCGCTGATGCTGATGGCCGCCAGCCTGTTCTTCGGGCAGGTGCTGCCCGGCGCCATCGGCGGCGACGCGGTGCGCGGCTGGCTGACTTGGAAGGAAGGGCAATCCCCCGGCGCGGTGATCCTGGCGTTGGTGCTGGACCGCCTGCTCGCCCTGCTCGGCGTGTGCCTGCTGCTGTTCGCCGGCTTGCCGCGGCTGGCCGCCGTGGTGCCGCCGGACATGGCCTGGATGCTGCCGGTGCTGGTCCTGCTGGGGGTGGCAGGCTTCGCCGCCGGCCTGTCCATCGACCGCCTGCCGCTGCCGGGGGCCTTGCGCACGCACCGGCTGGTGAACGCCGCCTTCACCCTGGTCGCGCGGCTGCGCGCCGCCTTTCTGGCGCCGGCCACACTGAAGGCGCTCGGCCACAGCGTGCTGGTCCACATCTGCACGCTGGCCGCCACCCTGCTCTACGCGCGGGCCATAGGCCTGTCCCTCGGCCCGTTCGATATCCTGGCGGTGATGCCGACCGCGATCATCGCGACGGCGTTGCCGATCTCACTGAACGGCTGGGGTGTGCGCGAGGGCACGATGGTGGCTGGCTTCGCCCTGTTCGGCGTTCCGTTCGAGGATGCCCTTCTGCTTTCCCTGATGATCGGGCTGTCGGTGACGCTGACGGCTCTTCCCGGCGGCCTTGCTTGGCTCGCCCTGTCCCGCGGAAGCCAAAGCGCTTCCGGAAACGCTGTTTCGGACCGTACCCATGACCGTTGAAGCCCTTGAAACCGTGGCCGGCGCCCCCACCGCCGGCGAAACGCGCACCCTGTCGCCCCGCCAGCAGGGGGTGAGAGAGCTGTTCGACCGGCTAGCGGCGGAGCGCGATCGCTGGGTCGAGCGGAACAGCGCCTTCCACGAGGCCGACCGCGCCTATCTGCGCTTCCTCGTGCCGGAGAATGCCTCGGTGCTGGAGGTCGGCTGCGGCACGGGCGACACGCTGGCCTTCCTCCAGCCGTCGCGCGGCGTGGGCATCGACCTCAGCTCGGCGATGGTCGAGCGGGCACAGCAGCGCCATCCGGGGCTGGAGTTCCACACCGGCAACGCGGAGGACCCGGCGGTCCTGGCAGGGGTCACCGGCACCTTCGACGTGATCCTGCTGTCCGACACCATCGGCTTTCTCGACGACATCGAGGAGACGCTGCGCCACCTGCACCGGTTCGCTACACCGCGCACCCGCATCATCGTCAGCTACCATTCCCGCCTGTGGGAGCCGGTGCTGGGCCTTGCCGAGAAGCTCGGGCTGAAGATGCCGCAGGGCCAGCTCAACTGGCTGTCCAGTGCTGACATCGCCGGACTGCTGACGTTGGCCGGCTGGCAGCCGGTGAAGCGGGAGTGGCGCCAGCTTGTGCCACGCCGCCTGCTCGGCCTCGGCACGCTGATCAACCGCAGCATCGCCCCGCTACCCGGCGTCCGGAAGCTGTGCCTGCGCAACTACGTGGTGGCCCGTCCCGGCCCGCGGGCGCCGGAGAAGCAGCCGTCCTGCACGGTGCTGGTCCCCTGCCGGAACGAGCGCGGCAACATCGAGAACGCCATCCGCCGCCTGCCGCGTTTCTGCCCGGACCTGGAGGTCATCTACGTCGAGGGCAACAGCCAGGACAACACCTACGAGGAATGCCTGCGCGTCCAGGCCGCCTACCCGGACTGGGACATCAAGGTCATGAAGCAGCCCGGCAAGGGTAAGGGCGACGCGGTGCGCGCCGGCTTCAACGCGGCGCGCGGGGACATTCTCATCATCCTCGACGCCGACCTGACCGTCCCGCCGGAGAGCCTGCCGAAATTCTACCGCGCCATCGCGTCCGGCCAGGGCGAGTTCATCAACGGCACGCGCCTGGTCTACCCGATGGACGACCAAGCCATGCGCTTCCTGAACTGGATCGCCAACCGCGCCTTCGCCCGCATCTTCTCCTTCCTGCTGAACACGCGCTTCACCGACACGCTGTGCGGCACGAAGGTGCTGTGGAAGAGCGACTACGACCAGATCGTGGCGAACCGCCACTACTTCGGCGACTTCGACCCGTTCGGCGACTTCGACCTGATCTTCGGCGCGTCCAAACTGAACCTGGAGATCGTCGAGGTGCCGATCCGCTATGCCGACCGCAGCTACGGCGAGACGCAGATCAGCCGCTTCAGCCACGGTTGGCTGCTGCTGCGCATGGTGCTGTTCGCCTGGAAGAAGCTGAAGGCGTTCTGACCGCCACTGTCGACTGCAATTGGAAAACCCCGGACGGTTCGCGCGATCCGGGGGCATCGCAGAATCTGATGCCGTTGGCGAAATCGGCGGGAGCCTATGACGGCGCGGCTGGTGCTGCTGTTCGAGGTCTATCCTGGGAAGGAGGGACCACCATGCGCCTGAAGCCGGAGCCGATCAGGCCGGTGCCGGAGCGCACCGTGCAAGTCGCCAGAGCCGCCTTTCAGAAGGGCAACATTACCCTCCGCATGCGTGACGATCTCGGCGGTCTGTTCGAGGACAGCACGTTCACCGAGTTGTTCCCGATGCGCGGTCAGCCCAGCTTGGTGCCGTGGCGGCTGGCGCTGGTCACCGTGCTGCAATTTGCCGAGGGACGCCGAGAGCAAGCCGGTCGACGCAAGTTCGCACCAGGAAGTGCATGCCCATTTCCTGAGCCAGACAGAACAGTTCGTAGATGTCGCTCTCGCGATCTCCGACATGGATGCAGCGGTCGGGATCGCCGAACCGCTCCGTGGTCCAGCGCAGGTTCTCCAGCCAGCGGACGCTCTCCTTCTGCTCGATGGGCATCCGCGTCGGGTTGATCTTTCTCTTGAGAGCGGCGGTTCCCTTGAACTTGGTCCGGGTCCAGAACTTGACGGCGCCGAGGCCCATGGGCAGGCCTTCGGTCGTGACCACCAAGCTGGCGTGCATCAGCAGCCCACACACGGTGTGCATGCGGAACCGGCCGTCCTGATCCTGACCGCTGTTTACCCGGCAGGTCTGGCCGATCTTCTCGGGATGCTCGCGCTGGAAGGAGAACTCCGTAGTGTCCTGAATAACCAGGATGGGGCCGGAGGTCGCGGCGACCCGCTGGCGTGTCGAATCGAAGTGGCTGGCGAGGATCTCCGCTTCGCTCACCCGGTCGTTGGCAAAGAACCGGTAGGCCGCCTTGGTGCTGGCCCAGTCCTGGCAGGCCAAGGGGATGCTGTCGCCTATCGCCCCGGCCATCTGATCGAGCAACGTGCTCAGCCGCCGGCCCAGACGCTCATCGGCAAAGTGCCAGCCGGCCAGTTCATCCTCGATCCACGCGTTGATACCCACAGCCTTCGGCACCACCCGAACATCGTTCGATGCCAACAGGCTGGAGACTGCTCGGGTTCGGGGCGGGGCCGCCGTCACCGACGAACCGGCAGGATGTGGGTAATTGAAAGGCTCACCGGAGGCGTACGTAGAAGGTGGCCTCGCTGATCCCATGCCGGCGGCACACGTCCGCCGTCTTCTGACCGGCCTCCTGCTCCTTCAGGATGCCGATGATCTGCTCCTCGCTGAACCGGCTGCGTCTCATCCGTCCGTCTCCTCTCGATGACGGACTCTACCTATGCCTGGAGGATTTTTCCGGTCTCAGGTCAGAACATCTGGCAGTACATACGCGACAATTGGCTCTCCAACCGGATATTCGCCTCCTACCAGGACATCCTCGATCACTGCTGCTTCGCCTGGAACGCCCTCGTCGAGCAGCCCCGGACCATTATATCCATCGGACTGCGCGACTGGGCGCATCGCTCATGATCCGCGAGTCTTGATATTACTTCCGCTCAAAGCGGGCCGCAGTTACAGCCGCCACAGCTCCACGCCGTCCGGCACGCCGCCGCGGTCGAGCAGGCTCTTCACGTCCATGACGAGGCCACGGCGGTCCTTCAGCAGACCGGTCGCCAGTTCCCAGCCTTCCGCCCGGTAGACGGCGTGGGGAACGGCCAACACCACCGCATCGGCGGGCGGCAGGGCATCCCGCGCGGTCAGGGTCAGGCCATACTCGTGGGCCACCTCTTCCGCCGAAGCGAGTGGATCGTGAAGCGCGACCTCCACCCCGAAGCACGCCAGCTCCGCCACGATGTCCACCACGCGGGTGTTGCGGATGTCGGGTACGTCCTCCTTGAACGTCAGGCCCAGCACCGTCACCCGCAGCGGCCTAGCCGGCCCGGTGCTCCGACGCAGAAGCCGCTTCACCGTCTCCTGCGCCACATACTGGCCCATGGTGTCGTTGATGCGCCGGCCCGCTAGGATGACTTCCGGGTTGTGGCCGAGTTGCTCCGCCCGGTGGGTCAGATAATAGGGGTCCACGCCGATGCAGTGGCCGCCGACCAGACCTGGCTGGAATTTCAAGAAGTTCCACTTGGTGCCGGCGGCGGCCAGCACGTCGCGGGTGTCGATGCCCATGCGGTGGAAGATCACCGCCAGTTCGTTCATGAGCGCGATGTTGACGTCGCGCTGGGTGTTCTCGATGACCTTGGCGGCCTCCGCCACGGCGATAGACGCGGCCTCGTGCACGCCGGCCTTCACCACGCTGCCGTAAACCGCAGCGACGAGCGCCCGCGTCGCCGGATCGGAGCCGGAGACCACCTTGGTGATCGTCTCGAACCGGTGTTCCTTGTCGCCGGGGTTGATGCGCTCCGGCGAATAGCCGACGGTGAAGTCCCGCCCGAAGGTGAGGCCCGATTCCGCCTCCAGCACCGGCACGCAGTCCATCTCCGTGGCGCCGGGATAGACCGTGGATTCGTAGACCACCACATCGCCACGCTTCAGATGCCGCCCGACGGTACGGCTGGCAGCCAGCAGCGGGCGCAGGTCCGGGCGCCGGGCGTCGTCGATCGGGGTCGGCACGGTGACGATGTGGAAATCAGCCCGCGCCAGATCTTCTGGGGCGTCGGTCAGGTGCAGGCGCGCTTCAGCTAGATCCACGTCCGCCACCTCGCCCGTATGGTCGTGCCCGGCCCGCAGCGCCGCGATGCGGCGCGCGTCAATATCGAAGGCAACGACGGGCACGCCCGTCCGCCCGAACGCGACCGCTACGGGCAGGCCGACATAGCCGAGTCCGATCACCGAGATGCGGCGGGAATGGGTCATGGTGGCAAGGCTTCCTCAGATGGTGACAAGGCTGGGAGGGCCTGTGGTGGCATCCCCCTCACCGTCATGGAACGTTCGGGATTGCAGCAGGCCAGCGTCGGCCTGTCATAGCCGACCTGGGAATAGAGCTCCAAGCATATCGGTCAGTTTCGCGGCCCAATGCCCGTAGGTGTGACGTCCGCCGCTGTCCGGCTTCAGCAATGGTACGGCACTCCTCCGAGTACTCCTCGTACTGCCGGATCAGGCGAACGGCGTCGCCGGCATCGCGGTAGGCGGCAACCTCGGTACCAATCTCGAACGGACTGTGAAGGTTGGGCTTCCAATCGGTGAGCAGGAACGAACCGACCCCTGTGGCTTCGTAAAGGCGGAGATTGTTGGCGTAGGGCCCGGCGGCATCGAGATGGCAATTCAGCACGATGTTCGTCTCGGCCAACTTGCGGATCTCACCGTCCGGCAGGGTGTCGAGATAGTAACCGGCGAAGCCCGGGATCGCGGACTGCGCGGCCCCGCAGACGGTCGCGCCGGCGAATTCGGCCGCGGTCAGAAAATACCCCAGCGAGAAGCGGTCGTACATCCAAGGAAACGCCCGGCTTGGCCCGCCACCTCCGCCGGCCGACGGTTGCGATCGAGCCGCCAGGCCCACCAGCCGAAGGTCTTGCGCGACAACCCCTGCGCCGCGCAGTAATCGCTGCGGCTCCGGCCACTCGCCCGCCACGCCTCAACGTGCCCCCGCCAAAACGACTCGGCCGAGCCCGCCACCGTCGACCCCATCGCCGCCTCCCGCTGATGATCGGTTCGCGCGGGAAACTACTGGCCTCAGCGCCAAGTCGGCCAGGTGGGGCGCCCCTGACGGATACCGTTCATCAACGCCTGCGCCGTCTGTCCCAGGCCGATCAACGCCTTCTGGATGCCTACCAAGCCGGTGTACTGAGACTTGACGAACTTGCGGAGCGCCGCCGACATCTGGCCGATCAGCGCCAAGCCTTGGCGTTGGAGTTGGAGCACGTCGAGCAACTTCGTCAGCAACGGGCGAACGCGCGGGAGGTGATCGCGAACCTGACCGCCTTCTGCGAACGCATCCAAGGGCGGCTGCGGGACGCCACCTTTGCCGACCGACAGGCCATCTTGCAGCTCGTCATCGAGCGCATCATCGTGGGTGAAGACACGTTGAAGATCCGTCATGTTATTCCGCTACGCCCTCCACCGCCGGGGCATGATGTCCCGAAGGAGCCGGTTGTCGGATTGCGTCCGGATGGTGTGCCGCCAGCAGCGCTGGTGCCGGGTGGTCGGGAAGACCTCCTCCAGCGCCTTCCAGAAGCCCAGCGCGCCATCGGCGACGGCGAGTTCGGGGGCGGTGGTGAGGCCGCGGGCCTGGAGGTCGATCAGCAGTTCGCGCCAATTCTGGGCGCTCTCGCGCACGCCGATCTGGAAGCCGACCAGTTCCTTGTGGCCCTCCGGGGTGGCGCCGATGATCACCAGCATGCAGTCCGCGCTCGGCTCCATGCGGGCCTGGAGATAAACGCCGTCGGCCCAGACATACACATAGCGCCGCGCCGACCGGTCGCGCCGTTGCCAGCGTGCGTAGTCGGCCACCCACTCCTCCTTCAGCCGGCCGATCACCGGGGGCGACAGGTTCGGGGCGTCCCGGCCGAGCAAGGCCCCGAGCGCCTCCTGGAAGTCGCCGGTGGAGAAGCCGCGCAAGGAGAGGATGGGCAGCAACGCGTCCAGGCTGCGGGTGCGGCGTGCCCAGCGCGGCAGCAGCCCCGAGGTGAAGCGGATGCGCTCGGCGTCATTCTCCGCTCCGCGGTCGCGCACCTTAACCCGGCGCACCGGGACCGGCCCGATGCCGGTCTGGATCGCCCGCTCCGGGCCGTGGCCGTGCCGGACCACCCGCTCGCGGCCGTCCGGCAGCTTCACGTCTCTCATCGACGCCAGAAAGGCGTCCGCCTCCGCCTCGATGGCCTGTTCCAGCAACCGGCGGGCACCGGCACGGAGGATGGCCGTCAGCGGGTCATCTCGATCTCCTCCGGCTGACGCAACCGGACAACCTTGCTATTCTCGTCCATGACGTATCGCTCCCTCGTGGAGGTTCTGGCAGGCTTCGTCACCCGCCTCGATACGCCGCCTTCCTCAGCCCGTCATCACCCAGTTTCCCGCATAGCTCCACAGAATGTAAGATCGGTCCTGTTGCAAGTCTGCCGCCGTGAAGAGAATGCCTGTGGTCCGTCCCCCCGTTCCCCACTCCCGTTCCCCACTCCCGTTGCGCATGCGCGTCCTTACGGTAAGTCTGGCCGATCAGGAAGGTGGGGCGGAGCGGATCGCCTTCCGGCTGACGGCCGGGTACCGGTTCGCAGGGCATGAGGCCACGTTGGCCGTCGGATTCAAGCGGCTGGACCATGATTGGGTCAGGCCCCTGTCTCGGGATCGCAACCGGCCGTCGCGCAACCCGGCGGCACCGCCGCCCGCGGGCCCGGACGATCGGAAATGGGCTTTGCGCGCCGGTATGGAGGATTTCTTCTACCCGGGCAGTTGGGACCTTCTGGACCTTGCCGACGATCCTCCGGATCTCGTTCATCTGCACAATCTTCACAACGCCTACTTCGACCTGCGCGTGCTGCCGTGGCTGAGCACACGGGTTCCTGTCGTGATGACACTGCATGACTGCTGGCTGCTGACCGGTCATTGCGCCCATCCGATGGAATGCGAGCGGTGGCGGACAGGATGTGGGATGTGCCCCGACTTGTCCATCTACCCTCCCCTGCCGCGGGACAACACGGCGAACAACTGGGACCGTAAACGTGACCTGCTCGGCGCCAGCCGTTTCTTCCTCGCAGCGCCGTGCGACTGGTTGCGGGAACGCGCCTTGGGCAGCCTGCCTCCCTCGTCCGTCCGGGCGGCGGTGACGCTTCCCAACGGCGTCGATATCGAAGCGTTCCAGCCTGGCGACCGCCGTGCGGCGCGTGATCGGTTCGGCGTGCCGCAGGATGCTGTCGTCGCGCTGCTCGTCAGCAACGGTGGACTCGCCAACCTGTGGCGGGACGTTCGGACCCTGGAGGAGGCCGTCCGCGCGGCCGCCGCCCGATTGGCGCCGCGCCGCATCCTGTTGCTGGTCGCGGGGGGCTTGGAGGAGCGGACGCGATGGGGAAGTGTGGAGGTATGGTCCTTTCCCTTCCTTACCGATGGAAGCGGGCTGGCTGACATCTATCGGGCCGCCGATGTGTTCGTTCATTTTGCTCGGGCCGATACCTTTCCAACCGTCGTCTTGGAAGCCATGGCCTGCGGCCTGCCCGTCGTTGCCACGGCGGTTGGCGGCATTCCCGAACAGATCGCGGACGGAGAAACCGGCCTGCTCGTCACGCCGGGCGCCGTCGGGGAGGCCGCTGAAGCCTTGACGGCGCTTCTGGAGGATGAGGCGATGCGCACACGGCTCGCCGCCGCCGCCCGCCGCCGTGCCGTGGCCCATTTTGACGAGCGGGTGATGATCGAGCGGTATCTGGCCTGGTACGCCAAGATTCTTGCCGGTAACGGGGAGTGTTAGAAAATCAACGACTTCAGCTAAGCCTAAACGGCTCTGGCCGGAGTTCCGGGGCTGGTGCCCCAGGCCATGGCCATCCTGCACAACACCATGCTACGCATCACCATGCTGCGCATCACCATGCTGCGCATCGCCCACTCCTTCGACGCTCCAATCCCGGCTGTCCGCATGGCCGGTGCCGAGGATCGGCAACCGTCAAGAGCGGCTTTCTTTGAATGGCCCTGTGACGGAACCCCTTCAGGGTCATCGCTTGAACGCGGTGCGTGGGCGATGCAGGCAAGACGATCGACACGGATTGGTGCCGGATTTTACGGAAGCCCGCCAGCGAAGCCCGCGTCATCGGCCGGCGACCGGCACAGATCCGCAAAATCCGTGTCGATTCTTGCCCCGACGAAGCGCTGAAGCTCATCAAGCCCTTGCCCTGTTCCTTCACCCGATTACCCTGGGAACCCCTTGGAGGGGGGCCGGGGATTCGGATAGAGTGCGCGTCCGTGGCCGACCCGCTCCGGAACGCCGGCTCGCGGCCCGTTTGCGCAAGAGGTTCGAGTGAGTTCAGGCGACGCCCTTCATCGGCCGGCTTCCGTCGCGCCGCCCATGCCGGAGCAGGTGGAAGCCTGGCGGCAGAGCATCCGCCGCGACACCTTCGCCAATTACCAGCTCGAAATGGCGGTGGCCTTGTGCCGGGAGGGCTCACAGGCCGCAGCGGTGGAGGCGTTCCGCCGGGCCATCGCAATCATGCCGGAGTCGGCCGAGGCCCATGCCGGGCTGGTCGAGACGCTGGAGGCCATGGACCAGGACGCCGCCGCGGCCGAGGCGCGCCGGGCTGCCGCTGCCCTCGACATGGACCTCGAGGCGACCGGCTGCGTCCGCCTCGGGCTCTTGGACCTGCGGGACCGGCGCCCGGACGCCATGCGCGAGCGCGGCCGCCGGGCGCTGGTGCTGAAGCCGGGCCATCCCCCGGCCGAGATGCTCGTGTGGTTCGCCGGCATGCTGGAGGAGACGCCCGCCGCGCTCCCAGCCGGCGCTGCCTCGCCCGGGCGGGAGATGGCGTCGCTCGGCGCGGAGGCGGGGTTCCTGGGAATGGAGTGGGCGGGCCGGTCGCGCCACGATCTGGCGGAGCCACTGCTGCGGTTCGGCCTTTTCCACGAGGAGAACCCGGTCCGCCTGCGCGAGGCCGCCATCGCCTGCCAGATCCGCTTCGCCCTGGACGATGCGGCCGGCTTCCTCGCCCGGGCCTGCGCCCTGGACCCGGTGGACAGCGCGGCGGCGTTCTCCCTCGTTCTGACGGACATCGTGCGCGGGCGCCCGGACGCCGTCGCCGCCACGCTGGACTCCGTCGCAGAGCGGCAACCCGACGCGCTGCCGGTGGTCTTCCACCGCTGCCTGTTCGACCTCGTGCGGGGCCGGCCGGCGGACGCCCTGGAGCGGGGCGCCGCCAGCCCGCATGGCGGGCGCGGTTCGATCCTGGCACTCCAGGGGCTGGCCCTGATCGCCCTCGGCGAGGCGGAGCGGGCCGAGCCCCTGCTGCGCCAAGCCCTCGTCGTCGATCCCCAGATGCTCCATGGCCTGCTGGACGCCGCCATCGGCCTGCACATGCTCGGCAGGATCGCCGAGGCGGAGGAGGTCCGGCGGCGCGCCACGGCTCACCACCGCGGGGCGATGGTGCCGTTCCTGGCAGCCGTGCGTCGCTGGGTGGGGGAGGAGACGATGCGCTTCCTCGGCGTTCCGGAGGGGGCGCTGCCCGGGCCCGCCCGACCCGCCTGATGCCCGCCGCCGCACGGGCCGCCGGCCCCCCTGCACACCCTCTCGTCAGCGTTCTCATGAGCGTCCACCGGGACGTGCGGTTCCTGGACGCGGCGGTCGACAGCCTGCTGGGCCAGACTCTGGGCGACTTCGAGCTGCTCCTGGTCGATGACGGCTCGCCTCACGCGGAGCGGCTGCGCGCCCTGGCCGAGCGTGACCGCCGCGTGCGCCTGGTGGTCAACGACCGCAACCTCGGCCTGACCGTCTCGTTGAACCGGGCGGCCGGGCTGGCGCGGGCCCCGGTGATCGCGCGCATGGACGCCGACGACATCAGTCATCCCGACCGCTTGGCGGCGCAATATGAGCGGCTGTCCGCACAGCCCGGCCTGACGGTCGTCGGCAGCAACTATGTCGCGGTGGATACCGGGGGCGCCCCGCTGCGCACCATCCGGCTGCCGGAGGAGGACGCCGCGATCCGCTGGACAGCGCTCTTTGCCAACCCCTTCTGCCACCCCGCCACGCTGTTCCGCGCCGCCGATTTCCACGCCGCCGGCGGCTACGACGAGCGGCTGGCGTGCGCTCAGGACTACGACCTGTGGATGCGCCTGCTGCGGCGCGGCCAGGGGGCCAACCTTCCCGTGCCGCTGCTGCGCTACCGGATCAACGACCAGGGGATATCCGCCACCCGGAAGGTGGAGCAGGAGGCCGTGGCCGGTGCGATCCGGCGGGTGGAGTGGCTGTCCTGCGGCGTCGGCGACCTCGATCCGGAACGGGTCGCGGCGCCCGTCTGGCGCCTCCAGACGGGCGCTCCGGCCTGCGATCCCTCCGATACCCTGGCCCTGACCCTGGCCACGCTGCGCCTGCTGGACGGGCTGGCGGCGCGCGATTCCCGGAACGTCGCCGGCCTGCGGGAAACGCTGGCGGCCGTGGCGCGGCGGGTGCTGTGGACGGCCGTCGCCGCCCTGGGGTGGCGGCTGGCCGGCGGCTGGGACGGGCGCCGCCTGCTGGCGCTCGCGGCCCGTTTCGACGCGCCGGAGGTCGCGGCCTGCCTGGCGCTCGGGCGGTCCCGCGCGGCCCGGCGCTGGGCCGCCCGGCCGCCGGACTTCGACTTCGCGTGCACCGGTCACGCCGTCCCCGGCGCCGGAGTGGTTCCGTGGACGGAACTGTCGGGATTCGCCGGAGTCTGGATCTACGGGGCGGGAGAAGGCGGACGGGCGGTGCTACGCGTCTTGCGCCGGCTGCGCGGGTGCCGCGTGGCTGGCTTCGTGGACAGCGTCCGCCGGGGCGGGTTCGAGGGGCTGCCGCTGCTCAGCCGCGCCGACTTTCTGGCGCGGCCCGCTACCGGACGGGCGGTGGTTATCGCCTCCGGCGCCTGGCGGGAGATCCTGGAGGGGCTCGGCGGGCTTGCCGGCCAAGGTCTCTTCGTCGCCGATGTGGAGGGGGACCTGCGCCTCTACCGCGTGCCGCCCCCGCCGGGCGGCTCAGGGTCGGCGGACCAGGATGGCATAGCCGCTGGTCGGACCGGGAACCAGCGGGTCGAGGCGGACGGCTGCCCTGGCTAGCGCCGCGTAGATGGCCAGGAGCGGGCCGGGGCGGCGCAGCCCGGTCAGCCATGGCCGGCAGGCCAGCCCCCGCAACCGGTCGTCGGGCCCGCCGTCGCGCAGCCGGTCGTGCAGCACCCCCCGTGTCCGGCCGCTTTCCAGGATGCCGATCGCGAGCATGTGCAGCAGGAATGAGACGCCGCCGCCCTGCCGGTGCAAGGCCAGGATCTCGAAGCCGGCGTCCCGGAACAGCGCCGTGAGACCGCCGGCGCCGTAGCGCCGGTAGCCGTGATACCCGAACAGCAGGTGCGACCGCAGCCCCGGCACCAGATGCAGCCTGAGCCCTCCCGGCCGGGTGGCCGCGAAGATGCGCCGCACCGCTTGGCGGTCGTCCTCGACATGCTCCAGGGCGGAGGAGGACAGCACGAGGTCGAAGGCGCCTTCGGGCAGGGGTACGGTCTCGATCGGGCCGCAGCGGTAGGACGCCTCCAGCGGGGAGGGGGTGGCCGCGTACCGCTCCCAGTCCGCGCCGGGCACGACGTCGATCCCGAGATAGCGCCCGGACAAGCCGTGCCGGCGGAAGAACTCCACGTAATGGCCGCGCCCGCAGCCGACGTCGAGGATCGACTGGGGCATGCCGGGCAGCCCGTCCAGCAGCCTGGACAGGGACGCGTCGTTGTAGGTGCGCAGGGGCGAGGCGCCGCGCCGGAGCGGGGCCTCCTCCTCCGCCGTCAGCCGCATCGGCGGGGCGGCGGCTCGCCACGGCCCTCCGCGATCTGCGCGCGGATGAAGGCCAGGTAGGCGCGCCGGCCGGCCCGATCCAGCGGCAGGTCGCCGTTCACCGCGGACATGGCGCCTCCCCGCCGGCCCCGGCCGCCTTCGGCGGGCGCGCCAGGATGTCCCGGTACAGGGCCAGCTCGTTGTGGACCGTCCGCTCCAGCGACAGCGTCGCCAGCACTTCCTCCCGCGCCGCCCGGCCCAGCGCCGCCCGCAGGCCGCAGTCACCGGCCAGTGTCCGCACCGCGTCGCGGATGGCGTCCGCCTCCGGTTCCACCAGCAGGCCGGTCCGGCCGTGCCGGACCACCTCGCAGATGCCCGGCCGGTTGGCGCCGATCACCGGCAGGCCGCAGGCCATGGCCTCCAGCAGTGCCTTGGGATGCCCCTCGTAGCCGGAGGGCAGCAGGAAGCAATCCGCCCGCCGCAGCAGGGCGGGCAACGCCAGGTGCGGCAGGATGCCGTGGAAGGTCACGTCCATGCCCTGGGCGGCGGCGCGCATGGCAGGCAGCAGTTCCCCCTGTCCCACCACGTCGAGCGCCACGTCCAGGCCGCGCAGCCCCTCGATCAGCAGCAGCGGGTTCTTCTGCGGGACCAGCCGGCCGATGAAGGCCACCCGGAACGGCCCAGGCTCCCGCCGGGCGCCGGGATCGGGGGCGAAACGGTCGGTGTCCACGTAGTTGGGGATGACCGTGACGGCGCCCGCGTCGGCGCCGGTCGCCAGGACGCTGCCGCGCATAGCGTCGGCGGTGACGACGCAGCGGTCGGCCGCGGGGAAGACCGCGGCCTCCAGCGCCCGCGCCGACTGGGTCTGCGGGCTGTCCGGGCCGTGCAGGTGGACGCAGGCTTCCGAGAGCATGTAGCCGCAGCGCGCCATGAACCAGGCCCCGGCCGTCCGCGCGGCCGCGAACGCGGTGTCCGCGCCGGCGGTCTGGTTGGTCTTCACCAGCGTCGGACCCCGCCAGAGGCGGGGCAGCCGCCGGGCGATCCAGTCCCGGTAGCGCGCCGGCCCGAGGCCGCGGTCGCAGACGATGCGGATGCCCGGCAGGCGCGACCGGCAGGCGGCGTCCCAGCGGTCGCCGTAGGTGACGATGGTCAGGGCGCGCAGATAGGGCCGCAGCCGCCGGTACAGGGCCACTTCGCGCTCGAACATCCCCGCCTCCTCCCAGATCCGCAGCGAGATGCCGTCGGTCATGAACAGGACGAGGTGAAGATCGGCGAGGGAGGGAGGGGCCGGGACCGGCGGCTGGGGTGGAAGTCCGGAAGGCACCATACGGGAGAGTGTCCGTGTCTCGATTGCGGCCGCTGCGGCCAGGTCCATGGCACGCCCGGAGGAACGGGCGCTGCACGCTGCGGGGGGCACGCGCGGCATTGTGCCAGCCCGTCGGGCAAAGGTCCATCGCCTCCATGATGCGGGGCAGGGTCATTCAAAGAAAGCCGCTCTTGACGGTTGGATGGTTGCACACCGATCCTCGGCACCGGCCATGCGGACAGCCGGGATTGGAGCGTCGAAGGAATTGGCGATGCGCAGCATGGAAATGATCGACACGGATTTCACGGATCGAGATCGGATTTCACGGAATCAGCCAGCGAGGCCCACGTCATCGGCCGACGAACTGCCGAAGCTCTTCAAACGATTGCCCTGCGGCCAAATGCCTTGCGTCCCCGAAAACTTTCACAATAGATAGCCGGACGGTGCGCCCCGCCCGGCGATGACGAACCGACCGGACGGGCCCGCTCCGCACTGATGCAGAAGGATTCGGTGCCGTGCCCAACGCTGCTTCGATCACCGAGGCCGAACGCGTCCGCCGCCGCACCGGGGTGCTGCTGGACGCGCCGATCCCCGTGCTGGCATGAAAGGGTCCACTGCATGACCGGGGACAGGAGCATCGCCGCCGCGCAGCACGCGGTGGAGCATGCCTTCCTAGAGCGGGTGGCCGCTCTGGAGCCCGGCGACATCGCCGTGGACTGCGGGGCCAATGTCGGGCTGTTCACGCTCCCCATGGCACGCCGCGGGGCGCGCGTCTTCGCCTTCGAACCGAACCCGCACGCGTCCGGTGAGCTGGCCCGGCGGCTGACGCCATTCCCGAACGTCACGCTGCGGCAGGCCGCCGTTGCCCTCGACGACGGCCCGGCGTCCCTGCATTTCCACGTCAACGCCCGGCAGGACCCGCTGACTTGGTCGACCGGTTCCTCGCTGTTGCCGTTCAAGGGGAACGTCAGCCGGGAGGACCGAGTGACGGTGGAGGCGGTGGACTTCGCGGCCTTCGTCCGTGCGCTCGACCGCCCGGTGACGCTGCTGAAGATGGACGTGGAGGGGGCGGAGGTGGCGATCTTGCACCGGCTCCTTGATCTCGGCCTCCAGGACCGGATCCGGCACGCCTTCGTCGAGCTGCACGACGCGAAGATCCCCGAGCTCCGCCCGGAGACGGAGAGGCTGCGGAAGCGCATCCGCGACGCCGGTCTGGAGAATATCAACCTCGACTGGATGTGACGGCGGGGCCCCCGCTCGACGGACGGGGGGCGTCAGGCCGCGCAGGCATCCAAAAGCATGGCCGCCCGCCTCGTGAAGGTCCACCGCTCCGCCAGGCGGTGCGCGGCCGCTACCCGCCCGTCGCGCGCCGCGCCCGGCGCGATGGCCTCGTCGATGGCGCGGGCCAGGGCGGCGCCGTCGTCGGGTTCGCAGAACACCGCCTCCCGCCCGCTCAGCCAGTGCCTCAGCGCCGGAATGCCGGTTGCCACCACCGGCACCCGCGCCATCATGTACTCGCCGAGCTTCATCGGGCTGGTCCAGGCGGCGCTGGGGTGGGTGGCCGAGGGCGGCAGCAGCGCCACGTCGGCGCCCCACAGGAAGGGCGGGATCTCGGCGTGGGCGCGCAGCCCGTGCAGCGTTATGTTGGTCAGCCCCGCCGCCTCCACCCGCGCGCGGGTGCGCTCCACATCCTGCGGCCAGCCGCCGACCAGGTGGAAGCGGATGCCGGGGCGCAGGGCCACCGCTTCGAGAATGGCGGGGATGCCCTTGTAGTCGTAGAGATGCCCGGCGTACACCGCGTTCGGCCCCGGCCCCAGCGGGGAGGGAGGCGGTACGGCCGGACGGGCGAACAACCGTTCGTCCACCGCGTCGGGCAGCACGACGATGCGGTCGGCGGCGGCCCCGCGGGCGGCGTACCCCCGCGCCAGGACCGGCGCGATGGTGACCAGCCGGCGCAGGCCGGGCAGGTGGGTGGCGGCCAGCAGGTCGGCGAAGTCCGGCCGGGCGTTGGACGGGTCGGTGTGGGCTTCGACCAGCGTGGGAATCCCCTCCCGCGCCGTCAGCGCCGGCAGCACGTAGCTGCGGGCGTAGACGATACGGGCTTCGCGGGCCCGCGCCAGCTCCAGCGCCGGGACCGCGAAGCCCATGCCGTCGCCGCGCGGGGTGCCGTCCGCATTCGCTGGCAGCATCACCCAGTCCAGCGGCGCGTTCAGGCCGTAGAGCGCGTTCAGCCGCTCCGGCGACACCGGGCCGCCGGCCGGCTCCAGGCAGACGAAGACCACGTTCAGCCCGTTGCGGGCGAAGCCCTCGGCCATCTTGACCGTGTTGACGGCGTGGGCGAACAGCGACCCGGCCTCGATGGCGGCGGCGGCGAGCAGCGTGGGGCGGGCGCTCACAGCCACCCGCCCGCGCGCTCAGACCAGCGACTTGAACGGGTCAAGGCAGCGCTCCCCCATGATCCCGGCGGGTTGCGGCCCACATAGTGGGAGTCGCCGTTGGCCACGAGGATGATGTCGAAATCCTGGTCGTCCCGGACGACCTCCACGTCGGACCGGGTCTTCAGGTGGTCGTGCAGGAGCTGCTGCACCGCCAGCCCGAGGAACTGACCCGTTTCGCTGACGGGGTAGTCGATGAAGATCCTGAGCTTGTCCATTCCAGGGTCCATGGTGGGGGAGCGGCCCGCCCCGCCTCAACCCGCGGCCGGCGAGGTGGCGATGGCACGCAGATCGAAGCCGCGGACCAGGGAGGCGACCGTCCAGCCGCCCGCCTCCAGATGCTCGCGCAGCAGATCCAGCGTGTACTCCCGGCGGTGGTCGGGATCGTCCATCCAGAACAGGCCGATGTCCTTCCGGACCAGCTTGTACCAGGTGCTGTCCACGGCCGGGACCTTGACCACGATCTTCGGGATGTGGCGGGCGAGATTGGTGAGCAGCGGCACCGGGTCGTCGAGATGCTCCAGCACGTGCGAGCAGACGACGACATCGAACCGGCCCTCCGGCAGCTCGCGCGTCGCGTCCATGGTCAGGAAGCGCAGGTTGGGCATGGTGTTGTTGCGGATCGACTGGGCCACCCGGTCCGGGTTGATGTCGACGGCGACGACCTCCGCCGCGGTCTGCGCCATCCATTGCTGGTAGTAGCTGGCCCCGCATCCGATATCGAGGACCCGCTCGCCCGGCCGGATATTCTCCACCAGGAAGGCGGCGTGGCCGGTCCAGAGGTAATGCTTGGGATGCCGGAGGTCGTAATAGTCGTTGCAGGCGAGGTTGAGCATCCGGTCCGCATACTGGATCACCTCGAACCAGTAGGCGATGGCCTCGCGGCCTTCCGGCGAGCCCGGGGCAAATCGGTCGCCGATCGAGCACCCCTTGCGGGCCAGGCTTTCCAGGGTCTTCACATGGGGCGGCGTTTCCGGCCGTTCCCCGTCGGACGCGGACATCGGGATCTCCACGGGCTGGGTCGTGTGGTCGTGCGGGACCGTACCCCATTCGAGCGGTGCAAGCCACCATGCCGAGCACCTCGGTCCGGATACATCGGTCCATGGACCACGCTGGCCGGAGCGTCGCGGATCGCCGCCGAGCTGGGCGTCACGGAAACAGTCCGGCGCTTCTCCCCGGGGCTTCTGGACGCCGCCGGGTGACGGCGGTCCCTCCGGCCGTCATTCCATCCAGCTCCCG
>NZ_CP012918.1 GCF_001315015.1 Azospirillum brasilense | reverse complement strand
GTGCGTTCGAGATAGGCTTCGAACGCGTTCAGAAGGTCGATGGTCCGGTGATGATCGTCGTGCAGGAGTTGGCCGGTCTGGCTGTCGGTGTGCATGTTCGAAGCCGTTTGAAAGGAGGTCACGCGTCGGGTCGACCATTCCAGGCGGTAAGCCTGACCAGCCGAGGATCGTCGGCGTGGTCCACCAGCATGCGTCGGACCCGTTCCTGCCATAGGGTGCGGAACTGTGCCGCTTCGTCCGGGGATGCCGCGTGGGACAACAGGCGCTGAAGAAGGCCGGACATCGCCGGATCGACCGGCACGACGCCGCTGTCGAGCGTCGCTTGCACGCCCGCTCCCGTGCCCGTGCGGACGAAGGCCATCGTCCCTTGAATGCCGACCCCGAAGGTCAGGAGGTTCCGGCGGTCGAAGCGTCCAGCGATGCCTTTGAAGCCGGTGTTTTCCGTCGCTCCGGTCAGCAGCGTGGCGACGCTTGCCATCACGCCGGCCACACCGTCGTCGGCTGCCTCGCGAACAGACACTGCGACGGTCCCGCGCTCGGGCACCTCATCGGGATACAGACGCTCCAGGGACCGTACGGTCATCAGGTAAGCGCCCGCGACGGTCGGGCAGGAATGGCCGGCCAGCCGTACGGCATCGGCATAGCCGTAATGAATCAGGCCGTCCTCGGCCGCGCCGAGGAACGCGCTGAGCGGATCGAACACGACGAGCCGCGGCGCCGCATCATAGAAGGATGGTAAGGTCATGACCGGATCATCCCACGATGATGAAAGGGCCTCTTTGTCCTCGCGCAAACGGAACGGCCAAGCACCGGTGGCAAGCGGGAATGCCCAACGGAGGAAGGCAAGGGTCTCACCCCCACCTTCCCCTGTGCGCATCCCACCGGGTGGGATCAATGCTTCATCTCGCCGAGCTGCTTGCGGGAGTCGCCGCTCTTGTCGAGGATGATGCTGTCGTCCGCCTTGCCATCGACTTCCAGAATGCCGATGAGCCCCTTGGTGGCGCGGCTCAGAGCGTGGTCGACCAAGGCGTACTTGCCCGGATAGTCGACCTTGAACTCCACCATCGTCGCCCCGCCCGGCGCCACCGAGACCGTCTGCACGTTTTTCAGCGGCGGCGTGTCGAGGGCACCGAGGTTGTGGACCGATCAAGATCTCACCGATGACATGGAACGACGAGGTGAAGTTCGGTCCACCGACACCGAACCAGATGCGCACGGTTTCGCCCACACTGGCCTTCAATGGCTTGTCCTTCACCAGACCACCCACGGCGCCGTTGAACACCAGATAGCCAGGGCTTCTCGTTCACCAAGCCGTCGTAGTCGTCTTCCGCCGCCGGCAGGTTTTCGCCTTGGTGGCGTAGATCTCCTGCTGCATCACATAGAATTCCTTGTCGACCTTCGGCAGACCGTCTTCGGGTTCGACCACGATCAGACCGAACATGCCCTTGGCGATGTGCTGGGCGACCATCGGCGTGGCGCAATGATAGACGTACACACCCGGGGCCATCGCCTTGAACGAGAATTCCTTGGTCTGGCCCGGCTCCGCCTGGGTGATCTGTCCGCCGCCGAGGAAACCGGTGGCCGCGTGGAAATCAATGGAATGGTTCATGACCGACCCGGGCGCGTTCGTCATGGACACGTTCACCGTGTCGCCGACACGGACGCGGACCATCGGGCCGGGGACCTTGTTGTTGAACGTCCAGTAAGTGTAGGTCGTGCCGTCATCCAGCCTGGCTTCGACCTCGGTCGTGGTCAACACGACGTTGTGGGTCTTTGGCGCGCGTTTGCCCGCCGCTTCCGGCGCCGAGACCGCCGCGGGTCCTGGACAATGTCGACCGCCGGCTCCTTGACCTTCGGCTCGGCGTACAGCGTGGTGGCCGATGCGGCCCGATCCCCGACAGGGCGATGAGGGCGGCGGCGCTGACGGTGGCCAGGAAGGTCTTGGTTTTCATGATGCAATCCAGGGCGAGTGTTGCTTGTGAAGCCAACGTCCCAGATTTCCCGGCCCTGTTACTTAACGGTCGTCAAGAATTTTAGGTAAGGGCAACACTCCGATCACTTCCGTTTTTATTCTGATTTTTCGCAATTGCGAGAAGTTGCTTTCTGGAGCGAGGGGTGAAGGGGTGTATCGCCTGCAAAGGACTGAGAAAACCACAATCACAAGCGGATGCTGATGAGGTCACTGAGCAGCTCATCGTCCGTCCCGCTGGAGCATGGAATCGGTCCGGCGCCCCTGCGACATCCCGCCGCGGCTCACGGCGTGAACAATGCCGCCGCACAGGATTGCCGCGCCATGCAGCATCCTTCGGCTTCGAGAACCGCGTTCGAGGACACTCGGTCGTTCCATCCTATCCTTTTCCGCACTGGCCCAACGGTCCTGTTTGCGCTTCCACTGGTGTTGGACGCGTAACCTAACCGTGTAACGATAGCAGGGGGAGGTGATGGCCGAGCGGTTCACGAAATCAGCGGCGCGCAACATCTTCTACGGCGGGTCGCTCTTCTTCTTCGTCACCTTCGTCGCCCTGACGATTCACAGCCACTACTACATTCGAGTGACCAGCACGGACGAGGCCACGCTGTCCGACAGCGTCGCACGCGGCAAGCACGTGTGGGAGAGGAACGCCTGCATCAACTGCCACTCGCTGCTTGGTGAGGGTGCCTACTTCGCCCCGGAGCTCGGCAACGTCTGGGTCCGCTACGGCGGGCGGGAGGACGCCGAAGGCGCGCGCACGGCGCTGATCGCCTGGATGCAGTCGCAGCCCAGCGGGGTCGAGGGGCGCCGCCAGATGCCGCAGTTCAACCTGACCGACGCGGAACTCAACGACCTCGTCGACTTCCTCGAATGGACCAGCCGCATCGACACGCAAGGCTGGCCACCGAACCAAGCGGGCTGAAGGGGAGGCATGGCATGAAATACGCGACCCAACGCATCGCCTATTGGTACTTCGCCTGCGCGATGGCCCTGTTCGTCGTCCAGGTGCTGGTCGGCTCGCTCGCCGGGACCGTCTACGTCCTGCCGAACTTCCTGTCCGAGATCCTGCCCTTCAACATCCTGCGCATGATCCACACCAACGCGCTGATCGTGTGGCTCCTGCTCGGCTTTTTCGGCTCGGCCTATTACCTGATCCCGGAGGAGGCGGAGCGCGACATCGAGAGCCCGATGCTCGCCTACGCCCAATTGGCCATCCTGATGGTCGGCGCGCTGGGCGCGGTGGTCGGCTACACGCTGGGCATCCACGAGGGGCGCGAGTTCCTCGAACAGCCGCTGTGGGTGAAGATCGGCATCGTCGTCGCGGCGTTGATCTTCCTCTACAACGTCTCGCTGACCGTGATCAAAGGCCGCAGGACGGCGATCACCAACGTCCTCCTGCTCGGGCTGTGGGGAATCGCGGTCTTCTTCCTGTTCGCCTTCTACAACCCGACCAACCTCGCGCTGGACAAGCTGTACTGGTGGTACGTCGTCCATCTGTGGGTCGAGGGCGTGTGGGAACTGGTGATGGCCTCTGTCCTCGCCTTCCTGGTCATCAAGATGACCGGCGTCGACCGCGAGGTCGTGGAGAAGTGGCTCTACGCCATCGTCGGCCTCGCCCTCTTCTCCGGCCTGCTGGGCACCGGCCACCATTACTACTGGATTGGTGCTCCGGGTTATTGGCAGTGGATCGGCTCGCTGTTCTCCACGCTGGAGGTCGCGCCCTTCTTCGCCATGGTCGTGTTCGCCTTCACCATGGCCTGGAAGGGGCGGCGCGACCACCCGAACAAGGCCGCTTTCCTGTGGACGCTCGGCACCCCGGTGATGGCCTTCTTCGGTGCTGGCGTGTGGGGCTTCATGCACACGCTGTCCTGGGTCAACTACTACAGCCACGGCACCCAGGTCACCGCGGCGCACGGGCACCTTGCCTTCTTCGGAGCCTACGTGATGCTGAACCTCGCGATCATCAGCTACGCCCTGCCGAGCCTGCGCGGCCGCGCGCCTTACAACCAGGTGCTCAACATGTGGAGCTTCTGGATCATGACCTCGGCCATGGCCTTCATGACCTTCACGCTGACCTTCGCGGGCGTCGTGCAGGTCCATCTGCAGCGCGTGCTGGGCATGACCTACATGGAGGTCCAGGAGCAGCTGGCCTTGTTCTACTGGATGCGCCTGGGTTCCGGCATCTTCGTGGTCATCTCGGTGCTCATGTTCGTCTATGCGGTGTTCGGACCGGCGCGCGGGCGGGTGCCCGCGCGCACCCAGCCCTCCATCGCGCCGGCCGAGTGATGGCGGAGGAGACGTCCTCCCAGCATGGGACGGCGGGCGGCGCCGTCCCCTTCTACGCTCCCACCGGCAACGAGGTGGCGTTGTTCGAGCATGCCCACCGCAACCGTCTGCCGCTGTTGCTCAAGGGGCCTACCGGCTGCGGGAAGACCCGCTTCGTCGCGCACATGGCCGCAAGGCTGGGGCGTCCGCTCCACACGGTGTCCTGCCACGACGACCTGACCGCCGCCGACCTGACCGGCCGCTACCTGCTCAAAGGCGGCGACACGGTCTGGACCGACGGCCCGTTGACCCGCTCGGTGCGCGAAGGCGCGATCTGCTACCTCGACGAGGTGGTCGAGGCGCGCAAGGACGTCACCGTGGTGCTGCACCCGCTGACTGACGACCGCCGCCTGCTGCCCCTGGAGCGCACCGGCGAATTGCTGGAGGCCCCGCCGGCGTTCATGCTGGTCGTCTCCTACAACCCCGGCTACCAGAACATCCTGAAGTCGCTGAAGCCCAGCACGCGCCAGCGCTTCGTCGCCATCGAGTTCGGCTTCCCGAAGGCCGATGCCGAAACCGGGATCGTCGTCCAGGAAAGCGGGCTGTCCGCCGACCGGGTCGCTCCGCTGGTGCGGCTGGGAAACGCCCTGCGCGCGCTCAAGGGACAGGATCTTGAGGAAGGAGTGTCGACCCGGCTGTTGGTGTATTGCGCCTCCTTGATCCGCGACGGCATGCCTCGCGACGAGGCGATCCTGGCGTCGATGATCGAACCGCTCACCGACGATCCGGAGGTCAAAAAGGCGCTGCTTCGGGTCGCCGAACTCACGCTGGGATGATCGCATGGCCTCGATTTGGGAACCCGAGGAGTTCGTCGGAGCCCTGTGGCACCGTCTGGTCGGTGACGCCGCGTCCTACCCGCGTCATCCCAACGCCGCGGTCCGCCTCGACGAGGTTCGCGCGCGCCTCGGCGTGCTGTTCCGGGCGCTCGGCGGCCCCGGCGCCGTGCGCATCGCCGGCACCTCCGCCGAAACGTCCGGGCATCGTCTCGGCCTGAAGCAGCGTCTCGGTCTCGGGACGGAAAAGCTGGAACGCGCCCGCTACGACGGCGTCACCCTCCAGCTTCCCGACCGCGTCGATGTCTTCCCCTCCCGCGAGGACAACGCGGCGCTCTACGAATGGCTCGCCATTTTTTTCGTCCAGGCCGAACCGCCTCCGGCGATGCCCGACGACCCGCTGCAGGCCGACCTCGTCCGCCTGCGTTCGGCCCGTCGGGCCACGCAACGGGCGCTCGATGAATGGCCGGGTCTGCGCCCGCTGCACGTCCGGCTCTGCCAAGCCATGCGCGCGGCCCGGCCCAAACGGCGGCTGCCCGGACAGGAGGCCGCCGTAGAGGCACTCGTCGGAACGCTCATCGGTAGCGGCGGCCCAGCCGATCCGGACCTGCTGGCCGCGGTCACCGACGCGACGGTCCCGCTCGACCGCTTCCGCGCCGCCTCCGGCTATCGGCCCTTCCTGCCGGTGCCGCTGTGGGGCGAGGTGTCCGCACCACCGGAGGGCGCCGCTTCCCCCGAGACGGATGAGGAGGGCGGCGCCGGGGCCGAAGGCGACGGCAAGCGTCGCAGGGCCAAGCGCCGCGAGAACGACCAGACCCGGCGCGACGACCCGCTGATGCTGAACCGCTTCGAGAAGATTCTCGGGCTGGCGGAGATGGTCAATCTCAATCGCAAGGTTGAGGACGACGACGAGGAAAGCGCGCGCAAGGCCGCGGAGGACTTGGACGAGATCTCGGTGGGTCAGCACGAGCGCAAGGCGTCGACCAAGCTCAAGCTCGACCTCGATCTGGCCTCCGAGGACGCCGACGTCGCGCCATTGCGGGCGGAAATCACCTATCACGAGTGGGACTGGAAACGCCGTCTCTATCATCCCGACCATTGCCGCGTGATCGCCGAGCCGGCCGCGCTGGAGGGGGAGGAGTGGCGGCCCGACGACAACGCGCTGCGCCGCATCCGCCTGGTCCGCCGCCAGTTCGAGGCGATGCGGCCGCGCCGCCAAATGATGACCGGGCAGCCCGACGGTGATGACCTCGACCTGTCGGCTCTGGTCCGCTCGGTCGCCGACCGGTGCGCAGGCGGCATCGGATCGGATCGGGTCTACACGGCGGTGCGCAACGTCGCCCGCGACCTGTCGGTGTGCGTGCTGGTCGACGTCTCGCTGTCCACCGACAGCTGCATCGAGGATCGGCGCGTGCTCGACGTCGAGAAGGAGGCTCTGCTGGCGTTGACGCACGGGCTGACCGCCTGCGGCGACGAGCACGCCATCCTCACCTTCACCTCGCACCGGCGCCACCGGGTGGACATGCGCACCGTAAAGGACTTCGAGGAGCGGTTGGACGCCCGCGTCGTGCGCCGCATCCAGGCGCTCAAGCCGGGCAGCTACACACGTATGGGAGCGGCGCTGCGCCACGCGACGGCCCTTCTCAAGGACCGCCCGCACACACACCGGCTTCTGCTGGTGCTGACGGACGGCAAACCGAACGACACGGACCATTACGAGGGCCGCTACGCCATCGAGGACACGCGCGTGGCGGTGCAGGAGGCGCGCCGTGCCGGATTGCGGCTGTTCGGCGTCACGGTGGACGAGAAGGGGCGCGATTACCTGCCCTACATCTTCGGCCCCGGCGCCTACGCCATCTTCCCGCACGCCGCCCGCCTGCCCGCGGCGCTGCCCGCCATCTACCGCCAGCTGACCGGCTGAACGCTCAAGAAACAGGAGGCATCATGCTCAGGATCATCCTTGCCGCCATCCTCGGAGCCGTCCTGGTGTCCGGCTCTCCCTGGGCGCAGGTCAACATCCGGCCGGACACTACGCCCCGCCTGCCGCCGCAACCGGGGCAGTCCCTGCCCGTCGAGGATGCGCATTTCCTCAAGGAGGCGGCCGCGGCCAGCCAGAGGCAGGCGGAGCTCGGGCGTCTTGCGGCGGAGAAGGGGCCGGACGAGGCGTTCAAGACTCTAGCCAAAGGAATTGCGGAGACCCACACCACTTTGGGCGAGTCCCTGAAGCGGCTTTCTTCGGCCCGCCCCCTGCCGCCGGCTGACCAGCTGAAGCCGGAGCGCGCTGACGCCTTCGGTGCCGCTGGGGCGGTGACCAACCCGGCGAACGCCCAGGAGGGCATGACGCCGGACGCCGTCAAGGCGCTGTCCGGGGCGTCGGGCGATGCCTTCGCCAAGGGCTACATTGAGGCGCAGCTTCGCATTCATGACCGCATCGTCGACCTCTACCAGACCGAGGCGTCGAACACGCCGGACCGCGAGCTTGCCACCTTCGCGATCACCAGTCTGGTGTCCATCCAGAAGGACCGCGACGCCCTGCGGCAGATGGCCGGCCGCTTCGGGATCAGCGCTCCGGCCACGGGCCAGCCGGTCCAGTATGGCGATCCGACCAAGGCCCGTTGAGGCCGGCGGCCGCCATGGCGAACGGTGCGCCGCCGGTGACCGGGCAGTTTTCGTGCGTTTGCCCCTGGGCAAAGACGGCGACAACGCCTCATGTCATGATCCCCTCCGGTCATCATTCCAAGGACAAGCGAGGCGGACATGACGGAAACGCAACCACAGCCGGCAGCGCTGCTCGGAACCCAGGTTGCCGAGGTGGACGGAGCTGGGGATCTCGTGTTTGACGCCGCGATCGTGGGGTCGCTCCTCGGCCTCGAACCGGGCGCCTTCATGGAAGAACTGAAGAAGGGCATGGTCCATCAGGTTCATGAACAGGGAACGGGTGTGGACCATGGTCGGAGGCGGGTGACCTTCTGCTACCGGGCACGGCAATCGGTGCTGGTTCTGGACGCGCAGGGCCATGCACTTCATGTTGCATGAGGTCGAGGTGGATGGGAGGGCGCGAAGAGCGCGGCCATGTGAGCGGCGTGAGCCCGGACGACGGGTCCGTCGATCAAGGACCTCTGTTCAACCCCACACGGCAACCCGATCGTCGCCGGCTTCACGGCGGTCGTCCCCTGACGATGCCAGGGTTGGGTCAGTAATCCCGATCCGGGTGATCGGACCAGTCGCCCAGATTCATCACGGCGACAGCCATCGCCACACCGCCAAACGTTCCGCAAACCGAGCCGAAGAGCAGGATGAAACCGATCAGCCAGTAGTCGGAGCCAAGGAGCAGTGTACGGAGACTGGCGACATCCAGCGCGAGAAGGCCGAGGCAAACGACAACGCCGGCCACGACCCCAATCGCCAGATGGGTCAATAGGAATGACACCAGATTATGCTTCTGCAAGAAAGCGGAGCGCCGTGGATTTCGAGGCATTACAGTGACTCCCTGCAGAGCAAAGGCGCATGGTGGCAATTGGAAGGCAGCATGCGCCGCGCCCTTGGCGGTCCCCCTGAACTGAATCGGCGCACGCCCTGAAACCTCATACGGCAAGCAGTTCGTCCGCTGGGCCAAAGAACTCGTAATGGATGCTGCCCAATGGCACACCCCGGCCGGCGAGGCCGCCGACCATAGCGCGCAGGAACGGTCGAGGGCCACACAGATAGTAGGCCGCCTCCTGCGTCGGGGTGTTGGCCACGATCCAATCCATGCTGATGAAACCTCGCTCATCGTAGTCGCGCCCCTGAACGTCGGCCGGGTCAGGGGCGTTGTAATAGGTGCGCAGCGTGATGTTGCGAGCCTGAGCGGCCAGTGCCCGGGAATGATCGCGCATCGCATGAACGCGGCCGTTCTCGGCGCCGTGGATGTACCAGGTCGGCCGGCCATCGCCGGAACCGACAATGCTCTCCAGCATGCTCATCATCGGGGTCAGCCCGACGCCGCCGCTCAGCAGAACGACCGGCCCGGCGGAAGCCTCGTCGAGGAAGAATTCGCCGGCCGGAGGCGCCACCTTCAGCACCGTGCCCGGCTTGACGTGATCGTGCAGCCAGTCGGAGGCCAGCCCCGCCGGCCTGCCCGAGCCCTCCTCCCGCTTGACGCTGATGCGGTAGGACCGGGAATCCGGAGCGGAGGAGATGGAATAGTTGCGCTTCAGCACACCGGCTCCCGGCATATCCAGCGCAAAGGTCAGATACTGACCGGGGCGGTGGCGGATCACACCGCGCCCGTCCGCCGGAACCAGGATGAAGGAGCGGATGATGTCGCTCTCCGGCGTCACGCTCTCCACCGTGAAGTCGCGCCAGCCGTTCCATCCGCCCGGCGCCGTGGCGAGCCCGGCGTAGACGCTGGCCTCCCGCGCTTTGAGCACGTCCGCCAGAAACCAATAGGCCTCGCCCCAGGCGTCGAGGACCTCGTCGGTCGCGGCGCCGCCCAGCACGTCCTTGATTGCGCCGAGCAGGGCATCGGCGACATAGGGGTAATGTTCGGGCAGGATGTTCAGCCCGACATGCTTCTGCGTGATCCGCTCCACCCGCGAGGCCAGCACACCCAGGTTGTCGATGTTGCGGCCATAGGCGATGATTGCCGCCGTCAGCGCCTTGGACTGCGACCCGGTCTCGCCATGATGAGATTGATTGAACAGGTCGCGGATTTCCGGGGTGCGGAACAATCGCTGATACATGCGGTCGGTGACCGCGGTGCCGCCTTTCTCCAGGACGGGAACCGTGGCCTTGACGATGTCGATGGTTCGGTTGCTGAGAGCCTCCGCCATGAATTGTCTCCGTGCTGCAATGGCGATTCAACCCTCCGCCAATTCAACCGGTTCCGGCAAATTCCCCGGAACCGGACCGACCTCAAAAGGTTACGATTGCCCAGGCATAGGTCGTCAACGGCGCTGGAGTTCCTGCTGCGGAAGCGGCTTCCATGCGCTATATTTCGGGGTACGAAGCGCTCGTCCGCTTCTTCACGCCAAGGACTGTTGGCGTAACGAACCGCCTGGGAACCGTGGCTGATGCCCGCTGCCGATACCGATGCCCTGCAACCGTCCGCCCTGCGCGATGCCGACCGTCTGACGGCGCTCGTCGATCTCAACGAACGCCTGTTCTTTGCCCATGACCTGCCGGCCGTGGTCTCCATCCTCCGGGCGGCCGCGCGCCGCCTGACCGGCGCCGACGGCGTCACCATCGTGCTGCGCGATGGCGACCTGTGCCATTACGTTGAGGAGAACGCGATCAGCCCGCTGTGGAAGGGGCAGCGGTTTCCCATGGGCACGTGCATCTCGGGCTGGGCCATGCTGACCGGGCAACCGGCGGTCATTCCGGACATCTACGCCGATCCGCGCATTCCACACGAAGCCTATCGCCCCACCTTCGTGCGCAGCCTCGTGATGGTGCCGGTCGGCGCGCCAGAGCCCATCGCCGCCATTGGTGCCTATTGGGCAGCGCGGCACACGCCCGACACGGGCACCGTCACCCTCCTGTTGGCGATCGCCCGATCGGCGGCCCTGGCGCTGTCCAACGTCCGCCTGCTTGAATCGTTGCAGGAGGCGGCCGAAGCCGCACGGACGCAGGCCAAGGAACTGGCGCGGGCCAACACGGCGCGCACCCGGCTCCTTGCGACGTTGAACCATGACCTGCGCCAACCGGTCCATGCCCTGACCCTCGCCACCCACGCCCTGTCGTCCCGGGTCACAGACCGCGGGGAAATCTACGTGTCGACGATGAAGCACTGCCTGGGCGTGGTGAAGCGACTGATGGATGGCGTGCAGGATCTGGTGGGGATGGACGACGGCACGATCGCCGTCCGGATCGAAGACGTCCCGTTGGACGATCTGATGACGCACGCCACAGCGACGTTCCAACTGGCCGCCGCAGCCAAGGGGCTCGACTGGCGCATGGAAGGGAGTGGCAGAGGGGTGACGGTGCGCACGGACCGGCTGCTTGCGTCGCGCATTCTCCACAACCTTATCGACAACGCCATCAAGTACACCGACCGCGGGGAAATCCGAATTGTTTGCCGCACTGCCGGCGGCAAGGTATGGGTCGACGTCTCCGATACCGGCCGAGGCATCCCGGAGAGTTCCCTGGCCGACATTTTCGAAGAGTTCTACCGCATCGAAGCCGGAGATGAGGTCGTTGGCCTGGGCCTTGGCCTGTCCATCGTGAAGACGCTGGCGGATCACCTCGGCTATCCGATCACGGTGGAATCCCGTCCAGGGGCGGGAACAACGATCAGCGTCGCCCTGCCAGTGGCTGGTTCTGTCGCACGTCCATAGGCGGGCGAGCGAGAGCCCTTGCCCGAGGGGGCACCGTGACCAGCGTCAGCGGCCAGCCACTAACCCGCTCGAAGGGGTATCGCAGAAATGCTGCGGGATGGCCGCGATGGCGCTCATGTCTGCAAGGAGAGCCGCGACGCAGTCCGGATTGAAACTTCCGGGCCGCCTGCTTCCAGAGGAAAGCCGCCGCGGCCTCGTTCGTCCACGCTCCCTTGTAGGGACGTTCCGACGTGAGCGCGTCGAACACGTCGGCGACCGCGACAATGCGCGCTTCCAGTGGAATGGCCACGCGGAAAGGCCGTTGGGATGCTCCCAGAACGCGCTTGGCGGCATGATCAATGGGCATGCCCTTGCCGTGCACAAAGCGAAGGCGTTTCCACAACGGCGTGATACGAGCAGGACGGCCTTTTCCAAACCCGATGCGGATCGAACCAACTCAGCGACAAGGTTGGATCAACTGCCGAGAAACTCCTGCACAGCGGCAAGGAGTTGATTGGAGGCGACGGGTTTGCGGAGGAATGCCACACCGAGGGCCGTGGCGTGGCGTTCGCTGTCAGACCCCATATCCCCGGTCAGAATGATGCCGGGTATCGGATGGCCAGCCTGTGCGCGGATGGAGGCGACGGCGTCCGTTCCGACTTCGCCTCCTCGCAGTCGATAATCCGCGACGACAAGGTCCGGCGCACGCGGCATGTCTCGCAGACCTTCGAGAGCCTGCGCCGCGGACCCGGCGATGACGACCTCGTAGCCCCACTCCATGAACAATGTCCGCAACCCGGAGAGCACGATCACGTCGTCATCGATCAGAACAGCCAAACGCCGTTGCCCGTCGGCCGTTACAACCGGCTTGGGCCGGGGCGGACTTGTCCCCGCGGCGCTCGCAAGGGGGACATCGACCGCAAAGGTCGATCCACGCCCCGGTTCGGAGCGTACGGTCACCGGGTGATCAAGCAGTTGGGAGAGCCGCTGCACGATGGCAAGCCCCAGACCCAACCCTTGGCTCCGGTCGCGTTCCGGGTTGTTGACCTGATGGAACTCTTCGAACACCCGACCCATCTGCTCGGCGGATATGCCGATTCCACTGTCGTGAACCTGGATGCTCACGCGGTCGGGAGCGATGTCGCAGACGACCCGCACATAGCCTTCAGGGGTGTAGCGCAAAGCATTCTCGACCAGATTGCGCAATATGCGACCGAGCAGCACCGGATCGCTTCGCACCGCCAGAGTTGGTCCGGGGTCGGTGACATGGAGTTCCAGACCCTTGCTCGCCGCGATCGGTGAATAAGCGGCTCGCATCTCATCCAGCAGCGACGCAAGCGGCATGTCACGGACCTGAGGCACAATCGTTCCGACATCCAAGCGAGAAACGTCGAGCAGGCTGTCGAGCAGGGCCTTCAACGTGTCCAAGGCACGCTCCAGGGCCATTAACGAGCGGCGGCCCCGGTCCTCGAGGGCATGAGACTGCAAAACGCCGGCGAACAGCAAAGCCGACTGGAGCGGTTGCCGCAAATCGTGGCTGGCGGCGGCCAGAAATCTGGACTTGGACTGGTTGGCTTCATCGGCCAGGGTCTTGGCATCCCGTAGAGCCTGCTCCATTGCCCGACGCTCGGAGACGTCCATGTTCATGCCGCTCAGGCGGATTGGACGACCGCTGCCATCATGTTCCGCCCGCCCCACTCCCAGTAACCAGCAGACCCCCTTTCCCGGATGCGAAATGCGAAACTCCGCCTGGTAAACCGGCCGCCGGCCTTCGAGCACGTCCTGCACGGCCTGCCGCAACACCGGGTGATCGTCCGCAACAACCAGGTCGTAGAACGCGGGTTCACTGGGGTGGAACGTCGTCGGATCGACACCCAACAGACGGTACATGCCGTCCGACCAGGTCACGACGCCAGTGCGGAGATCGAGATCCCACAGACCGGCGTTTGCGGCGTTCAAGGCAATGGCGAGATTACGTTCGCTCCGCTGCAAGGCCGCCTCCACGGACTTGCGCTCGGTGATGTCGATGTTCAGGCCGCTCATGCGCAACGGCTTGCCGTCCGTGTCGTAGTGGACACGTCCGGTGGATAACACCCATCGGACCGCCCCATCCGGGAGCATGATGCGGTATTCCAGTACGAGATAGGGCTTCCGCTCACCGAAGAGCTGCGCCTGAGCCGCGGCCGTGATGGTTTCGACATCGTCCGGTTTCACTGTACGGAGCCAGGACTCCAAGCAGGGAGCATCGCTCTCCGGGTCCAAGCCGAACAGGTGATAACTGCCCTCCGACCAGTGCCCGCGCCCAGTGCGCAAATCCCAGTCGAAACTGCCGGCCTGAGCCGACTGCAGGGCCAAGCTGAGGCGTTCGTTGCTTGCCCGAAGTTCCTCTTCGGCCATCGTCCGTCGGGAAATGTCCAACAGATGGACGGTCAGGCCCCTCGGGGTGGGAAACGCTCGGAGCCAGAACCAGCGGCCGGTCTGCGGACCGCGGAATTCGACGTCCACCGGAACCCGTTCGGTCATGGCCCTGCGCAACTCATCCGCCAGTTGGCCTTCGGCGAGTTCGGGAAAAGCGTCCCACAGCCGCATGCCGAGCAGGTCGCGGCCTTGAGCGACCAGGGTCCTGGCCATGTCGTTGAGTTTGAGGAATCGCCAGTCCCGATCGAACTCGATGACGCCATCCACGGTGTTGGCCAGCAACACGCTGACTTTGCGGGCGGAGTGTTGGGCCTCTTCGCGCACTCTCAGGAAACGGCGTACACCCCACAGGGCGCCGAGGCCCGTGGTCAGGAGCAGCCCAAGAAAGACGGCCACGGTCCAGAAGGTTGCGGTGTGAATGGGACGCATCGCCGTTGCCTTGTCGAGCCCGACATGCAGATACAAGCCCTGGGCACCCGACGTTGCCGGTGAATAGGCAAACACCCGTGGCCGACCGTCCATCCCCGCCAATTCAACCACACCTTTGTTCGCCTCGCGCAACAAATGACCGAACGGTTCAGGCAACAAGCGGCCGGCCAGTTCCGGTGCGTTAGGGATGGTTGCGAGAACCGTTCCGTCACGGTCGGCGACAAGGAGACAGGTATTGTCCGGCAAGGAGTCCTGCGTGAGGGACTCCCGCAGCCAAGCGGCGTCGAGAAGTGCCGCAATCACTCCATGATAATCTCCATCCTCCCGGCGGTGGGCACGGGCGAAGGGAATGGCGGGTTGTCCCGTGATCGGCGATAGCATGGACTGGCCTGTGACGATGCCATCGGTGCGCGCCGCATCCTGGAGGAGCCGACCTGCAATCACCCGCCCCACCGTCATGGAGTCTGTCGAGCACCATACGGCACCGTTCGCGTCGGAAATTTCCATTGCCATGTAGCTCGGATACTTGGCCCTGATCCGGGACATGACCTCCTGGCAGGCCGTGGCGTCCATACTCCCCACCCCCGCTTCGGTAAGAGCGAACAGGATGTGATGGATGTCCTGTATGATCCGTCTTTGTTCCGCGTCCACAAGGTCGAGAAAGTAGCTGGCATCCTGTCGAAGCTCGGCCTCACGGGCCGTATGAAGCTGCATGATCGGAAAGAGCTCGAACGCCAGCAACGGAGCAGCGATGAGCAGGAGGAATGGCAGCAGGCGGTTGGCTTTTTTACGAGGCGCTCGCTTCTGTAAGGACTTCAGCAATTCCTGTCTCCAAGGGCCGCCCTTTTCTTCC
Source organism: Azospirillum brasilense (assembly GCF_001315015.1). Taxonomy (NCBI): domain Bacteria; kingdom Pseudomonadati; phylum Pseudomonadota; class Alphaproteobacteria; order Rhodospirillales; family Azospirillaceae; genus Azospirillum; species Azospirillum brasilense. The sequence goes on along the minus strand of NZ_CP012918.1, from coordinate 191,651 downwards.
CTGGAGCATTATACAAAAATACACCGGTATGTGATTAGATAAAAATGCGGCCGCCTAAAGGATAGGCATCGGCGTATGCCTTGAGGCAGAGCTGTCAGTCCTATCATAAACCGCCTCTACTGCTTTCCCGCACTCCATCCGGAAAAACCCCTTCCTGTGAAAATCAATTTTCACTCCTGCAGGCTCGCAGAACTTTTTTGAGCAATTGTTTTGCTTCCCAGCGCTGGATTATATTTCCATGGCGCAGCACCATCTCGGCGTAATTCTTCGCCATAGAGGAAAAACACAGAATGCCTTCTTTTTGGGCAGCCTCGTCGGAGCATGCATACTGAGCCTGACGGAGGCATAAGTAAGCGGTCCGGCACCCATCGAGCGCTATGCTTGGCGGAAAATCGACCATCGTGCCGAGCCTCGTAGAAGTAATATTGAACAAATTTTGCGCAAGATAACCAGGATGGTGGCGAACGATTCAGCGTGATTCGCGTTTTCAGATGAGTGACCTCATGATTGCTACCTCTTCGGCTGCAACGCTGACCATCGCCCCGCCGCGAACCGCTCGTCATGAGGAGCTGCCTGTGAAGGCGCCCATTCAACTCCAGCGCATCGGGTGGTTCCCGCGAAAGAGCGTCGTATGATCAGACCATAGGCACCAAGCGGTGGTCCGGCCAGGGCTCGGACTCAAGAGCTATCACACCGCTCGGCAAACCATCGCCGGCGAACAGATCGTCGCCATAGTCCGTTACGGGCAGGTCGCCGCCGTTCCCATCAAAAACATTCCGGCCCCGTCGGCCTTCATCCAGGCCCTGTTCGTCGCGATCACCTGACGGCGCCGATACCGCGGTCCCGCGTGCCCACTATCCGATGTGCGACCGAATCCGATGAAGTCCAGCTGCTTTTGACGACGATCAAGGCTACCCGTTCTCCACACTCGCAGCATTCATATCGCGCCCGAACCACCAACTGATCCAACGGAAGAGACAGTGCCAATGAATGAAGCCCAAATCGGACTGCTGATCGTCTCGCCGCTGCTAATCGGCATGGTTGTGCTGTTGTATCGCCAGGGTGTCATGACGCGAAGCGGCGCAGTGCTCGCCGCGCTGGCTTCAGTCGGCACGGTAGCGTGGCTATTCTTTACTCAGTAAACTGTGTCCACTTTCGAGGTGGCAACGTCAGGAGGGATGGTGGTTGTCCTCGTCAGAACGCAAACACCGCCGATCGTCCTTGTGGCCAGTTGTGGGAGGTGGTCAAAGCGGCGATGGCAGCGGCGATCTTCGCACCACCCTGAACAGACGGCTCAATGGGATTTGCGTAGTCCTCCGCCTTGTCGCAGATCAGGCGCAAGTCGATGAGCGGCAAGCCCCGTATAAATGCCTCACGGGTGATGACGTCGTTGAAGATGGTCAGGCCGGTAATGACCAATCGTTGCCGAAGCGGGTCGGGGTAGCGCGCGTCGTAGATCGTGCAGACTGCCGTCGGCAAGCGCGAGGCCAAGACGGCGTCGAGCATTGTCCCATAGTCGCCCTCGAACCGCTCCCGGATCTCGCCCAGCCTGTTGACCACCGCGGCAACAGATCGCGCTCCTTCATCCAGCAGACCGGAGTGGCGCAACGCATCGTTGCCACCCACACACACGATGAGATGAGTCGCGTCAGGAGGACATTGCTGGATTTGCCGAACGACGCTGCTGGTCACGGCACCGTCTTCTTCTCGTAACGTCGCACGGCAGCCCGACGGCAGACGCAAACGAAGCTGTGCCGTCACGTCCGGTCCGCCTCCGACATAGGCGGAGTTGTCGAAGATCGAATCGCCCAGCAGGACGATATGCGGCATCGATGCGGATGAAACCATGCAGCGTCTCCCTCAGTGCCATTGCCGCAACAGCGAACAACGGCTTTTCCTCCCATTTCAAAGCGGAGCTCTCTCCATCTTCCTGTGCCCTCTGGTCGCTTGACCCACGCTGGCGCTGAAGGCGCTTACCGTCGTGCCAGGGTGCCTGAGTGCGGCTCGAGCCCAAATGCACATCAACGCCGAAACGGGGGCTTTGGGAGACGGGGGTGCACATCAGGCCCAATCGGACCGATTCACTGCCCCAAAATTCTTCTTGACCTCAAGTGAACTTGAGGTTTTAGCCTGGGTGTATTGGATCTGGCATGCCAGAGCCGATTGCAACATGGACTGCGAAAGGCAGCGATCCCCAGCGCACCAAGGGAGGCGTGTGTGATCTCTCCAACTTCCGTCAATTGGACCATGCTCAACACGCTGCGCGCCATGCCAGGTCCCGAGGCCACGACACCTCCGGTCTCGCTGCTGGCCATCACGAAAGCGGCAAGCTTGAAGCCGGCCGCCGTGAGGCCGGCACTCTGCGAATTGGTCAGGCAGGGTTTTGTCCAGGAGTACACAACACAGTGCGGCAAACAATATGCCAGAACGAAAGAAGGTAATCAGCGAATATTGGAAATAAAGGGCTGGCTTCGGTAGCCATTCAGAGGCCCGCGGGGATCAACGGCCTGCATCCTCCACTCCTGCTCGTTTCAATGGCGAACGGTTTGGTCACGCCGCCAGGCTCCGCATGCCTGCGGCTCAACAGGGAGAGACGGCATGGGCAAGGCACTTGAAGGCGTGCGGGTTCTGGACTTTACCCACGTTCAGTCGGGTCCGACCTGCACGCAGCTTCTGGCGTGGTTCGGCGCCGACGTCATCAAGGTCGAGCGTCCGGGCGAGGGCGACATCACGCGCGGCCAGCTGCGCGACGTGCCCGAGGCCGACAGCCTCTACTTCACCATGCTGAACCACAACAAGCGGTCCATCACGCTGGACACCAAGAACCCGGACGGCAAGCGCGTCCTGGAGGATCTGGTGCGCATCTGCGACGTGATGGTCGAGAATTTCGCCCCCGGCGTGCTCGAGCGCATGGGCCTGACCTGGGAGCGCATCCAGGAGCTGAACCCCCGCATCATCGTCGCCTCGGTCAAGGGCTTCGGCCCCGGTCCCTACGAGGACTGCAAGGTCTATGAGAACGTCGCGCAGTGCGCCGGCGGCTCGGCCTCGACGACCGGCTTCGACGACGGCCCGCCGATGGTCACCGGCGCCCAGATCGGCGACAGCGGCACCGGCCTGCATCTGGCGCTGGGCATCGTGACGGCGCTCTACCAGCGCACCCAGACCGGGCGCGGCCAGAAGGTGCTGGCGGCCATGCAGGACGCCGTGCTGAACCTCTGCCGCGTCAAGCTGCGCGACCAGCAGCGGCTGGAGCGCGGCCCGCTGAAAGAGTACCCGCAGTACCCGAACGGCGAGTTCGGCGATACCGTGCCGCGCGCCGGCAACGCCTCGGGCGGCGGCCAGCCGGGCTGGATCCTGAAGTGCAAGGGCTGGGAGACCGATCCCAACGCCTACATCTACTTCATCACCCAGGCGCCGGTCTGGGCGAAGATCTGCGACGTCATCGGCAAGCCGGAGTGGGTCACCGATCCGGACTACGCGACGCCCGCCGCGCGCCTGCCGCGCCTGAAGGACATCTTCGCGACCGTCGAAGAGTGGACCATGACCAAGACGAAGTTCGAGGTCATGGAGATCCTGAACAAGTACGACATCCCCTGCGGCCCCATCCTGTCGATGAAGGAGCTGGCGGAGGATCAGTCGCTGCGCGAGACCGGCACCATCGTCGAGGTGGACCACCCGACGCGCGGCAAGTACCTGACGGTCGGCAACCCGATCAAGCTGTCGGACAGCCCGACCGAGGTCACGCGGTCGCCGCTTCTGGGCGAACACACCGACGAGATCCTGCGCGAGGTGCTCGGCTTCGACGAACGCCGCATCGGCGAGGTTCGCGACAGCGGCGCTCTGGGTGCCGCGCGCAGACCGCTGACCACCGAGTAGGACAGGCGGCGGTCCTCCCCGAAAAGGACAAACGCAATGGCCCATCAGCGCATCGCCGGCGACGCGTTGCAGGAGGCCGCCGCCCCCGAAAATCCATCCAAGCTCACCTTCAAGACGTGAGCCGACCAGTTTGCAAAGGAGGAAAGGCCATGACCACAGTCATCGATCCGCTCCACACCGAGCGTCCAACGGATGTCGTCCGCCGCCTTCTCGACACCGCCAAGGCCGAGGGCCGCAATGCGCTGACCGCGCCGGAAGCCAAGCAACTCTGCGATGTGTACGGCATTCCAGTGCCGAAGGAAGGCTTGGCGACGAGCGCCGAGGAAGCCGTCACCCTCGCCGAGGGTATGGGTTTCCCGGTGGTGATGAAAATCGTGTCGCCGCAGATCCTGCACAAGACTGAAGCCCGCGGCGTCCTGGTTGGTCTCCAGAACGCCGACGCCGTCCGACAAGGCTTCAGGACCATCATGGAGAACGCCCGCGCCCATGATCCCGGGGCGGGCTTGATCGGTGTGCAGGTCCAGCAGATGCTGCAGAGCGGCGTGGAGGTCATCGTCGGTTCCATCACGGACCCGAGTTTCGGCAAGCTGGTGGCCTTCGGCCTCGGTGGCGTGCTGGTCGAGGTGCTGAAGGACATCACCTTCCGCCTCGCCCCGGTCAGTCGCGAGGAAGCCCTCTCGATGCTTGACGGCATCCAGGCCGCGGAGATGCTGAAAGGCGTGCGTGGCGGCAAGGCGGTCGACCACGAAGCGCTCGCCGAGGTGATCGTCAACGTCTCGCGCCTCGTCGACGAGGTGCCGGAGATCGTCGAACTCGACCTCAACCCGGTCTTCGCGCGCGAGAACGGAGCCACCGCCGCCGACGTGCGCGTGGTCTTGGATTTCGCGGCCAGGACGCCGCGCTACCGCCCGTCGCAGGAGCAGATTGTCCGGCAGATGAACCGGATCATGAAGCCCGAGGCGGTGGCCGTCATCGGCGCCTCGGCCGAAGATGGGAAGATCGGCAACTCGGTGATGAAGAACCTCATCAACGGCGGCTACAAGGGCCAGATCTATCCGATCCATCCGAAGGCCGACGCCATCCTCGGCTACAGGGCCTACAAAAGCGTCAAGGACGTGCCGGGCGACATCGACGTGGCGGTGTTCGCCATTCCGGCCAAGTTCGTCGCCCAGGCGTTGGGCGAAGTCGGCGAGAAGAAAATCCCCGGTGCCGTGCTGATCCCTTCGGGCTTCGCCGAGACCGGCAACGTCGAAGGGCAGGAGGAGATCGTCGCCATCGCGCGCAAGCATGACGTGCGGCTGATGGGGCCGAACATCTACGGTTTCTACTACACGCCGGCAAACCTGTGCGCCACCTTCTGCACGCCGTACGACGTGAAGGGCAAGGCGGCGCTGTCGTCGCAGTCCGGCGGCATCGGCATGGCAATCATCGGCTTCAGCCGCTCCGCCAAGATGGGCGTTTCGGCGATCGTCGGGCTCGGCAACAAGTCGGACATCGATGAGGACGACCTGCTGTACTTCTTCGAACAGGACGACAACACCCAGGTCGTCGCCATGCACTGCGAGGACCTGAAGGACGGCCGGGCCTTCGCGGAGGCCGCCAAGCAGGTTTCGAAGAAGAAGCCGGTGGTCGTGCTGAAAGCCGGGCGCACGGCCCTTGGCGCACGGGCGGCCAGTTCCCACACGGGCGCGCTTGCCGGCAACGACAGGATTTACGAAGACGTGCTGCGGCAGTCGGGCGTGGTCCGGGCGCGCAGTCTGCAGGACCTGCTGCAATTCGCCCGTGGAATCCCGGTGTTGCCGACGCCGAAGGGCGAGAACGTCGTGATCATCACAGGCGCCGGCGGATCGGGTGTGCTGTTGTCGGACGCCTGCGTGGACAACGGCCTGTCGTTGATGGCGATGCCGCCGGACCTCGACGCCGCCTTCCGCAAATTCATCCCGCCTTTCGGCGCCGCCGGCAACCCGGTGGACATTACGGGTGGGGAACCGCCGTCGACCTACCAGAACACCATCCGGCTTGGCCTGGAGGACGACCGCATACACGCGTTGATCCTGGGCTACTGGCACACGATCATCACGCCGCCAATGGTGTTTGCCAAGCTCGTCATCGAGGTGAAGGAGGAGATGAAGGCGCAGGGCATCGAGAAGCCCATCGTCGCTTCGCTGGCCGGCGACGTCCAGGTGGAGGAGGCCGCGAACCACCTGTATGACCATGGCGTCGTGGCTTACCCCTACACGACCGAGACGCCGGTCGCGGTGCTGGGTGCCAAGTACAAGTGGGCTCGCGCGGCCGGGCTGGTTTAGGGCCTGTTAGCGCTTGATCCAATCGAGGGCGGCGGCGAGGCAAAGGACGCCCGTGAAGGAGTTGGCAGTTTTCTCGTAGCGGGTGGCAATGGCACCGTCAATTTGGCGTTGGACGGGTTGCGGGATCGGGCGAAGGCGGGATATGGAGCGGCATGACGACCCGCGCCGACCACCGCTATACTGGTTACCGCTACCCCGCCGAGGTCATCGCGACGGCGGTCTGGCTGTACTTCCGCTTTCCCCTGAGCCTGCGGATGGTCGAGGAGATGCTGGCAGCGCGCGGCATCCTCGTCAGTTATGAAACGGTGCGGCAGTGGGGCCTGAAGTTCGGCCGCGACATCGCCGACCAACTGCGCCGACGTGCTCCCCAGCGCGGCGACAAGTGGCACCTCGACGAGGTGGTCCTGACCATCGCTGGCAAGAAGCAGTATCTCTGGCGGGCCGTCGACCGCGATGGCTTCGTGCTCGATGTGCTGGTGCAGAGCCGGCGTGATGCCAAGGCGGCCAAGCGCCTGCTCTGCAAATTGCTGAAAAAGCAGGGCCGCACGCCGCGAGTGCTGGTGACCGACAAGCTGAAATCCTACGCGGCAGCGAAGAAGGACTTGAAGCTCGGCAGCGAGCATCGGCAAAGCCGCTACCTGAACAACGCCTGCGAAGTGTCACATCAGCCAACGCGACGGCGCGAGCGGCACATGAAGAGGTTCAAATCCGCCCGGCATGCCCAGAGGTTCCTCTCCACCCACAGCCCGATCCACAACCATTTCCAGCTCCGCCGCCATCTGATCTCCGCCACCGAGTACCGTGACACCCGAGCGCGCGCCTTCACCATCTGGCGCGAGGTGACCGGCCTCGCCCTGACCGCCTGAACCATCCAGAACGCAGGTTGTTCAGACCCTCAGCTCGTCAACCGGCCGTGAAGTTGACAGTACCCAATCTCACCCTCCAAGTGGCGTCCCTTGAAGTCCGACACGGCTTGGCTCCCAACAGCGTCCAGCCATTCCGCTGCCTGCCGGCCAACTTTGCAACAGAGCCCGAGGCCGATCCGTGGCATTGCTTGACCACAATCAAGGATAGCCCGAGCGATCTCGTCACCTTTTGTGCCGGATGGCGGCGTAACCGCCGATTCACAGGCTCACGGGAACAATCCGTCATCTGGACCGGGGCCGATCCAGGAGAGACGAACGCATGACGGAACGCTTCACCAAAGCGGCCGCCCGGAACATCTTTTACGGAGGATCGCTCTTCTTCTTCGTCGCCTTCGTCTCGCTGACGGCGGCAAGTCACATCTACGTCGTCAACACCGGCACCGACAGCAAGGGGCTGACCGACAGCGTCGCCCGCGGCAAGCATGTGTGGGAGAAGAATTCCTGCATCAATTGCCACACGCTGCTGGGCGAGGGCGCCTATTTCGCGCCGGAGTTGGGCAATGTCTGGATCCGCTACGGCGGCGACAAGGACCCGGAGGGCGCGCGCGCCGCGTTGGCCGGCTGGATGGCCGCCCAGCCCAGCGGCATCGAGGGCCGCCGCCAGATGCCGCAGTTCCACCTGACGGAGCAGGAGGTCAACGACCTCGCCGCCTTCCTGGAGTGGACCAGCCGCATCAACACCCAGAACTGGCCGCCCAAGATTTCCGGCTGACGAAGGACGAAAGGCCATGAAATACGAATCCCAAAAGGTCGCGCTGCCCTACTTCTACGGTGCGCTGGCCCTGTTCGGCGTTCAGCTCCTGGTCGGCCTGCTGGCCGGCACGGTCTATGTGCTGCCCAACGTCCTGTCGGAACTGCTTCCCTTCAACATCCTGCGGATGATCCACACGAACGCGCTGATCGTGTGGCTTCTGATGGGCTTCTTCGGCGCCGCCTACTACCTGATCCCGGAAGAGGCGGAGCGCGAGCTGCACAGCCCGAAGCTGGCCTACATCCAGTTCGGCCTGTTCATGTTCGGCGCGCTGGCCGCCGTCGTCGGCTACGTCTTCCGCATCCACGAGGGGCGGGAGTTCCTGGAGCAGCCGACGTGGATCAAGGTCGCGATCGTCGTCGTCGCGCTGATGTTCCTCTACAACATCTCCATGACGGTGCTGAAGGGCCGGCGCACGGTCATCACCAACATCCTGGTGATGGGGCTGTGGGGCATCGCTCTGTTCTTCCTGTTCTCCTTCTACAACCCGACCAACCTCGCGCTGGACAAGATGTACTGGTGGTACGTCGTCCATCTCTGGGTCGAGGGCGTGTGGGAGCTGGTGATGGCCTCGATCCTCGCCTTCCTGATGATCAAGATGACCGGCGTCGACCGCGAGATCGTCGAGAAGTGGCTCTACGCCATCGTCGGGCTGGCCCTCTTCTCCGGCCTGCTGGGCACCGGTCACCATTACTATTGGATCGGCACGCCGGGCTACTGGCAGTGGATCGGTTCGCTGTTCTCGACGCTGGAGGTCGCCCCCTTCTTCTTCATGGTCGTCTTCGCGGTGAAGATGGTGCTGAAGGGCGGGCGCGATCACCCGAACAAGGCCGCCCTGCTGTGGTCGGTCGGCTGCGCGGTGACGGCCTTCTTCGGGGCGGGCGTCTGGGGCTTCCTGCACACGCTGTCCTGGGTCAACTACTACACCCACGGCACGCAGGTGACGGCGGCGCACGGGCATCTCGCCTTCTTCGGCGCCTATGTGATGATCAACCTCGCCATCTTCAGCTACGCCATGCCGCATCTGCGCGGCGTCGCGCCCTACCACCAGACCCTCAACAAGGCCAGCTTCTGGCTGATGACCGGCGGCATGGCGGTGATGACCTTCGCCCTGACCTTCGCCGGGGTCGTGCAGGTCCACCTCCAGCGCGTGATGGGCATGGACTACATGACCGTCCAGGCGGAGATCGCCCCCTTCTACTGGGTGCGTCTGGCCGCCGGTGCCGCGGTGTTCATCGGCGCCGTCCTCTACCTCTACGCCCTGCTGGGTCCGGTGCCCGCGGCCCGGAAGACCACGGGGATCCGCGGGGCCGTCCAGCCTGCAGAGTAAAACACGTCAAACCCTCTCCTCTCCGGTGAGCGTCGCCATGCATACCGAAAGCCGAACCGGCCAACTCCTGCACGAAGACCATCACCGGCTCATTGATCTTCTAAACGAACTGGAAACCCATCTGGAACGCTGGAAGGACAAGCGTCTTCCCGTTCCGGATGCGGCAGAGCACCAGGCCCTTTCCCCTCATCGCGGTCGCAGGAGCTTATGAGCTGGTCACTGATCTTGCCGCCGATCATGAGACCCTGCGCCCTCTCTCGCCCGTCGCTTCGCCCGTCTGTGCGGGTTGGCTCTGCGGGAGGGTTTCGATGCGGTGCCATGGCTGTGTCGTGTCGGGCTGCGGAAGGCACGTCGGAACGTGAAACCCGGCGGCCGGCGAACTTCCCAACAATACCAGCATCTTTGAACCGGTCATCATGCCTCCTTCCGATTGTGTCACGCTCGATCTTCGCGACCTGCAGCCACCGGAGCCTCTTCTCCGTATCCTGGAGCGTATCGATTCCGGGAACGGGGAGCCGTTCGACGTGCGGCTAAAGCGCGACCCGCTGTTGCTGTATCCGGAATTGGCCGAGCGCGGCTGGACGTGGGAAAGGCTCGATGCGGAGACGGAAGAGAAGCGCCTGCGCCTTTTCCCTTTATCGAACGATTGAAAATTTGCAGCAAGCGTCGGCACTCTTGATGATCGTCAAGGGGTTTTGCGCGGCATCGACGATGATCCGGGATAACGAGCGCATCCGTTGCCATGCGGATTTCCGGGATCAGGACCATGCCGATGTCTTTTTCTCCCACCATGGCCGCCGGGGCGCCGGATCGTCTGCTGCCGCCCTCCGTGCCGTTTCGCTTCTTCGGATCAGCGATTCTCTTCAATGCGGCCGCCTGGCTGGCATTGGCGCTCGGCGACGATCCGGTGACCGGATATCTCGGCGGCAAGGGGCCGGTTCTGGCCGCCCTGCATCTGCTGACGCTGGGTGTCCTGGCAACCACGGCGCTCGGTGCCGCTTACCAGTTGCTGCCGATGGCCACGGCCCGCCCGGTGCGCTCTGTGAGATGGTCGCAAGCCAGTTTCTGGTTGTTCGTGCCGGGTGTGGCGCTGTTTGCCAGCGGTCTGACTGTGGGCGAGCGCACCCTGACGCACGCCGGAGCAGTCCTGCTGAGCAGCGGCCTCGCCGTGTTCGTCGCTCTGACGGTGGACAACCTTCGGGGAACCGCTGATATGCCGTTGGTGCGCCGCCACGTGCAGCTCGCCCTGGTGTCGCTGGTGGCGGTGGTGCTGTTGGGCCTCGTCCTACTGTCCGATTTCGATCACGGCCTCCTCCCCAATCACCCCTCTGTCGCCATGGTTCACATGGCTTTGGCCGGATACGGCTTCATGGGCATGTTGGTAATGGGCTTCAGCACCATTCTGGTGCCGATGCTGGCGCTGGCGCACGCTCCCGATGTCCGTCTCGGCCGCTGGGTCCTGGGCTTGGCGGCGTCCGGCTTGATGCTTGTGTTGGCGGGCGGCGTCGCCGGCGTGCGCTTCGCATTGCCGCTTGCCGCCATTGTGGGATTGGCGGCGGGCCTCCTCCACGTCCACGCCATGGCCGGGGTGCTGAAGCGGCGGATGCGGCGCAGGCTGGGAACGTCTTTTGTCCTGATCCGCGTAGGCTGGGGATTCCTGATCGCCTCCCTGGTTTTGGCTCTGGCGTTGAGCCTCGGAGCGCCGCTGCCGCCAGCCCTGCTTGGCGTGTTGTTGGTGCCGGGGTGGCTGTTGACCACACTGTTCGGCTTCCTTCAGCGCATCATGCCAACCTTGGCGCAGGCTCACCTCAGCGTACCCGGCGCCCGCGTTCCTTTGGTCTCGGCGCTGACGGCCGAAACGCCGTTGAAGGTCCATGCCATGTCGCATCTGAGCGCGGTCGCCCTGCTGGCGTCGGCGACCGTGCTCGGAAGTGAGGTGTTGGTTCGTTTGGCTGCCGGTGGGGGCCTGATCGCCGCCATCGCTTTCGGTTTCTTCGCCGTCATTCTGTTTCACCGCGCCGGCGCCTGCCGGCAGGGGGAATAGATCCCACTCTCTTCTCTCCAATATAGACAGAGACAACCGCAATCATGCTCCACTTAGCATCGCAAACCGGTCAACTTCTGCACGACGACCACATGGCAACGATCGAAATGCTTCGGAGATTGGATACTCTGCTGTCGCAGCACAGCATCAAGAAGGTCCCCGATCTGGCCAGTCCCAATATCCGCGCGATTTTTTCTGACACGCGCTCGATACTTGAGCGTGAAATGGGACGGCACTTTGGGTTCGAGGAAGAGCATCTTTTCCCGCGTCTGGTGGACTTGGGCCAATCCTGCATGACCAATCTTCTGAAAGCCGAGCACCGTGCCATCTTGCCAGTCGCTGAGGACGTCGCCCGACTGATGGGCGAAGCCTTGGCTGCTTCGACGATGTCGGACTGTGGGTGGAGGCAGCTCCGTGAACGAGCAGAAGAACTCATCGAGCGTGAAGCCAGCCATATCCAAAAAGAGGAGATGGGCCTGCTTGCTGCCATTGCTTCATTGGTAGACGCCGATGAGGATGCTCGCCTTGCTGCCGCCTTCCGCGCACTGGAAGACACTCCATCCTGATTGTCGGTTATGTTCGCCGACGCAGGACAGGAAAGCTGTCTGTCCGATTGCCCCCTTGATATCGGTCAATGCCGGGTAACATGTCAGCGGCAATCCTTTCATCCTCCCGTTGAGCCATAGCCGGCGGCCGATCCTGGCCGTCCGACCGCCTCCAATCCCGGATCACCGTAAACGGAAACGCGCGATGGATTACGAGAGTTTTTTCCGCACCCAGATCGTCAGCCTGAAGCAGGATGGCCGCTACCGGGTGTTCGCCAACCTCGAACGGCAAGCGGGGAACTTTCCGAAAGCCACCTTCCGCGACGCCGCCGGGAAGGAGCGGGAGGTCACGGTGTGGTGCTCCAACGACTATCTGGGCATGGGCCAGAATCCGGTCGTCCTGAAGGCGATGCACGACGCCATCGACGGCGTGGGTGCGGGCGCCGGCGGCACGCGCAACATCTCCGGCACCAACATCTACCACGTGCTGCTGGAGCGCGAGCTGGCCGACCTCCACCGGAAGGAGGCGGCTCTGCTGTTCACCTCCGGCTACGTGTCCAACGACGCGACGCTGGGGACGCTGGGCAAGCTGCTGCCGAACTGCGTGATCCTGTCCGACGCGCTGAACCACAATTCGATGATCACCGGCATCCGCAACAGCGGCGCCGAGAAGCACATCTTCCGCCACAACGACCCCAAGCATCTGGACGAGCTGCTGTCGCAGATCGCCCCGGACCGCCCGAAGGTCGTGGCTTTCGAGAGCGTCTATTCCATGGACGGCGACGTCGCCCCGATCCATGACCTGTGCGACGTCGCCGACAAGCACGGCGCCATGACCTATCTGGACGAGGTGCACGCGGTCGGCATGTACGGCCCGCGCGGCGGCGGCGTGGCGGAGCGCGACGGCGCCATGGACCGGCTGACCATCATCGAGGGCACGCTGGGCAAGGCCTTCGGCGTCCAGGGCGGCTACATCACCGGCTCCACCGCGCTGGTCGACTGCATCCGCAGCTTCGCCGCCGGCTTCATCTTCTCCACCTCCCTGTCGCCGGTCCTGGCCGCCGGGGCGCTGGCCAGCATCCGCTATCTGAAGCAGAGCCAGACGGAGCGCGACCAGCACCAGGAGCGCGCGGCGACGCTGAAGCGCCTGATGGCCGAGGCCGGCCTGCCGGTGATGCCGTCGGCCAGCCACATCGTCCCGGTGATGGTCGGCGACGCCCACCGCTGCAAGCGCGCCTCGGACGAGCTGATGGAACGGCACGACATCTACGTCCAGCCGATCAACTACCCGACCGTGCCGCGCGGCGGCGAGCGTCTGCGCTTCACCCCCACCCCGCTGCACAGCGACGCCGAGATGGCGCGGCTCGTCGACGCCCTGCTCGACGTGTGGAGCCGCCTGGACCTGCGTCTGGCGGCGTAAATGCCTGTTTTCCGTTAAAAAATCCCTCTCCCGCATCTGGTGGGAGAGGAAAAGGGCGGGGTTGCTATCCCGTACGGAAGGATAGGAATCCGCGCCAGCCCCCTGCTAGTAAAAATGTCTTTATGTCAGCGACCTCGGCTGCTCGCCGGCGTCCTTCCTTCATGCCTGCCTTGAGGGACTTCACACGGTTCCGTCACGGTGATCCTGTTCAACAATGTTATTGAGGTACTTGACTTGTCGCAGCTTGGTGAACCGCCATAGCTCGCCGTTCTTCATCATCGTCTTGCTCGCACTCGGGTAGGCGGCGTTCTTGTCAACCGTAAGGGTGCGCGGGTTGACCGTATGCGCCTGCTTCCGCGCCTTGCGGAGGAAGCGTCGGGCAACGGCGGCATCGCGCCTGGCGCGGAGCAGGAAGTCGATCATCTGTCCCCGCGCATCGACAGCGCGGTACAGGCACACCCACCGGCCCTTCACCTTCACGTAGGTCTCATACACGCGCCGGGAGCCCGTGGTCATGCGCAGATGCGGGCGTAGGCGCTGGTCTAGGTCCGGCGCATAAGCCTCGACCCAGCGCTCGAGGGTCGTGTGATCGACGGTCACGCCGCGGTCGGCCGGCATCTGCTCGAGATCACGGTCGCTGATCGGGAATTGCAGGTACCAACGCACCGCCCACAGGATCACCTCAGCCGCCGAAAAGGGCTGGGTTTTAACCGATCGCCTCCCGGACGCAAACGCTGCAACAGAACCGAGCGCGGAAGTCAGTCCTCTGCCCCTTTGGAGCGGAGCAGGTCACGGATGGCCTGGGACAGCCGATCCCGCTGCTCAGGCTCAAGATCGAATGCGAGATGCGCCTGATCGTCCTTTCCGACGCTCCGGACGACGAACTTCAGGGCCATCGGAATGCCGTCGATCCGAAGGATTCCGATAGAGCCAGCGCCCGCAGCCGCGATTCCCTTCAGCATGGCTCCACCTTCGGAGATGTCACCCAACAAAGCCACGCTCTTGTGCCCCTCGATTTCCACCCGGCAGGGGGCGTGAACGAGATGGCGCGGCTTGTGGCGCCGATCCACCTCGCTCATGGACGTCCTGACCACCCGCACCAGCACGTTGCGCAGTTCTTCGATGCTCAGCGCCACATCGCTCGCGACGTTCCGCACGTCGCCGGCACGGCTTCCAGTCGCCCGCACCTCGTCCGAGACCTCAGCGATCTTGCACGAGACATCCTGTGCCGCGACCGTGGTTTCGACGACGTTCCGGCTGATCTCCGACGTGGCTGCGCTCTGCTCTTCCATCGCCGCCGCGACCGCCCCGGAGACCGCCTCGATTTCCAGGACGGTGCCTCCAATGTCCTGCACCGCATGAACCGCGTCCTGTGTGACCGACTGGACGGCGGCGATCTGCGCCGCGATGTCCTCGGTTGCCTTGGCGGTCTGATTGGCCAAGTGTTTCACCTCGTTCGCCACCACGGCGAATCCCTTGCCCGCTTCTCCCGCGCGCGCCGCTTCGATGGTCGCGTTCAGCGCCAACAGGTTCGTCTGCGAGGCGATGTCGGAAATGAGCTTGCTGACGTCCCCGATCTTCGCCACCGCCTCGGACAGGGAGCTGATGGTGTTTTGCGTGCTGCGTCCCTTTTCGACCGCGCGCTTGGTGACCTCGGTCGCGTGCGAAACCTGGGCGCCGATTTCCCGGATCGCACCGGTGAGTTCTTCCGTGGCGGCGGCCACTGTCTGCGCGTTGGTCAATGCCTGCGCGGCGGCCGTGGCGACGGCCTGGGAATTCGATGACATGCGTCCCGCCGAATCCGCCATTGCCTGTGCGTTGGCATCCATCCGGTGCGTCCGCTCAGCCACGCTATCGACGGCGACCCTCGTCTCCCGCTCCACCGTCTCGGCCATCCTGTGCAACGCCGCGATCTTCGCCGCTTCGGAGGCGGCCCTCTCGCGCTCCTGCTCCGCGCGCAGGTGGGCGTTCTCGATTGCCTGGGCCTTGAACACGTCCATGGCGGCGGCCATGTCGCCGACTTCGTCGTGCCGGTCTCCTCCGACGATTTCGGTGTCCAGGCGCCCATCCGCCAGCGCCCGCATGCTTTCCGTCATTGCCCGCAACGGCCGGGCCACGCCGGCGGCGGCCGTCCATCCGGCCATCGTGGTCGCCAGCAGCACCGCCGCGAGTGTGGCGATGCTGAGCAGAACACTATTGAACGCCGTCTCGACGGTGCCATCGAGAACCACTTTCGCCGCCGCGGAGGCCGCGCGCTGCGCCGCAAAGATGGTGTCGATCCCGTGGGTCGCCGCGGCGAACCAATCGTCGCCCGTCACCGTGTATGGCTGCGCGGTGCCGCTGGACTGGAATACCGCCATGCGGAGCGGGTCGATCTTGTCGAGATACACGCGCATGATCGCGCCGTAGGCGTCGGCGAAGGCCGGGCCGAAGGCGTCCTTCGCCTCGGCGACTCTGGCGAGCGAGCCTTCGACCTCGCCGCGGGCCGTGAGTACGACCTCCAATTCCCTAAGGCTCAGCGGCTTTCCGCCGGAGATGACCGCCGCCAGAGTGGCGCGCTCGCGTCCGGCGAATTCAGCCGCCCGCCAGAGCGCGGCCTTCAGCTCGAAAGCCTGGACCACGGGGGCCACGACGCCCGTGGACACCGTGACTTCCAACGCCGCCCGAAGATCCTGGCCGGCCATGATGAGAGCCGTAACGGTGGGAATCCACGTCTGCCTAAGCCCCTCCGAGGCCAAGCCGTTTCGTAGCGCGGCATCGACCTCGGTGCGAGCCTCGTCGGCGAGACGCCCGGTCCGGGCCAGTTGCTTGACGGCGACGTCGATTCGAGGGGTGCGCGGCAACCGGTCGATGGCGCCGATCGCCTCTTCGAAAGCCTGGTTCCCCTCCAGACGCTTGGCGCGAATGACGGGGTTCGGGCGCTGTGGATCGCCGAGCGCTACGGCGGTGGAGCCACGTTCGACCGCCCAGGCGGCGGCGGCGATGTACAGCCTGTCGGCGGTGACGTTTACCGAAGCCGCATGCCGCGCCACGGTGAGAGCTTCCCACGACACCATGGCTCGATAGGCGCTCGCTATGATCAGCAACGCGCCCAGCAGGCCCACTGGCAGCAGGATTTTCAGTTTGATGGACATAAGCTCTCTCCGCCCGGCCGATGAACCGATGGGGGTCCGTTCGCCATTCCGGCACGGCACAGTTTCACTTACGAGTTGACTGCAGACAGGCCGCTCAACCTTGACTTCGGTCAAGCGCTCGGCCTCTTGCACGTTTCGCGGGGAGTCCGGCAACGAAAAGGACATGGCGGTCGAGCGGATCGGTACCCGGCATGCCTCGCGCCTGATTTTATCACAAAAAACTAATGGAATAATGTGCCCTTGCTGCCCAAAAGGACGCAAACACCCTTGATCTCCGTCAAGAGCGAAACTTCCAGCACTGGGTAACTTGCCTGAAGATCGCGCTTCGGCACGCTTCCGGTAAGCACTGCGCATTGGCGCAAGGTCAAGGGCCAGGACATGATGGACCTGAACATCGCTCACCTCGTGGCGAATACGCCGATCCTCGCACATCTCCCCAAGGAGGAGAGCCAAAGGCTGGTCGCCTACGGCGAAGGCCGGACTTTCGCCGCGGGCGACACCCTGCTGTTGGCGAACGAGCCGGCCGAGCGGTTCCTCATCGTGCTCGCGGGCAGCGTCGTGCTGGATCGCCCGGCCGATGGGCTTGTTCCGGAAATCTACGGCAAGGGCGAGCCGGTTGGCCTGGAGGCCGTGCTGGAAGGTGGGGTGCAACCGGCGGGTGCCCAGGCGTTGACCGAGGGCGGTGCCCTGATCGTTCCAGCCGACAGCTTTCGAGATCATCTTGAAACGCGCTTCGACATGATGCTCGGCCTGTTGGCCGTAACGTCCGCGCGGCTGCGCGGCACCATTCACGAGATCACGGAGATCAAGCTGCTGTCCACGACGCAGCGTCTGGCGAGTTACCTGCTGGGGCTTGCGAAGGCGCAGGCGCGGCCCGGCGCGGCGGGTCCACAGAAAATCCTGCTGCCTTGCGAGAAGCAAGTCCTGGCCGAACGGCTGGGCATGCAGCCGGAAAGCCTGTCGCGGGCATTCGCCAAGCTGCGCGGGGTCGGCCTGACCACCGGGCGCGACGAGGTGGTGCGCATCGACAGCCTTTCAGAATTGGCGCGATTCTGCGCCGAACTGGAAGACGAGTTCCCTGGCTGACGCGGCGCGGCGGTCGGACCGGAAAGAGCAACGTGGAGAGTGGGTGCCATGGTTTGCAGCGTGAAGATGTGCGCGGTCCGAGATGCCGGCCTGCCGGGCGCACGATGTCGTAGCCGGGCCTGCCGGCGCCGGCGACTGGAACCGAACTCGCTCCATGGTTTGCCCATGTTCGAGGGGTTGCCGCACGATCAGATTCTCCATCTCCTGTCCGGCGCGTCGATCGGCATCCATCCGCCGCGCACGCCGCTGTTCGACGCCGGCAGCACGGCGGACGCCTTCTACATCCTGCTTCGTGGACGGGTAAAGCTGTTCGCTCTGACGGAGGACGGCAAGGAGAGCATCGTCGAAATCATCCACCCCGTGACCACCTTTGCGGAAGCGGCGATGTTCGCCAGCGGCAATTATCCGGTCAGCGCGGCAACCATCGAAGAATCAGACCTGGTGCGGGTGCGCTCCAAGACCTTTTTGGCCTGCCTGAAGCAGAATCCGGAGTTGGGGCGCCGCATCCTGGCGGCACTGTTCCGATGGAACCGCCGCCTCGACAACGAACTGCGTGTGCTGAAGGAGCTGACACCGATCCGCAGACTGGCCGGCTTCCTGCTTACCCTGGTTCCCGAGGAGGACGGGGCGGCGGTGATCGATCTGCCCTTGAAAAAGGTGGTGATCGCCAACCGTCTCGGCATGGAGCCGGAAAGCCTCTCGCGCGCGCTCGCCCGTCTGCGCGACCTCGGCGTCAGTTCGAAGGGCCGTACGGTGGAAGTCGCCGATATTGGAAAGCTGCGCGCGTTCTACACCGACGAGCGGCCCGCCGAGACTCCGCGCGACATCCCCGTCCGGGCGCGTCGCAACCTAACCAAAGTCAAGGATGCGACCGCCACTTGACAGCGAAACTGCATCTCAGAGGGAAATCTCCCGTGGTCTCACAGCCGGTGGAATCATCCATGGTGCTTGGTCGGGTTTATCTGGTGGGGGCTGGTCCGGGCGATCCCGATCTGCTCACCGTCAAGGCGCGCCGCCTGATCGAGCAAGCCGACACGGTCGTTTACGATCGTCTGGTCGGCGAGGGCGTGATGAACCTCGTTCCGCGCCGTGCCGAGCGGATCTTCGTGGGCAAGGCGCCCAAGCGCCATGCCGTTCCGCAGGAAGCGATCAACGAGCTTCTCGTGCGTTTGGCGCTCGACGGGCGGCGGGTGGTGCGCCTGAAAGGGGGCGATCCCTATGTGTTCGGGCGCGGCAGCGAGGAAGCCCTGGCGGTCGCCGAGGCCGGCATTCCCTTCGAGATCGTGCCGGGCGTCACGGCCGCCTGCGGGTGTGGCGCCTACGCCGGGATTCCGCTGACCCATCGCGGGCTCGCCACCGGCGTGCGCTTCGTCACCGGCCATTGCCGAAGCGACGAGGAGTTGAATCTCAACTGGGCGAGCCTGGCCGACCCGCAGACGACGCTCGTCTTCTACATGGCGCTGATGAACCTGCCGGAGATCCAGCAAAAGCTGATCGCCGCGGGCCTCCCGCCGACGACGCCGGCCGCCATCGTGTCGAGCGGCACGACTGATGCCCAGGCGCTCTGCATCGCCACGCTGGCCGATCTGGCGGAACGTGCGGCGGAGCGGGACCTGCCGTCGCCCTGCCTGACCATCATCGGGCAGGTGGTGTCGCTCGCTCCGGAACTCGCCTGGCGGACCGCCGCCGGGCCAGTGCCCGATGGCCTGCCCGACATGTCTGAGGCAGTCCGTGCGTAGCGCCGCCATGGTCTTGCTTGCCGGCGCCGGCCTGCTTCTCGCGGCAGCGGCGCAGGCGGGGGAACCGGACGCGGCACGACGCGCCGAGTTGGGCCTTCTGCTGACGCACGATTGCGGGTCCTGCCACGGGCTGACCATGAAGGGCGGCCTCGGCGCGCCGCTGCTGCCGAAAGCGTTGGCCGGAAAAGATCTCGAAGCGCTGGCCCAAGTGATCCTGGACGGTATCCCCGGAACCCCCATGCCGCCCTGGTCCCCCCTGCTGACCCGGGACGAGGCGCTCTGGATGATTGACCGGCTCCGCCGGGGAGGATTGCATGACTGACTCCCGTTCGCCGTTGCGCCGGTGGCTTGCCGGCACCGCTCTGGCCGTTCTGATGAGCTGGTTTCCGGCGGGCGCTGCCGAACTGCGCGGGACTGGGGACCTCGGCATCGTCGTCGAACGCGCGGCGGGCCGCGTCATGGTGGTGGAGAACAGCACGAGGCAGCGGCTGGCCGCGGTGGAAGGGTTGGGCGACCTCAGCCACGCCTCGGCCGTGTTCTCACGCGACGCACGTTACGCCTATGTCTTCGGGCGTGATGGCGGGCTCAGCAAGGTGGATCTGCTGACCGCCACGGTGGTCAAGCGCGTTCAGCAGGCCGGCAACAGCATCGGCGGGGCCATCTCCGAGGACGGGCGGCTGGTGGCCGTCGCGAATTACGAGCCGGGCGGCGTTCGCGTCTTCGACGCCGACACCCTCGATCCAGTCGCCGACATCCCCGCCGAATACGGACCGCCTGCGGCCGAGGGGGCAAGCCGCCCGCGTTCCAAGGTGGTGGGGCTGGAGGACGCGCCCGGCAACCGCTTCGTCTTCAGCCTTTACGACGCGGGCGAGATCTGGATCGCCGATCTTTCCACGCGGTCCTCCCCCGTCGTCCGCAAATACACCGGCATCGGCCGCCAGCCCTACGATGCGCTGGTCACGCCGGACGGCCGCCACTACATCGCCGGCCTGTTCGGGGAGGACGGGCTGGCCGTGCTCGACCTGTGGAATCCGGATCGGGGGGTGCGCCGCATGCTCGACGGCTATGGCCGGGGCGAACAGCCGCTGCCCGTTTACAAAATGCCGCATCTGGAAGGCTGGGGCTTCGCCGACGGCAAGGTCTTCCTGCCGGCGATCGGTCGGCATGAGGTTCTGGTCGTCGATGCGGCGACCTGGCGCGAGGTCGGCCGTATCCCGGTCGCCGGCCAGCCCGTGTTCGTCATGGCGCGCCCCGACGGCCGGCAGATCTGGGTCAACTTCGCCCTTCCGGACAACCATCTGGTCCAGGTCCTGGACGTGCCGTCGCTGGCCGTCGTCTCCACGCTGACGCCGGGCAAGGGGGTCCTCCATCTGGAGTTCACGCCGCGGGGCGAACAGGTGTGGGTGTCCGTGCGCGACCTCGATACGGTCAAGGTCTACGACACCGGCAGCCTCAAGGAGGTCGGCACGCTTCCGGCCGACAAGCCCAGCGGCATCTTCTTCACGTCCCGCGCGCACAGGATCGGCCTATGACCGCGGCGCGGCAAACATCTGTTATGGAAATCCCCGACACGCTTGACCGCCAGCTTCTCGACAGGTTCCAGCGCGACTTTCCCCTCGACCCGCAGCCCTACGCCCGGATCGCCGAAGCGCTCGGCTGCGGCGAGGCGGAGGTGCTGGAGCGGCTCGCCCGGCTGAAGGAGCGGGGCGCCATCGCGCGCATCGGACTGACCGTCCGGCCCAACACCGTGGGCGCCAGCACTCTGGCCGCCATGGCGGTGCCTTCGGACAGGCTGGAGCCGGTCGCCGCCCTGGTCAGCGGAATCGAGGAGGTGAACCACAACTACCAGCGCGAAGACCGCCTGAACCTGTGGTTCGTCGTGACGGCCCCGACGCGGGAGCGTGTGGACCGCGTGTTAGAACGGATCGAGGCCGAGACCGGCCTCCATGTCCTCGACCTGCCCATGGAGGCGGGCTACCACCTCGACCTGGGATTCGCCTTATGGGAATGATCGAGCACGCCGGCCGGGTGCTGGACCGGCTTCGCCGCGGCCTGCCGCTGGTGCCCCGACCCTACGCCGCCATCGCCGACGATCTGGGGATCGGCGAGGAGGACGTGCTGGCCGTGCTGCGCCACCTCGACGAAGTCGGGGCGGTCGGCCGGTTCGGCGTGATCGTGGACCACCAGACGCTCGGCTACACCGCCAACGCCATGGTGGTCTGGGATGTCCCGGCCGAGGCCGTCGACGAGGTCGGCCGGAGGATCACGCGCTGCGGCGGCGTTTCGCTCTGCTACCGCCGGACGCCGCGCCCGCCGCTGTGGCCGTATGCGCTCTACACCATGATCCACGGACGCAGCCGGGACGAGGTCACCGCGCGCGTGGACGCCATCGCCGCCCGATGCGGGCTGGAAGACGTGGACCGGCAACTTCTGTTCACGGTGCGCCGCTTCAAGCAGACCGCCGCATGCTACGGCCGGCGCGCCGCCGCACCTACGAACGAATCCCGGGGAGGCGAGTGATGGGAATTTCTGTCGCCGCGCTGGAAGAGATCGATCGTGCGCTGGTCAACCGGCTACAGGATGGCATCCCGGTCGAACGCCGGCCCTTCGCCGGCATCGCCGCCGACCTTGGCCTGACGGAGACGGAGGTTGCGGACCGCGTGCGCGCCCTGGTGGACGGCGGCGTGCTCAGCCGCTTCGGCCCGATGTTCGACGCCGAACGGCTGGGCGGCGGACTGACGCTGGCCGCTCTTGCTGTGCCCGAGGACGATTTCGACCGCATCGCCGCCATCGTCAACGCCTTTCCGGAGGTCGCGCACAACTACGCCCGCCAGCACGCGCTGAACATGTGGTTCGTGGTGGCGACCGAGGCGCCGGAGCGCGTGCGCGCGGTGCTGGACGCGATCCAGGAGGCGACGGCGCTGCCGGTTCACGACTTCCCCAAGCTCGCCGAATACACCCTGGACCTGAGGTTTCGGGCATGACCGCCGCCGCTCCCGTCGTGCTGGACGAATCCGACCGCCGGCTCATCCTCGCCACGCAGGGAGGGCTGCCGGCCGGTGCCATGCCCTTCGACGCGGTCGCCGACCAGCTCGGCCTGCCGGTGGATGAGGTGCTGGAGCGCTTCCGCCGCCTGCTTGAGGCCGGGATCGTTCGCCGGATCGCGGCGGTGCCCAACCACTACCGCCTCGGCTACACGGCCAACGGGATGAGCGTCTGGGAGGTGCCGGAGGATGCGGTGGACGACGCCGGGCGGCGCTTCGCGGGCCTGCCCTGGGTCAGCCACTGCTACCGCCGGCCGGCCCGGCCGCCGGCTTGGCCTTTCACGCTGTTCGCCATGGTCCACGCCAAAACACGGGACGAGGTCGAGGCGCGGGTTGCCGACATGGCGGTGCTGCTGGGCGACCAATGCCGTAGCCATACGGTGCTCTACAGCACCCGCATTCTGAAGAAAACCGGGTTTCGTCTGACCGCCTGAGGTCCGCCTCCCGGCGAAGGAGACACACAGCATGTTCCGCCTGAGCCAATTCATGCGCGACCTCGTAACGCCGCCCGAGCCCGGCACCCGGCGCCGCCCGCCCGTCGCGGCGGGTGGAGGGCCGGTGGTGATCTGGAATTTGGTGCGGCGCTGCAACCTGAGCTGCCTGCACTGCTATTCCTTCTCGGCCGACCACGAATTTCCAGGCGAGCTGACCACCGAGGAGTGCCTCGCGGTTCTGGACGACCTTTACGTCTCGGGCGTGCGCGTGCTGATCCTGTCGGGCGGCGAGCCGATGATGCGCCCGGACCTGCCGCGGATCGCCCAACGCGCCAAGGCGATGGGGTTCTATGTCGGCCTGTCCACCAACGGCACGCTGATCGACGAGCGCCGCATCGGCGAGGTTGCCGAGGTCGGCTACGATTATGTCGGCATCAGCCTGGACGGCGTGTCCGAGACGCACGACCGCTTCCGTCGCCGGAAAGGGGCCTTCGAGGAGGCGCTGCGCGGAATCCGGCTGTGCCACGACGCCGAACTCCGGGTCGGCATCCGCCTGACGCTGACCGAGACCACGGCGCGTGACCTGCCGGCGCTGCTCGACCTGATGGACCGGGAATTCATCGACAAGTTCTACTTGTCGCATCTGAACTACGCCGGCCGAGGCGACGTCAACCGGCGCGCCGACGCGCTGAAGACGACGACGCGCGCCGTCATGGACCAGTTGTTCGATCTGGCGCTGGCCGACGCCAAGTCCGGCCGCAAGCGCGAGATTGTCACGGGGAACAACGACGCCGATGGCGTTTACCTGCTGTGGTGGGCGCAACGCACCTTCCCCGAGCGCGTGCCGGACCTGCTGGCGCGGCTGCGCCGCTGGGGCGGCAATGCCTCGGGCGTGGGGGTCGCCAACATCGACACGCAGGGCGACGTGCACCCCGACACCATGTGGGGCCACCACACGCTGGGCAACGTGCGCGCCCGCTCCTTCGGGGCGATCTGGAACGACCTCGGCGACCCGCTGATGGCGGTACTAAAGACGCGGCCGCGCCCGGTGAAAGGTCGCTGCGCCACCTGCGCGCATCTCGCCATCTGCAACGGCAACACCCGGATACGCGCCGAGAAGACGTCCGGCGATACCTGGGCCGAAGATCCGGGCTGCTACCTCACCGACACCGAGGTCACCACCGTACCGAAGACGGGAGCGCCGCAATGAGCGCGGGCGACACCGGCCTTCTGCTGTTCGCCCACGGCACACTCGACGGCACGGGCGGCGCCATCGCCGAGAGCGTCGCCGCCGCGCTGCGCGCGCGTGGCCGTTTCGCGGAGGTCGCGGTCTCCTTCTCGCGGCAGTCGCCGTCTCTGGCAGAGGCCCTGGCGACGATGCGGTCGCCGCGCGTGCTCGTCGCTCCGCTCCTCGCCTGCCAGGGGCGGCTGATGCGTCAGGTGCTTCCCAGCCTGCTGGCCGAGGTCGGCGAGGACCGCCGCTGGACGCTCCTGCCACCGCTCGGCACGCTTCCCGGCATGGTCGGGATCGCCCGCGATCTGGTGGGCTTCGTCCTGAACGAGCAGGGACTCGCTGCCCAGGACATCACGGTGCTGGTCGCCGGGCACGGCAGTTCGGTCGGAACCGCCTCGCGCGACGCAACGCGGAGCGTGGCCGCCGGCCTTGCCCGGCTGGCGTGTTACGGCGGTGTCGAAACGGTCTTTCTGAGCGAGGCGCCCTTCGCCTTCCATTGGCCGCTTGCGACCGCGGCCGAGCGGGTGGTCGTTGTTCCCTTCTTCATCTCCGGCGGGCATCACGAGGAAAGTGACCTGCCGGCCATGCTGCGGAAGGGCGGCGCGTCTCTCGACGGAACGGAGGCCGCAGGCCGGCGCCTGTGGATGACCCCGGCCGTCGGCCGACACCCCGCGATCCCCGACCTGATCGAGGCGGAGGCGCTGGTGGTTCTCCGCGCCTCTCCGGTTTGACCGTCATCAAGTGAAAGAACGGGCGGACCGATAACGATAACGGGCATCCGGACGCGTCCGGGCAACAATCGGCACAAGGAGTTTCGGAACATGCCACCGGTTCGGATTGGTGCGCGCGGAAGCCCGCTGGCTCTCGCACAGGCCCATGAGGCGCGGAATCGGCTTGCCCGGGCGCATCCGCATCTTGCGGAGCCCGACGCCATCGAGATCGTGGTGATCACCACCACCGGCGACCGGATACTCGACCGAACGCTGATGGCGGCAGGGGGCAAGGGGCTGTTCACCAAGGAGATCGAGGAGGCTCTCCAGGAGGGCCGGATCGACTTGGCGGTCCATTCGATGAAGGACGTTCCGACCCGCCTGCCCGATGGCATGGAGATCGCCGCGCTGCTTCCGCGTGAAGACCCGCGCGACGCCTTCTTTGCCCGTGAGGGGCAGGGACTGGACGATCTGCCAGCGGGCTCCGTGGTTGGAACGGCCGGGCTGCGGCGTCAGGCGCAGATCCTGGAGCGGCGTCCCGACCTCCGCGTGGTGCCGTTGCGCGGCAACGTGCAGACACGGCTCGCCAAGCTTGCCGCGGGCGAGGTTGATGCCACGCTTCTGGCGCTGGCCGGAATCCGGCGCCTCGGCCTGACGGATCGGGTCACGCGCATCCTGGAGACTGAGGAAATGCTTCCGGCGGTGGCGCAAGGGGCCATCGGCGTCGAAATCCGGACGGACGACGCGGCGACCCGAGCCCTCGTGGCGCCGCTCGACTGCGCCGATACGGCGTGGCGGGTCACGGCGGAACGCGCTTTTCTGGCCGCGCTCGACGGTTCCTGCCGGACCCCGATCGCGGCGCTGGCCTGCCTGGAGGGCGACCGGTTGACCCTGACCGGCAAGGTGTCGTCTCCGGACGGGCGGATCGTGTTCCGGAAGGAGAGCGCCGGGCACCGCACCGACGCGGCGCTGCTCGGAACCGAAGCGGGAATGGAGATCGCTGCCCTGCTGCCGGAACGGTTCCTTTGCTTGTGAGTCAGCCGCCGACCATCCTCCTCACGCGACCTGTGGATGACGCGGAGCCGCTGCGGGGGCTCCTCAGCCAGCGCGGTTATAGGGTCATGACCGAACCGCTGTTGTCCATCTGCTGGCTTGTCGACCGGGAACCGGTGCTGGACGATGTCCAGGCGCTGTTGTTTACCAGCGTCAACGGTGTGCGGGCGTTCGCACGCGTCAGCCGTAACCGAACATTGCGGGCCTTCACGGTCGGAAACGCCAGCGCGGCGGCGGCGCGCCGAGCCGGCTTCGCTGCGGTCGAAAGCGCCGAGGGCGATGTGGCGGCGTTGGCGGCGTTGGTCCGGCGACGCTGTGATCCTACACGCGGCGCCCTGTTCTACGCGGCGGCGAATGCCGTTGCGGGGGATCTCGTCGGGGTGGCGGCCACGGACGGTTTCACGGTCCGCAAGGAGATCCTTTATGAGGCGGTGCCGGCAACCACTTTGTCCGCCATGACAACGCTGGCCATCGCGGACGGTCGTATTGCCGGTGTGGTGGCGATGTCACCACGCACAGCGCGATCGTTCGTGGATTTGGTTGCGGCCGCCGGACTGCTGGAGCGCTGCCGCACCCTCGACCTGATCGCGCTGAGCAGGGCCGTGGCGGCCGCCGTGACCGTCCTGCCGGACGGGCGGACAGTGCCTTGGCGCACCGAGAGAATCGCCGCCCAACCTAATCTGACAAGTCTTTTAGACCTTTTGCCAGCCGTAGGGACTGTTTGATCCGATTGAGCAACATGGTTTCTGGAAATTCGGCTTTGTGGTCGTTCAGCCGGTTCCGTCGGCTCTCGCACCGAGACTGGCGAGTGGGCGCGGGGCGTGCTGCTCGCGCTTGGTCGCCGGTCGCAGAACGTTGCACACTTCATCAAGAGCGCGGCGGAAGCGGTGGGCGCTGTTCGGCTGCTGGAAGCCGCGCATCGGCCGTGTGCGCCCTTTCACCCCGCGGTGATCTTGCTCCAAACGCTCGTTATGGAACTTCGAAGTGCGGTGCCCGATGGCATCCCCCGAACATCTCCGCGAGGGCCGGGGGATAGGCGGCGTACCTGTCGGAGGTGATCGTCTCCGGCTCTGGCGCAGGGCATCGGTGAGCAGGGGGGCGATATTGGCCTCCCACTCGCGCACCGCCTCATGAGAAAACACCAAGCCTCGCAGCAGCAGGATTTCGGCCAAGTCCCGCAAGTCCAGCTTCAGGCGCAGCCTCCAGAGCACGATCAGGAAGACAACGTCCGTAGGCGCCTGCAGCAGGTTCAGCGCCGAGCCCGTGTGCTCGTTGAGCTGGCGCCCACATTCCCGCCGCAATGATCAAACTGGCGCGAAAGCTGACGAAACCCGCCGGCGCGGCAAAGCCTGTTGGATTTGACCATCGTCAAGGATTTCGTGGCTGCCACAGGGAAAAATTAGCACTCAATCGCTCCAGAGGTTGCTTCACCACTAGAGGAAGACACTGCCCGTTACTGTCTCCAGGCGCCCATCGGCGAAGGCCGGCGGGCGTCATTTTTAGCAGTAAATTTGTGCCTTTCCAGCGCGCCCGAGAAGTTTGCTTCAAGACCCAGCGACGAGCGCGTTCCGCGGCATTCCATTTGCCCGACCCATCGGCTTGCCCAACACGACCAAGCCGATGGATCGGGCACAAATTCCAAATAATGAGAATGACTATTATTCTCATGGTTGTGACTAAAGTGGTGGCCCTCTGATTCGAAACGCGCAACCCCACTGTCCGGTTGGGAAATTCTGCAAAGCGGACGGGGGCCTTCGCATCGCCGTGCAATAGGAGATCCGAATGAAGACGTTGTTTGCCGCCGCGGCCCTGGCCACCCTGTTTACTACGCCAGTACTGGCCGGCGAGCAGCCGATCGGCGAGCCGGTCGAAAAGAACGGGATGGAGATCGCCGCCGTCTACCTCCAAGCCGTTACTATGGAGCCGTCGCACACCCAACATGCCGGCACCGACGTCCACATCGAAGCGGACATCAAGGGTCTCAATGGCAACAACACCGGCTTCGGCGAGGGGGAGTGGATTCCGTACCTCGACATCGACTACGTTCTGACTAAGACAGGGTCATCCTTCAAGAGGTCCGGCAAGCTGATGCCGATGGTCGCCTCCGACGGGCCGCATTACGGCGACAACGTCAAGATGGACGGTGCCGGCAAGTACCACGTGGCCTACACCATCAAGCCGGGAGCTCACGGGTTCCTGCGCCACACCGACAAGGAAACCGGGGTCGGCAAGTGGTGGGCGCCCTTTACGGTGGAATGGGACTTCACCTACGTCGGCAGCACCGGCAAGAAGGGCGGCTACTGACCGCCGCTTGGGGGCGCCGCGGCTAAGGCCGCACCCATTCCCGCCACAAGGATCATCAGCCATGACCAGGTACTTGCTCCTCGTCGGGGCCATCCTGCTAGCGGCCGTCCCGGCCCACGCCGGCGACCATTGGAGCCAATTGGCCTCCGCCATCTCGGCCGAGATCGCCAGAGCCGAGGCGCTTGCCCGCGACGGCAAGCCCGATGAAGCCAGGAAGACCGTGACCGAGGCATATTTCGGCCTGTTCGAGAGCGAGAAGATGGAGGCCGCGCTACGCAAGGAAGTCG
Source organism: Azospirillum brasilense (assembly GCF_001315015.1). Taxonomy (NCBI): domain Bacteria; kingdom Pseudomonadati; phylum Pseudomonadota; class Alphaproteobacteria; order Rhodospirillales; family Azospirillaceae; genus Azospirillum; species Azospirillum brasilense. The sequence continues at coordinate 163,428 of NZ_CP012918.1, read as the reverse complement.
GCTCCAAGCACGCCTTTGATCGGGAGAAGCAGTTCGGCGACCTTAGAAAGCTGATCGCCAAGGGAACGCTCGGCGGGATCAGGGACTTGGCCGCCGCCCTCCAGTCCGGCCTCGCCGAGGACGGTAAGGCGCTGGACGCCGCGAACGTGCCCGCCCATGTGTTCGCGGTGAACCAATGATCCGCCGCTTGCTGCTCGCGCTTGGACTGATTCTTGTCGCCCTTCCGGCCATGGCTGCCGAGGTTGCGAACGTCGACATGCCGGCGGTGGCGCGCGAACTAGTGCACTGACACAGACATAGGATTCACAACGAGCCGCCGACGTGCGATTCTGTCGGCATGGCCCAGACCGTCAGTGTCATCGTCGGAGCAGAGGATCGCGCGCGCTTGGCCGCGCTCCTCAGCGACCGCAACCGCCCGCTCAAGCATGTCCAGCGGGCGAACATCATCGTGCTCTCGGCCGAGCGGCTGCCCGTGCAGGAGGTGGCGCGCCGGGCTGGTGTCAGCCGCCCAGCGGTATGGCGCTGGCAGGTGCGCTATGCCGAACAAGGCGTCGATGGCTTGCTGCGCGACAAGACGCGCAAGCCCGGCCGGGCACCGCTGCCCACCACGACGGTGGCCAAGGTGCTGGCGCTGACCTGTTCGGAACCGCCTGGCGCCGTCACCCACTGGACGGGCCGGGCGATGGCCAAAACGGTCGGCATCAGCCTGCGCGCCGTGCAACGCATCTGGGAGGCCAACCGCCTTCAGCCGCATCGCCTGCGCACCTTCAAGCGCTCCAGCGATCCGGCCTTCGCGGCCAAGGTCGAGGACATTGTCGGCCTCTACATGGACCCGCCCTGCCACGCCGTGGTGCTGTCCATCGACGAGAAGAGCCAGATCCAGGCGCTCGACCGCACCCAGCCCGGCTTGCCGCTGAAGCCCGGCAAGTGCGGGACGATGACGCACGACTACAAGCGCAACGGCACCACCACGCTGTTCGCCGCGCTGAACACGCTGGACGGTACCGTGGTCGGGCGCTGCATGCCCAAGCACACCCACAAGGAGTTCATCAAGTTCCTCGCTGCCGTGGAGCGCGCTGTCCCGGCGGGCAAGGTGATCCACGCCATCGTCGACAACTACGCCACCCACACGCACCCGAAGGTGCTGGCTTGGCTGGCTGATCATCCCCGCTGGGTGTTCCATTTCACGCCCAAGTCCGCCTCCTGGATCAACGCCGTCGAGGGCTTCTTCTCGATCATCACCCGCCGAAGCATCCGACGCGGCGTCTTCAAGTCCGTGGCCGATCTCCAGGACGCCATCGCCCGCTACATCCGCGCGCATAACAAGGCGGCCAAGCCCTTCGTCTGGACCAAGCCCGCCGACGGCATCTTCGCAAAACTCGACAGGCTGCCTGCACCTTCTGAATGAGTCAGTGCACTAGTGGCCAGGGGCGACGCTCTGGTCGCCACTTACGACCCGGCCAACGGTACCGCCCTCGGTGACGGCTTCTCCGACCTGTACTTCGACGTCTTCGAGGCCTCGGGATTGGAACAGGCGATTGGCGCGGTGTCACCAGACACCAAGACCGAGCTGGAGGCCCTGTTCGGCCAAATCATCGGCAGGGCTGGCCAGGGCCTCCCCAAGAACAAGATCGAGGGCACGTGGCACACTCTGCGCGACCGCCTCCAAGCCGTGACCGCCGCGCGGTTGCTGGCTGGGACGGGACCGGTCGCCGCCTTTGTCCAGTCCTTCCTGATCCTCCTGCGCGAGGGGGTCGAGGCCATGCTCGTCATCGCCGCTCTGGTCGCCGGCCTGCACCGCTCGGGCCAGGGAGACGGCGTGAAGGTGGTCTGGCGCGGCGCCGGCTGGGCGCTGGCGGCCAGCCTCGCCACCGCCTGGCTGCTGTCGCAGGCGCTCCACATTTCCGGCCAGGGGCAAGAGGTGCTGGAGGGTGTCGTCATGCTGGTTGCTGCGTTGGTGCTGTTCCACGTCAGCTTCTGGCTGCTGTCGAAGCGCGAGAGCGCACACTGGCAGGCCTGTATGAAGGCCAAGGTCGACGCCGCAGCCTCCGGTGGCCGGGTGTGGGCGCTCGGGCTCGTCGCCTTCCTCACCGTGTTCCGCGAGGGGGCGGAGACAGTGCTCTTCTACCAAGCGCTGATTCTGTCGGCACCGGGTGAAACGTTGGCGGTGGCCGCCGGCTTCGTGGCGGCGGCGGCGGTGGTGGCGCTGCTGTACTGGGCGATGCGGGGGCTGTCCTTCCGGCTCCCGCTCAAATGGTTCTTCACCGCCACAGCCGCCCTGCTGTTCACCCTGGCCATTTCTTTCGCTGGAAAGGGCGTGCTGGTGGAGTTGCAGGAGGGCCGCCTGGTGCCTATCACCCCGCTCGACGGCTTGCCACACGTCGCGTGGTTGGGGCTGTTTCCGACGGTCGAGACGGTCGAGACGGTCGCGGCGCAAATAGTGCTGTCGCTGCCGATGCTGGCGGCGCTGGCGTGGCACGTCGCGCGAAGGAGGGCGGCGGCATGATCGTGAACCGCGCCACACGGGTCATCGAAGCTTTCGCCTTCCGGCACCGCGACCGCCTAGTCTGGCTTCATGCCGCCACGGCGGTCGCGTTTATCGCCGTGATCGTCGTGCCGGTTTTCCTGCCCGACCCGCCGGGCAATGCAACGCCGCTGAACCACTGGGTCACCTCTGCCAACTACGCGCTCTGGGGGCTGTGGTTCCCGTTGGTGTTTTTGTCCGTGATCGTCACCGGCCGGTCCTGGTGCGGCCTGCTGTGCCCGATGGGAGCGGCGGCGGAATGGGCCAACAAGTACGGGCCGAAGCGGGCGGTTCCCGGTTGGCTGAAATGGGAGGGTACGCCCGTCGTCAGCTTTCTCATCATCACCATCCTCGGCCAAACGGTCGGGGTGCGCGACCATCCCGAGGCGGCGCTGGAAGTGTTTGGCGGGACCATGCTGGCTGCCGTCCTTCTGGGCTGGCTCTATGGCCGCAGGAAGCGCGCCTGGTGCCGCCACGTCTGCCCGATCGGCCTGCTGTTGGGCGTGTTCTCGCGCATCGGTGCGGTGCAGTTCGCGCCCAAGGTCAAGCGGGATGGCGGCGACGCCTGGACCGAGAAGGGCGTGTGCCCGACCATGATCGACCTCCCCCGCAAGGAGGAGAGCCGCCACTGCATCCAATGCTTCCGCTGCGTGAACCCGCAGACCAAGGGTAGCCTGGAGCTGCGTCTGCGCACACCGGGCGCAGAGATCGAACGGATCCGGCACCACAATCCCAACGCGGCGGAAGTGTGGTTTCTGTTTCTGGGCACCGGCATCGCGCTCGGCGGCTTCCTGTGGCTGGTGCTTCCGGAATACCAGCAGCTGCGCCAAGCCATCGGCATCTGGGCCGTCGAGCGAGAGATGTTCTGGATCAGCAAACCCGGCCCCTGGTGGCTGATGAGCGTCCATCCCGAACGCCGCGAGGTGTTCGTCTGGCTCGACTTCTTCCTGATCGTCGGCTTCATGCTGCTGGTGATGACGGCCATGGCGGTGGCGCTGGGAGCGCTGACCGCCATGGCGGCGTGGCTGGGTGGGCTGTCGGACCCGTTGGCGTCCTTCCGTAAGCGGTTCGTGGAATTGGGCTACCAGTATGCACCGGTTGCGATGGTGTCGCTGGTGGTCGGCCTGGGCGGCGCGTTGTTCGAACCGCTGGGCGATCTGGCGGGTGCGGCGAAGGGCGTGCTGTTCGCCGGTGGGATTCTGTGGAGCCTGTGGCTGGGCTGGATGATTCTGGCGTTTCAGGGTTTGGGCCGGGGCGCCCGCCTCCTCGCGCTGGTTCCCGGCCTGATCGGGACGTTTGCGGTCGCCTTATCTTGGTGGCCGGCAATCTTCGGGCCTTGAAAGCGGCTTCGGGCACGAGCCGGTTGGGATCATCGAGAAACTCGGTTCCGCCGTGATCGGCTGTCGCGAAAGGGAGCGGATCATTGCCGGGGCCGTCACGCCCAGCGGGCACAGTTACGCCTCGCTGGATGGCTGTCACTCACAGGATGGAGTGGGGACACGGCATGGCTGGAAGCCGATCGGCGTATGGAAATTCGGTAACACCATAGACGGGTGCCAAGCTGAGTACTGAAGTGATGTAGTGGACGGCCCTTTTCCCAAATACCGGTGAAAAGCGTTGGACGTCGAAGACACCATGTGTGGACGGCCCCTCCGGCGCCGGGCTGGTGCGTAATTCCGATCGCGGCAGCAAAGGCGGATTCAAGCCGTGGGCGAGGTCAGCGTTCGACGCGCCCGCCTTCCATCGCGGCGTGCACCAGGGCGGATACGCGATACACCGAATGCACGAAGCGGCTGTAGGGCAGCGCGACGAAGACGGCCAGCACGGTTCCGAGATGGACGGCGAGCAGCAGGCCCATGGCGGCGGTCCCCCGGAGGGCCATAAGCGCCAGCCCGCTGGTGGCCGTGAGCCACAGCAGATGGAGGAACGCCCGGTCCGCTCCTTGCAACTCCACCGCGGTCGGCGCGCGGTCTGCCCGATCCTTGAGGTGCAGGAGGCCGATGGCACCGATGACCATGCCGAGGCCGCCGAGGCTGCCCAGCACAACCGGCACGCTGAAGCGCGAATAGGGCGCCTCCCAGCCGAACACATGGTCGTAGACCGTGGCAACCGCGGTCGCGGCGGCGCACAGACCGATACCGTAGAACAGGGCGTGGTGGAAGCGACGGCGCCACGGCGAGAAGCCGTTCTCCCCTTCGGCGCAGCCGATCCCCCCGCCGCCTAGGTTGCGCAACGCCAGGGCATCGCCGAGGGCCCGGCCGAGGGCTCGGGGCGTGCCGCCCCCCGTTGCCCGCCAGAAGCTACGTGCCCCCATCGCCAGAGCAAGAACGGACCAGCCGAGCGTCGTTCCCGCCAAGCCCGCCATCGCGCCCCAGGGGATGACCGCGTAGAAGGCGCCTGGCCCGTGGTGCGGGCGGAACAGCGCCTCCGCCGGTACGATCCCCACCGTGAGCGCCACCGTGAGCCCCACAATGAACAGCGACAGCCATGCGATCGTGCGGCAGTTGCTCCGGAACAGGCCGCGCAACGCGGATGGCCAAGCGTGCTCCTCGTAGGATTGCCAGCGGACCCGCGCGAGGCTGGCCGGCACGTTTACGGCGAACGGGTGCGGCGGTGCGTACTGGCAGGCGTAGTAGCAGTTCCGACAGTTGTGGCAGAGGTTCGCGAGATGGGTCAGATCGCCATCGCTGAAGGCGCACCGGCGTTCCATGGACAGAAACATGGCGCAATACCCGTCACAGTAGCGGCAGGAGTTACAGATCTCCAACGCCCTACGGGCCGTCTCGCGCGTGTCACCATTATGATCGAGCATGGGCTGCCGCCTCCTCTCCAGCGATGCGGCCGGACACCGCGCTGATCGTCAAAGCGACACCGGCAAGATAGCCTTTTCCCAGCACGTTGGGCGCCATAATCATGCCGGCGGCAAAGAGACCCCGGGTCGCGCGACCGCACGCCAGATGGACCCGCCCGCTTGTGTCCACGCGGACCCCAAGATAGGAAAAGGTGATCCCGGGTCTCAGCGGGTAGGCGCCGAAGGGCGGCGCCCGCACTGGTCGCGCGTCCGGTCCCGTGCGCTTGTTGGCGTCACAGATGGCGGCGGCGAGGGCGTCTCCGGGAATTTCCAGCGCCGCAGCCAAGCCGGCAACCGTGTCCGCCCGAACCGGCGGGTAGACTGAGGAGGCGAAGGCATTTTGGGCATCGGCATCGAAGATCGAGTAGGCGATCTGCCCCGGGCAGCGCGCCAGCAGTCCCCCCCAAATTGCGTAGCGTGTCCGCCCGAGATCTGCATCCTCGCCCCGGAAACGCCGGCCGGTTCCGTCGACGACGATGCCATAGGGCACGCAGTCCAGCCGCGTGACGATGCCACCGTCGAATGTCGGCGAGCGCGCATCTACCGCGACCATGTGGAGCCGCTTCGGGTCGCCGACCGGGGCGGTACCTTGGTCCAGCAGGCTGCGCAAAACCTGTCCCCGCGCGTAGGGCGTGCCCCGGATCACGAAGCCATCGGCGGCGGTCCCCCAGATACCGCGCAGCCACTCGATGTTGGCCTGGAAGCCGCCGCAGGCGGCGACCACCGCCCGCGCCCGCACATGGATGGACTGACCGGCACGGATGACCTCGATCATGCGCGAGGGAGCGTCGGCAACAGGCAGATCGTTCACTTCGGCGTCATAGAGGATCTTGATCCCCAACCGCTCCGCCGCCGCGTACAGCGCGTTCACGAGCGCCTTGCCACCGCCAAGGAAGAACGCAGTCCGCCGCGAGTGGTTGGGCTGTCCGTGCAGGACTGCCTGAAATCGCACACCCCAGTCGGCCAGCCAGTCGACGATGGTGGTCGAGCCGCGGACCAGAACATGCGCGACGGCTTCGTCCATCTCCCCACCGGTAGCTTGGCGCAGCTCCGACAGGAACTCGCCCTCGGAATAGCGTTCGGGCAGCCAGCGCGTTGGGCGGTCGTGGGCGATGCGGAGATTGCGACCGTGTCGGGCATTGCCGCCGCGCAATGCGGGTGAGGCATGCTCAACCAGCAGGACCGATACTCCTCGTTGCCGGGCTGCCAGGGCCGCGCAGAGTGCTGCAGCCCCACCACCGATCACGACGACATCGTAAGCGCCGCCGCCGGACGGGCATGCCGGACGACGCACCGTCAGGCCTCCACAACTTTCTTGGAGGCAACTGTGGCTAGGCCGTGGCCGGCAATGCCGGCCCGGTTCGTACCGCCGTTGCCTCCGGCATTCCACTCGGCTCCGCCGCTGGCCAAGACCGGCGGGTCAATATTCCAGAACCCATCGAGACCCTCGTCTGCCAAGGCAACAAGGTCAACCAGGAGGTCGGAGTGCGATTCCATGGAACGGCCCATTTCCTATGCAGCAAGAGGCGGTCGAATAGAACGAATTCCGACGCTCTTGAGCTTGACTTCGGGCAAGAAGGGGACGTCTTAGCCCCAATACAGTGTCTTTAAGGCGCTGCCCTGACACCTTGGCCCTTTCGGCGAATTCATCGCAAACCTCTTCGGGATGGCCGCCTGAAGACGCGGCTTCCGCGGCTCTCCGCACCTGCCGTCAAACTTTGCAACGGAACCCATGAGAAAGCAATTTGCCCGTTTTCATCTTGACTGTCGTCAAGAGGGCGAAAATTGCACACCGAACCTCCAATGGTCGACGTCCGTTTGTTCCGTGATTCCACTCCACGTGCAGAATGTGGCGGCGGAGGCGATCGGAACCGACGCGGCCATGGTCCGTCAGTGGCTGGTCCCGCTGGAAAAGTTGATCTTGTTCCAGACGTTGTACTTTCCGATCGGCTTGCGCATGGGCAGGCGCTTGACCTCCGCGAACGTGGCGGCGTCGTAGACGACGATGGCCCCTTCGTCTTCCATGACCGACACCAGCGCGTAACGACCATCGCGCGTGAACTCCACATGCGCGGTGAGCTTGCCCGGCGCCGGTCGCAGTGTGTTCACGATTTCCAGACTGCGGGTGTCAATGATCGGGATCGTATCGCGGTCCTTGCCCATGTAGGCGTCGGCCCAGGCGTAGGGCGTGTTTTCATGACCGCGCAGGAAGAAGCCGGGGCCGGGCATGGGAATGCGCTTCACGGTCTTCCAGTCCACCGTGTCGATGACGCTGATCACCGGGTCCTTGAAGTGGGGGGTGGCCATGACCGGCCGTCCCTCATGGACGAAGTTGATGCCCGAACCGAGGTGCGGCATGCCCGGCAGATCCAGCTCAGCGATTTGGCGGCCGACGTCCATGTGGACGACAATGCCCTTCTTGCCGTCACGCGAGGTCGCCATCAACTGATCGTAAGGCTGGTCGAAGAAGAAATCGTCCACGAATTCGTTGACCTTCAGCTTGCGCACCGGAAACGGGCCGGGCAAGGACACCGCTTCTTCCCGGCCGGGTTCGTGGGAATGGACGAGGCCGGCATAAACCGGGCGGTCGTCCCACGGAAGTTCCCACACCTCCTGCAGATCCTTCAGCGCGGCGACGAAGGAATTCCGCGGCGGCATGCTGTAGACCGCCGACACGCGCGAACTCTTTCCCTTGCCGTCCGTCACGGGAATGACCTTGATCGGCGTCAGGTCCCGCGCGTCAAGCGCGACCAGCGTGTGCGGCAGCGTGTTTCCGACCATCAGGAAGCGGCCGTCCGACGACACCGCCACGTTGCGGGTGTTCACGCCAGCGCGCACCTCGGCCACTAGGCTCAGGGAATGCAGGTCGTATTTCGACACCCAGCCGTCGCGGGAGGCGAGATACACGAACCGGCCGTCGGGCGAGTATTTCGCCCCGCCGTGAAGCGCGAAACGGCTTTCAAACCGGTCGAGCACGGTAAAGCGGTCGCCGTCCACGATGCTGACGTGATGATCACCCGCCTCCACCACTGTGAAGAGGTTGAGCGGGTCGGCCCCGTGCCGCGGTTTTTCCGGAAGCGTCGCCGGGTCCTTGTGGACGACGCGGCTGGCGGCGATCTCTTCCATGCCCCAGGCCGGTACCTCGGGCAATGGGGTGAAGACATAGGCGGCCAGAACCCGCACCGCTTCGTCCGACAGGGTCTCCGCAGGGAAGCCCGGCATTTGGGTCGCCGGCCGGCCGTGGCGGATGATGCGCTCGGCCTCCGCCGGCTTCAGCCGGCCCAGATTCTCAGGCAGCAGCGCGGGACCGATAGCCCCCAGACGGTCGCCGCCGTGGCAGGCGGCGCAATGCTCGGCGAACAGACGCTCAGGGTTCGGGCCGTCGGCCCGGGCAGGCGACGGCGCGGCGCAGGCCAACAGAACGGCGGCAATGGCAACCGAGAGGGCGGCGGGAAGGGGGCGGATCATCGGGCTCTCCAGACTCCGGGCGTCCGGACGGCGCCCGCCGCGCAGGATCGGCAACCCGCCGTCCGCGGACCTTGACGATCGTCAATCCCGCAACCGGCCGGGTTACGGCTCGACCACGACCTCGCCCCGCATGTCGGGATGCGGGGTGCAGCGGTAGGGGTGGATTCCGGGCGCGTCGAAACGCCGGGCGAAGCGCTCCTCGGGCATCAGCCGCTCCGAGGCCACGCCGTCCGCGAACACCACGTCGTGGCTGGTCCGCTTTTCGGCGTTCAACCACACGACGGTGTCGCCGGGGCGCACGGCGACACGCGCCGGATCGAACCGGTTCTTTTCGATGCGAACGACGACCTCGTCGGCCACCGTCGGACCGGCAAGAAGGAGGGGAGCGAGGATGAGCGCGGCGGCGCCCACCGCGAAGGCGCGGATCATGGACGGACTCTGATTGCCTGGTTGCGGACACGGCGACGGGGCAGCACCGAAGGCACCGCCCCGTCCTGGGTTTGCTTGGGTTCGGGACGTTACTTCTTCATGACGTTGATGGCGGCCTCCGCGCTGTCAAGGCCAAGCTTGTAGTTGACTGAAACATGGTGGAAGCGGGCGTTGGTGTGGTCGTCGTGGATGGCGAAGCCGACGGTGTAAAGCTTGCCCGGCTCGATCGAGATGTCGCCCGGCTTGTCCGACGTCAGCTTGCGCACCAGCGTCACCGTCCAGACCCCGTCGGCCAGCGTTCCGGTGGCGGTGGCGCCCTGCCCGCCTTCCATCACGCGCTCGGCAGAGACGTAGCCGTCTTCCACCGTGTTGGTTCCGGACTTCCAGCGGATCAGATCGAGGAACACGCCCTGCTTCATCAGCTCCGCCAGTTCCTCGGCCGGCTTGCGCTTATCCCAGCCGCCGCGCGGGCTTTCCTTGATGGAGATCGCGCTGCGCGTCTGCGGCAGGTACTTGGTCACCTCCTGTCCGGCCGCGTCGGGCATGGTCCGGGCGTCGTGGTGACAGGTGCTCCAGCAGCCGGAACGGCTGGCGTCTTCGACCAAGCCCTGGTCGAGGATCAGGGCGAGCTTCGCCGCGTTCTGCGGGTCCATCTTGCCGCCCTCGACGAAGGGCGCCGGGGTGTGCGGGCCGGCCGGCCAGCGGAAGCGCATCATCAGGTTCGTGCCGTCGTGCGCCGCCTGGACGGTCAGCGGGATCGAACCCGGCTTGCCGGGGATCGGCGTCGTCTCCGCCTTCTGGCCGGACGCCATCTTCTTGCCCATGTCGGCCTGCTCACCCTCGTGGCAGCCGATGCACTCCTCGCCCTTCTTGTAGGCGCGGGCGCCGCCGTGATCGGGGCCGTTCTGTATCCATTCGTAGGAGGTCTGGCCCGGGTAGAACAGCGTCACCACGCGCTCGGGCACCGCGGACCAGTCGATTGCCGGCGCATCGCCCGCCGAAGCGGCGGCCTGGATCTGGACCGGTGCCGGAGCTGGGGCGGACACAGGGACGACCGCGGCCGGGGCAGCCGGTGCGGCCGCGGGGGCGGGAGCAGCAACCGGAGCCGGAGCCTGGGCGACCTTCGGCTTGCTTTCCTCTTCTTCCTCCAGCAGATGATGCACCGGCTTGTGGGCGATGCCCTTGTGGCAGTCGATACAGGTCATGCCGTCGGCCTTGGCCATCTCGTGCTGCTTCCTGGCGCGCGGCTTCTGCTTCTCCGCGCTCATGCCCTCGAAGGAATGGCAGTTGCGGCATTCGAGCGAGTTGTTGGCCTTGAAGCGCGCCCATTCGTGCTTGGCCAGTTCCAGACGCTTGGCGTCGAACTTCTCCGGCGTGTTCACGCTGCCGAGCAGCCAGTGCAGAACCTCGTTGGAGGCCTGGATCTTGCGTTGGACCTTATGCACCCAGTCCTTCGGCACGTGGCAGTCCGGGCAGGTCGCGCGCACGCCGGTGCGGTTTTCGTAATGGATGGTCTGCTTGTACTCGGCATACACGTTGTCCTTCATCTCGTGACACGAGATGCAGAACTCCATCTGGTTCGTGGCTTCCATGGCGGTGTTGAATCCGCCCCAGAACACGATGCCCGACACGAAGATCGCGGCCGCGCCGATCAGCGTCGCGCCGAGAACCCGCACGCGCCTGAGGCGTGACCAGAGGGCTTCCATCGCCATGTCGTCACCCATTCTTACCGATTAAAGAAGAAGGGGGGAAACTAGCCGTTTTCCCGCCCTTCGCTGTCAAAAGATCAGCAAGCTCAGTAGATGTCGTGCTGCGTGTTCAGCACGTTGAACTTGCCGGTCGGCGTGATCAGCTTCGGATCTTTGATCACCGACTTCATCTTGCGCGTCTTGTCATCGATCACGACGATCGCCGACGGGTCGGTCTTGCCGGCCCAGATGGAGAACCAGATCTCGTCGCCGGCGGCGTTGTACTCGCCGTGCACGACGCGCTTCAGCGCCTTCGTCTCGGGCAGGCCGGCCATCTTCGCGACATTGATGACCTCCGGCCCCTTGTCCAGGTTGTTGATGTCGAAGACCGTCACCGACTCCAGGACCTCCTGCTCCGGGTTCAGCGGCGCGTCGGCCCACAGGTTCTTGGACTTCGGGTGGGTTTTCACGAACAGCGAGCCCGCGCCATGGTTCTTCAGCTCGGCCACCACCTTCCAGGCGCTCTCCGGATGCTTGTCCGGATCAGTGCCGATCAGCGTGATGACGTCAGAGCCCAGATGCGAGGTCGCCCAGACCGGGCCAAACTTCGGATGAACGAAGTTGGCGCCGCGGCCCGGGTGCGGCTTGGCCTTGGTGGTGACCAGCGCGGCCAGCTTGCCTTCCTTGGTATCGACCACCGCGACTTTGTCCGAGGCGTTGGCGGCCACCAGGAAGTAGCGCTTGGACGCGTCCCAGCCGCCGTCGTGCAGGAACTTGGCGGACTCGATCGTCGTTTCCTTCAAGTTCTTGATGTCGGTGTAGTCGACGAGCTTGATCATGCCCGTCTCCTTCACGTTCACCACCCATTCGGGCTTGATCATCGAGGAGACGATCGAGGCGACGCGCGGCTCCGGATGGTAGTCGCCGTCGATGGTGTTGCCGCGGGTCGAGACGATCTTCAGCGGCTCGAGCGTCTGGCCGTCCATGATGACGTACTGCGGCGGCCAGTAGGACCCGGCAATCGCGTACTTGTCCTCGAAGCCCTTGAACTTGGAGGTGTCGACCGAGCGGGCGTCGAGACCGGTCTTGATGGTCGCGACGACCTCCGGCTTCTCCATCCACAGATCGATCATGTCGAGCTTGCCGTCGCGCCCGATCACGTAGACGTAGCGCCCCGACGCCGACAGGCGCGAGATGTGGACCGCGTAGCCGGTCTTGACAATGTTCCAGATCTTCTTGCTGTCGCCGTCGATGAGGGCGACCTCACCGGCGTCGCGCAACGTCACCGAGAACACGTTGTCCAGGTTGACGTTGTTCATCTTCTTGGTCGGGCGCTTCTCCGGCGGGATGGCGACCTTCCAGGAGTTCTTCATCTCCGTCATACCCCACTCCGGCGGGGAGTCGGGAGTCATCTGGATGTAAGTGGCGAGGCTCTTGATCTCATCCTTGGACAGAATGTCTTCGAAATTCGGCATGCCACCTTCGGTGCCGAACGCCAGGATTTTCTCCAGCCGTGCCTGGCCGAGTTTCTTGGTCGCGTCCGGTTCAAGGTTCTTGCCGGTGGCTCCCTTGCGAAGCACGCCGTGGCAACCGGCGCACCGCTCGAAGTATATCTTCGCGCTCGCTTCCTTCGCGTCTTTAGCCAAAGACGGATCGGCCGACTGGGCCGAGGCAGAAACCGGCGACAGCGCGAGCAACGCCGGTATTGCCACGGACGCAGCCCACAAGGCCGGAGTGATCCTCCGCATAATTATACTCCAGAACAGTATTCCATTACGGTGTAATGTCTTAAGCGAGTCACTTCGTGCAAAACCTTGACGATGGTCAATAGCGCAATACAACGGCTCAGGAACGGGCAATTGACGAACGACAAGTCCTTTCTTATCCCAAAGGCCTCGTTTTTGCCGAGGCGTTCGGCGGATCATCGTTCACGGATATCCGGTGCGCTGAAGGAAGCGTTCAGACGGTCGCATGACGCGCCTCATAGGTCGTTCCATGCACCAGCACCGCCCAGGCGATCCGCGCCAGCTTGTTGGCCAGCGCCACCACCACCGTATTCTTGTGGACCCCGGCCAACAGTCCCTTCACCCAACGGCCAATCGGTGTGGCGCTTTCGGCCAGATGGGGCAGAACGGCGCGGGCGTCATGAATCAGATTCTTGCGCAGATAGCGGTTGCCGCGCTTGGAGATCCCGCGCAACCGTGTCTTGCCGCCGGTGCTAACCTGACGGGGAACCAGCCCCAGCCACGCCGCAAGATCGCGACCGTGCTCGAACGCGCAGACGTCGCCCACTGCAGCGGCCAGAGCCGTGGCGTTGATCGGGCCGATTTCCGGAACGGTGGCCAAGCGCCGCGCCGCTTCCTCCTGCCGGGCCGTGGCGGCGAACTCGGCATCGAAGGCGGCGATCCGTTCGTCCAGCGCCTGCCATTCCGCCTGCAGTTCGGCCAGCAGGTCCCGGATGCGGGGGCTCAGGCTGGAGCTGTCGCCGTCGAGGAGGGCGGCCACCCGCTCCGCCGCCTTGCGGCGCCCCTGCGGAATAGCCTGCCCGCGTTCCAGCAGCAAGGCGCGGACATGGTTGATCAGCGCCGTGCGTCCGATGCCAGCCGCTCGCGCGCTCGGTGGAGGGCTTGCATATCCGCCTGAACGGCGCTCTTCACCGGCACGAAGCGCATCGTCGGCCGGGTGGCCGCTTCGGCGATCGCCTCGGCGTCACGGTCGTCGTTCTTCTGCGCTTTGACGTAGGGCCGCACATGCTCCTTGCGGCGCATCCAGAAGCCTGGATGCCCTGTTGCCGGTGTTGTACCTGGGCGGCGTCTCCCCCGGCGATTTCCACGACACGCACAGCGACTTGCTCGGCAAGGACGCCCCGAACCTGTCGCCATCCGTGATCGTCCGGCTGAAGGAGGATTGGGCGGCCGACTACACACGCTGGCAAAAGCGCGACCTGTCGGCGCGGCGCTACGTCCACATCGGGGCAGATGGTGCCTACCTCCAGGCCCGCGGTCTGAGCATCCCTCCGGAACTGGTGATGGCCGACGGCGCGCTCGGCTTCTGGAAGGCGCTGGAGGAAGTCTTCCCGACCACCCGGCACCAGCACTGCTGGGTGCACAAGACCGCCAACGTGCTGAACAAGGTCGCCAAGTCCGTCCAGCCGACGATCAAGCAGGACCTCCGCGAGATCTGGATGGCGCCGGACGGCGAGACGGCGGAAGCCGCCTTGGCGACCTTTGCCAAGGAGTATGCGGCCAAACACAGCAAGGCGGTCGAATGCCTGACCAAGGACCGCGAGGCGTTGCTCGCCTTCTACGACCTCCCTGCCGAGCACTGGGAGCATATTCGGACCACGAATCCCATTGAGAGTGTCTTCGCCACCGTCCGCCACGGGACCATCCGCGCCAAGGGGACGCTGTCGCAGGAAGCCGCCAAGCTGATGGTCTTCAAGCTGATCACCGCCGCAGCCAAAACCTGGCGCCGCCTCCAAGGCGAAAACCTGTTGCCCAAGGTCATTGAGGGCGTCACGTTCCGCAACGGCATCGAGGCCACACAAGCCGCGTCACAGAGCGCCGCCTGATCGGACCGTGCCCCATTTCCCCGCATAGCTCAGTTGTTGGAGAATCCGAGTTTGTGGGCCATCCAACGCCAAGCGGCATGGTGGCCGAGGATCAGCCCCACCCAGATGGTGAAAAGCATGACGATGGCGGCGCCGGCAAAGACAAGACCGAGAGCAAAATTCGTGAACGACATGGGCTTTCCTCCAATGGCGCAGTTTGCTCTGCGCGTGTTGCTGCTGAGCTTTGGACCGGCGGGGGAGGAGGCCGGCACTCTGGAAAAGAGTGCCGGCCTGGGGACATGCTACGGGAGAGAGGAACGCAGCATGATCAGGTTTGCCTATCCTGAAGCTCCGAAAACATAGAGTGCTTGCATTGGTAAAAACGTTGACTGCGGTCAAGTTGGGCAAAATTTAAGATAGCCTATAAAGCTCACTGGGGAAATCCATGGAGGTTGGCGGTGTATCGGTGTCCGTTGAACGGCCGTAGGATTTGGATGCTGACCGGCGTGATGCAGCGAGGCGAGCGGGCAAGAGATCGCCCCAGTCCTGTTGATGATCAGGCAACGCGGACGGAGTTTGGGCGTCCGACGGAGTGTTGCAGCGAGGAGAGGAGCGCCAGAGACTGCCCCAGCCCCCGTTTTGCTTAGGCGATGCGGACGGAGTTCGGGCGTCCGAGGTCGAGCATGCGTTTGAGGACCAGGACGCCAACGGCGACTTCCGTGGCCTGCGCCTGATCAGAATGGAAGCGCAGCCCCTCGCCGAGGACGCCCTTCCAGCGCGCCATTTGGCTCTCCACGCCGGCCCTCTTGTTATAGCCGCTGGTCCGCTGCCACGTCATCCGCCCGGTCTCAGCGATCATCTGGATGTGGCGGTCGCGTTGGGTCGGCGCGGTTTCGGCCGTGTTGCTGAGCACGGCATCGCGGCGTGGCGGCGCCACCACCGCGGCCTCGGGATGGCGCTCGTGGACCGCCGCATAGACCCCGGTTCAGTCGTAGGCGCCGTCGCCGGTCACCGAGGCGACGGGCTCGGCGACCTGATCGAGCAAGGGGGCGACCTGCGAGGCATCATCGATGCCGCGCTCGGTCAGCGTGGCCGCAACGATCCGGCCGCTGCCCGCGTCCATCCCGAGGTGCAGGGCGCGCCAGGAACGCCGCCGCTTCGTGCCGTGCTTCTTAAACAGCCATTCGCCCGGCCCACACAGCTTCAGCCCGGTGCTGTCCACCAGCAGATGAATGGGCTCGCCGCTCGAGCGCGGCACTGACGGCAGCGTCACCGTCCGGGTTCGGCGCGCGATGGTGGAGTGATCCGGAACCGGCAGTTCCAGCCCGAGCAACTGGAGGATGGAGGCGAGCAGCCCCTCGGTCTGCCGCAACGCCAGCCGGAACACCGCCCTCAGCATCAGCGCTGTCGTGATTGTCAGGTCCGAATAGCTCGCCTGTCGACCGGGCGTTTGGCGCGGCGCCGCTTTCCAGTGCTCGATCACTTCGTCAGTGACCCAGAGCGTGAGGCTGCCACGCTGGCGCAGGGCCACGTCGTACTCGGCCCAATTCGTCACTGTGCGCCGCGGCCGAGGAATGTGATGGCGACGAGCGGCGTTCGCCTTGTGCGGCATCGCGGGAAATCCGGCTGACGAAGATC
The DNA here is from genome assembly GCF_001315015.1 of Azospirillum brasilense. Lineage (NCBI taxonomy): Bacteria > Pseudomonadati > Pseudomonadota > Alphaproteobacteria > Rhodospirillales > Azospirillaceae > Azospirillum > Azospirillum brasilense. The sequence continues at coordinate 147,280 of NZ_CP012918.1, read as the reverse complement.
GGCCCACGACCTATCCCACCAGATCCATCCGTGCAACAACGCGGCGGGCGTGTTGACCATCGGCGAAACGATCAAGGCGTTGACCGTGGTGACGCTGTTCTCCGTCTTCAAGCTGCTGGAGAGAGTGGCCGCAGGCATCAGACATCCACAACTGAACCGCGCCGGGTTTCCCGGCTCGGCTTAGGCAGACGGTGCCGCCTCCAACTCTGCCTGGATCTTGGAAGCGCGGGTTGGGTCGACGCGCCGTTTACAACCGGTGGCAACGAGATCGCCTGATGGGAAGCGCGGATGCCGCCCGCCAGACGCATCAACCTCGGCAGCCATCAACCCGTCGCTTCGAAGAACCGTTGTCTTTCGCCCCTTCCTGATCGGCAAGCATGCGACGCACGACGAAGGCGACGGCAATCAGCATCAGGGCGGCTGTGCCGACGACACCAGTGAAGGCTTGGTCGAAGGCCACCCGGGCCACGCTGATCACCTGCTCGGCCTGGGATGGAACCAGTTCTTCCGATAGAGCAAGGGCCTCATCAATACTGTCGCGCGCCTCGGGAGCAATCGCAATACCCGGCGGCACGAACATGGCCCGCGTGTAAAGCAGCGACATCAGGCTGCCCAGCAGCGCGATGCCGAGCGTTCCTCCCAGCTCATAGGAAACCTCCTCGACCGACGCCGCCATTCCGGCCCGGTCCTCGGGGGCCGAGAGCATGATGGCCGAGGACGCCGCCGTCATCGCGGCGCCGCTCCCAAGCCCCATTACCGTGAGGGCCGCGATCCACAGTCTGGCCGGACCGTCGTGGCTGGCGAGGAAAGCCAGCAGAGCCAAGCCGGTCACCAGGAGTGCGCCCCAAAGCACGCGCGCGGATCCAAGCCGCGACAGCGCCGCCCCGGTCAGCGGTGCCGCGACCAGAGCGGCCAGCGGGATCGGCAGGATCAGCAGTCCGGCCTCGAAAGGCAAAAGCCCCAGCACAAGCTGGAGACGTTGGCTGAACACCAGCTCCACCCCGATCAGCGCCGCGGCCGCGGCCAGGGCGGTGGCCACGCCCGCGGAAAAGCGTAGGTCGGCGAAGAGTGAAAAGTCGATCAGGGGAAAGCGGCTGCGGCGCTGTCGTCGCACAAACTGCGCCATGGCGAGCAGACCGACGAGCAGCGTCAGCACGGCCATTCCCCACGAGGGGTCACGCTTGGCGGTTTCCTTCAGCGCATAGATCAGGCCGCTGAGGCCGACCATGACCTGAACCGAACCGATCAGGTCCCAGGGACGCCCGGCGTCTCCGGGGCGGTTGGTCAGCAGAAGGGTGCTGGCGGCGAGCGCGGCCACAACCACCGGCACGTTGATCAGGAAGACCGAGCCCCACCAGAAATGCTCCAGCAGCGCCCCTCCCATCACCGGACCGGCCGCAGCACCGCCGGAGGCGACGGCGGCCCAGATGCCGATGGCGAGCGACCGCTCCTCCGCGTCCGTGAAGGTGAGGCGGATCAAGGACAGCGTCGCCGGCATCATCATCGCCGCGCCGACCGCCAGCACCGTCCGCGCGGCGATCAGGGTTGCCGGCGAAGGCGCGAAGGCAGCGCCGAACGACGCCGCGCCGAACACGAGGAGGCCGGCCGTGAACATCAGCTTGTGCCCGACCCGGTCACCCAGCGTGCCCAACCCGGACAACAGCCCCGCCATCACCAGGGGGTAGGCGTTCACGATCCAGAGCTTCTGGGAGGCGGTGGCCCCCAGTTCACGGGTGAGCGTCGGCAAGGCGGTGTAGAGCACCGTCATGTCGACGACGATCAGGAACAGGGCGCTGGAAACGGTGGCCAGGATCAGCCATCGCGTGCCGGGGAACATGGGAAGAGTCCTTGATGGTTATGAGCGTGGCGTACCGGCGGGAAAGACTCAGGCCTTCCCTCAGAGCCCCTCGTCGAGAAGCGCGCGCAGGTCGCGCTCGAGGCCGCTCCAGTCCTCGTCGCGGAAGTCCATGAAGCCGAAGGCGCGCAGGAGAAAGGCCCCTTCGGTGGCCAGAAGCGCGATCCTGGCCCGGCGCCCTTCCGTGGAACAGGGGGCCAGCCCGCCGAACCGCTCATCGTACCAAGCCTTGGTGCTGTCGATGTGCCGTTTGGCCTCGATCAACGCCGCCATCATGCCGGCGGCCCGGGCGTGGCCGGCGGCGTCCATCGCCATGGTGGCTTCGACGTGACCGCGCACCGCCTCGACAGGCGTCGGCGCCGGTCCGACGGCGGCGGTGATCTGGGCGTCGTACTCGCACGCCCAGCGTTCGATCATCGCGGCGATCAGCTCGTCCTTGCTGCCGAAGCGCGACTGCACGCCGCCTTTCGAGACGCCGGCGGCCTTGGCAACGGCATCCATCGTCAAGCCGCCGGTGCCCGCCGTCAGCACGAGGCTTTCGGCAATGTCGAGGACCCTGTTCCGGTCGATCGTCGGCAGACGTCCCACGAAAATCTCCCCCAAACCAAATATCAATCCATACGGATGGATTGATATTGCAAAGGGCCCTTGCGGGCAAGCCGTTCAGGCATGGCCACCCTCCACCCTTCCCGTCAGCCGTCGGGTGCTTTTCGTTTCGGGTGTTTCATGCACGGCCACAGACTTGTCAGGGACGGTTCGATGGTGACGCGGTGCCAAGGGACGGAGTGACGGGCTCGTCGTCGTCCATCGCGCCGCCCAGTGCCTTGTAGAGCGCAACCGCGTTGCCCAACGCGTCGCGGCGCAGGTCCAGCAAGGCCTGTCGCGCCATGTAGAGCTGGCGTTGGGAATTTCGGCGCCAGCCCTTCCCGGGCCATGATGCGCTCGACGTTCTCGACCACGACGATGGCGTCGTCGACGATGATGCCGATGGCGAGCACCATCCCGAACATGGTCAGGACGTTGATCGAGAAGCCCGCGGCCAGCATCACGGCGAAGGTGCCGAGCAGCGCGATCGGCGCGACGATGGCCGGGATGAGCGTGCAGCGCACGTTCTGGAGGAACAGGTACATCACCAGGAAAACCAGCAGCATCGCCTCGGCCAGCGTCTGTATGACCTTCTCGATCGACACCTTCACGAAGGGAGCGGTGTTGAAGGGAATCGAATGGCTCATGCCCTTGGGCAGGGTCCTGCTCAGCTCTTCCAGGCGGGCCTGCACGGCCTCGGCGGTTCTCACCGCGTTGCCGCCGGGCGTGAGCTGCACGGACGCGGCGGTGGTGGCCTTTCCGTTCTCCCGGTTGAGGAAGCTGTACGACTGGGCCCCGAGTTCGACGCGCGCGACGTCGCCGAGCGTCACCTTCGAGCCGTCGGAGGCCGCACGGAGCACGACGCCGGCGAATTCCTCCGGTGTGGTCAGCTGTCCCTGGATCGTGAGCGGAACGGTCACGGTCTGGCCCGGCGGCGTCGGCGACGCACCGACGCTGCCGGGAGCGATCTGGACGTTCTGCTGGCTGATCGCCGCCGTCAGGTCGCTCATGGACAGGCCATGGGCCATCAGCTTGGCTGGATCGACCCAGACGCGCATCGCCTGCTCGGAGCCGAACAACTGCACCCGACCGACGCCGTCGATGCGTCGCAGCTCCTCGACGATGTTGCGCGCCATGTAGTCGCTGAGCGCGGTTTCATCGAAACGGCCGTCATCGGACTTCAACCCGACGATCATCAGGAAGCCCGACGACGCGGACTCCACGGTCAGGCCATTCTGGCGCACCACCTGCGGCAGCCGCGGCTCAATGGACTTGAGCTTGTTCTGCACATCGACCTGGGCCATGTCCGGGTCGGTGCCGGGCGTGAAGGTGGCGGTGACGGTCGCCGATCCGGAGGCATCCGACGCCGATTCGAAGTAGAGCAGGTTCTTGACGCTCGACAGCTCGCGCTCGATGAGGCTGATCACACCGTCGTTCATCGTCTGCGGGCTGGCCCCAGGGTAGGTTGCCAAGATGCTGACGGTCGGCGGCGCCACCGATGGGTAACGGGCGATCGGCAGCTGTGGAATGGCGATCACACCGAACAGGATGATGAACAGGGCGATGACCCAGGCGAACACCGGGCGTTCGATAAAGAAGTGAGGCATGTTGGGATCGTCCTGTCCGCTCAGCGCATGGTGGTGGCGGTCGGTTTGGAAACCGACCAGTCACGCGCGCTCACCGGGACGCTCTCGGACAGGCGCTCCATGCCCTCGACCACGATCCTCTGCCCGGCTTCGAGGCCGGCGCGGACGCGATAGCGGCGGTCCACCAGTTCGCCGAGTTCCACCGGCTTGAGGGAGGCCTGATCGTTCCCGTCGAGCGTCCACACCTGCGGCTGGCCGCCGACGCGCACAACCGCCTGCTGAGGAAGGGTCAGGGCATCGGCGTAGCTCGTGCGCGGCACCCGCGCACGAACGAACATGCCCGGGAGCAGGTCGCGCCGCGGGTTGTCGACGAGGATGCGGAGCAGCACGTCGCCCGTGCCGGGATCGACGGAGATGCCCGAGAACAGCACGCGCCCGGTCGCCTCGTACGGTTCGCCGTCGCCGCGCAGAATGGCGACCGGCAGACCATTCCCGGAGTCCGCTTTCCGCAGGGCCATGGCCTTGCGCAGGGGAGCGAGCGAGGACGCCGGCTGACGCACATCCACATAGACCTGATCCATCTGCTGGATGCGCGCCATCGGGTTGCCGTCGCTGCCGCCGACCAGCGCCCCCTCGGTCACCAGCGCCTGGTCGATGCGTCCCGGGATCGGCGCCTCCATCGTGGCGAATTTCAGGTCGAGTTCGCGGCGGGCCAGGGTCGCGCGGGCCTGCGCCACGTCGGCCACGGCCTGGTCGCGCTGGAACACCGCGTCATCGTAGACTTGGCGGCTGACGGCATCGGCCTTGAGGAGCGGCTGCAGCCTCGCCACCTGCACCCTGGCACGCTCCAGCCCCACCGTTGCCCGCTGCAAAGCGGCGGCGGCCATGTCCACCTCGGACTTGAACGGCGCCGGGTCGATCTGGAACAGCGGCTGGCCGGCGGCCACCTCGCTGCCCTGCTCGAAGCTTCGGCGCAGCACAATGCCGCTGACCTGCGGTCGGATCTCGGCAACCCGCAACGCGGCGACGCGACCCGGCAGATCGTCGGTCAGCTCCAGCCGGGATGGCGCAACGGTGAGAACGGAAACCTGCGGGGCCGGATTGTCCGCGACCGGTTCGGATTGCTCACACCCCATCAACATCACCGCCACCAGGGTACAGGCGCCACCATGACGGCGCAACTGGTCGATCCTCATCCACTTTCCTTCAGGCGCAGGCCGCTATCGGCAATAACGCCGGCACTCTGACGGCACCCGATTGCGTTTCGTTCGAGGTCGTGTGGAGATTTGATGGAGAGGGAAAAATTGTTGCGAGCCGCCGCGATGCCCATGACGCCTGCGCCCGAACCCAACCACTCGCTGCATGATCCAGGCCTCAACAATCCATGAGACCAGTTAGAGAGCCGAGCGGACCATTTCGGCATAGACGCCGCCGAGTGCAAGCAACTCATCATGCCTGCCTTGCTCGACGAGCTGCCCATGATCCATCACAAAGATCCGGTCGGCATGCCGGACTGTGGAGAGACGGTGGGCGATGGTGATCGTGGTGCACTCCCTGTCCATCGTTTCAAGCGCCTGCGACATCGCCCGCTCCGTCACGGGGTCGAGCGCGCTGGTCGCTTCATCCATCAGCAACACACGGGGACGCCGGAGGAGCGTACGCGCCAGTGCGATGCGCTGCTTCTCGCCGCCGGAAAAACGATAGCCGCGTTCGCCGACCAGCGTGTCGTAGCCGTTGGGAAGCGCCGAGATCATTTCGTGGACCTGAGCGACTTTGGCGGCTGCAATCAGATCCTCATCCGAGGCATCCGGTCTGGCGAAACGCAAATTGTCGGCGATGCTCGCGTTGAGCAGGTACGGTTCCTGGGGGACCACCCCGAGCATGTCCGTCAACGACTGGAAACTCAGATCGCGAACGTCGACGCCGTCGTAACAGATCGAGCCCGCATCCACATCGTAGAGCCGGGCAAGAAGGTAGCCGAGCGTCGTCTTTCCCGATCCGGTCGCGCCCACGATCGCCACATGAGATCCGGCAGGAATGTCGATCGAGACATCGTCGATTGTCGGCCGCTGAGACCCGTCGTAAGCGAAGCTAACCTTATGGAGGCGGATCGCGCCACGGATGCTCTTCCGATCAAGAACGGTTGGGCCGGGCCGTTCACGGGTCTCGACCGGCCGGTCGAGATAATCGAAGATGCGCGCAAACAAGGCACGCGTCGTTCTGATCTCAACGCCGGACCTCAGAACCTCCTCCAACGGCCAGAGCAATTGCTCCTGCAAGGCGACCATGGCGACCATCGTGCCGATGGTCACTGCCGCTGTCCCCTGGCTCATCAGAATGCTGCCGAGCAGCAAAGTCGACGCCGGCAAAGCCTGCAGCACCAAGTCGATCACCGCCCATTGCCACTGACCGGCGGTGTGGGATCGCACCTCAAGCGCCGCCACCCCCTCGGAGGTGCGGACGAACCGCCGTGTCAGATGGTCGGTGCGGCCCATCGTGCGTGCGAGGATGATGCCGGAGATCGACAGGGATTCCTGCACCATCGACGACATATCGGCGATCCGAAGCTGCTGCTCGTAGGTGATCTCCTCCCGCACCTTCCCGACACGATGGCTGATCCAGATCGCGGCCGGCAGAACCAGAAATGAGAACAGCGCCAGTCGCCATTCCAGCGCCAGCATAGCGATTATCGTCATCACCACCGTGCTGACGTTGCGCGTCAGCTCGCTTGCGGTGTGGGTGACGAGCGCCTGCAGACCGCCGATGTCGCTGGCGATGCGGGACTGCACCTCGCCCGTCCGCGTCGTCATGAAGAACCCGAGGGACAGGGATTGCAGATGCGCGTAAACGCGCACCCGCAAGTCATGCATGATCGCCTGCCCAACCCTTGACGTGATCGCCACCTGAAGGACACCGATCACGGTCCCAAGACAGGCGAGAACGATCAGGCTGCCAGCGAGAAGTGCCAAAAACCCAAGATCGCCGTTCGGCAACGCATCATCAATGATGGCGCGCAACAGAAAAGGCGAGGCCATGCCCAAAGCGGATGACGCAACGATCAGGATGAGCATCATGATCAGGCGGGTGGAATAGGCCTTGAACAGACCGAGCACGCGACGCACGGAAACATGCTTCGTCGCAAGCTCGTCATAAGAGCAGTCCTCGAAGTCCTGGCTGCTATTTACCATGTGTCATCTCGGATCGAACTATAGGTTTCGCGTGGTGCTGAGGCGAACGAGGATGGCCGCTGCAACGAGGAGCGCCGTCGCAACGTCTGCTCAGACCGCTAATGCTTGACCGAAGGCGGCGCGCGCGGGCACCGGCAGGTCGTCCGACGTCGGACCCGCCGATGGCTGGACAGCATGCTTGCGGCTTATGGTGCGATTTTCGGCAGCCGAATCTCGAACGTCACACCTTGCGGTTCCGACGCCATCGCCACCGCGACGCCGCCATGCGCCTGGGCGATGGCCTGCACCACCGCCAAGCCCAAACCGCTGCCGCCGCTCTCCCGCGAACGGGACGCGTCGCTCCGCCAGAAGGGATCGAAAATCAGCTTCTCCGCGCCGTCCGGCAGGCCGGGGCCATGGTCGCAGACCCGCAAAATGGCATGATCGCGCGTCGCCCTGGTTTCGATGCGCACCTCGCAGGGCGCGGCGTAGCGCCGGACGTTTTCGAGCAGCGCCGTCAGGACCTGACGGATGCGCGCACCGTCGCCGTGGACCATCACGGACCCCAGATCCGCATGGATCGACACGCCGGCCTGCTGAAGCATCGGCTTGGTGATCGCCACCACGGAGGCGACTTCACCGGCAAGATCAATCGTTTCGAGCCTCAACTCGAGACGCCCGTTCTGCGCCAGCGTCAGAATCTTCAAATCGTCGACGATCCGGCTCAGCCCTTCAACCTGGACAAGAAGGACCTGAAGCGACGGCGGGTCAGGAATGAAGACGCCATCGACGTACCCCTGTATCTGGCCACGCAGAATGGTCAAGGGCGTACGCAGCTCGTGAGCGATCGCGGCGTGCCACGCCCGCATTTCCGTTTCGGCCCGGCTCAACTGTCCGGCCATGTGGTTGAAATCCTCGATCAACTGGCGGGTTTCGGCAAACGACGCCTTCGTCGGCATGGCCCGCGCACCGAGATCGCCCGCGGCAATCCGGCGGGCCGCCGTCGCGACCGCATCCAGGGGATGGATGAGCCGGCGGGCGAAGCGCATCGCCGCAATGATCGCCCCTCCTAATCCAATGGCCCACAGCACGAGGAAGGCGGTCCACTCCGGCGTCGTCGGCCAGTAGCTGTCCGGTTCGGGAACGCCCTCCAACCCCTCGGGTGCCCAGAACCGGAAGAAGACGAGCTCGTAAAACAGGAAGGAGCCGGCGCACATGATGATGAGCGCCACCCCGGTCACGGCCGCCATGGACGCAACCAGCTGCCGGTTCATTGACTTGGCCGATTTCATGGAACAAACGACAGCCGATAGCCGACGCCCCTGATGCTCTCGAAGAAATCCTCGGCTCCGGCGGCGTGAAGCTTGCGCCGGATGTTGCTGGCGTGCGTATCGATCGTCCGCTCCAGCGTGTTGCCTTCCGGCAGGCAGGCGTCGATCAGGTCGGCGCGGCTGAAAACACGCGTGGGCTGCCGCGCCATATGCGAGAGGATGCGGAACTCCGTCGCCGTGAAGTCGATGCGGGTCCGGCCGTCGGCGCCTTCAACGGCGACGGCGTAAGCCGTCAGGTCGATTTCCAGCGGACCGACCCGCAGCACCGCGGTGTCGCTCCGGCCCATCGCCCGACGCAGAACGGCCTTGACCCTGGCGACCACCTCCAGCGGGTTGAACGGCTTGACGATGTAGTCGTCAGCACCGATCCGCAGGGCCTGAAGCTTGTCGAGATCCTCGTCGAGCGCCGTGATCATGATCACCGGCGTATCCCCGCGACGCCGAATGGCCGCCAGAACCTCGTAGCCGTCGAGCTTGGGGATCTTGACGTCGAGGAGCACGATGTCAGGCCGGAGCTGCTGATGCAGATCCAGCGCGATCTGTCCGTTCTCCGCACGGACGGTGCGCAGCCCTTCACGATCAAGATACCCCGTGATGATCCGCGCGACGTCGGGCTCATCCTCCACAACCAAAGCCAGCACGCTCATTCCACTCTCCAAATTCCGGCCACTCTTCGATTGCCGGCAAGGCTCATGATAGCGCCGCTTTATGGACGTTCCGTGGAGATCGTGAGGACATCCCCCCTGTCCGCACGCCCATGCCCGCACACCCCTGGACCGGGCTCATCCAGATGTCGAAGGACAACCGCCCAGGGCACGGTAGAGAGCGGCGGCGTTCTCCAGCCGTGAGCGTTGGTGCAGGGAGGCGGGTGCCCGGTCTCTTGGCCCTCTTCATCTCCGGCTACCGCTTGCGCACGGACGTGGGGCGCCCCGCGTCGAGCATGCGGTTGAGGGCGGTGACGGCGATCATGGCCTCCGTCTGCTGAGCGGGCAAAGTCCGGGCGTGGAGGTGACCGCCGAGAATGCCCTTGTAGCGCGCCATGGCCGTTTCCCCTTTGGCGCGGCGGCCATACTTGGTCTCGCGCTGCCAGCCCATCCGGCCGGTCGCGGCGATCCGCTGAAGGTGGCGGTCGCGCTGCGTCGGAGCCGTCTCGGCCATGGCGCTCGACACCGCCGTGGCGCGCGGCGGGATGACCACCGCCGCTCCGGCATCACGTTGCGCGATGGTCTGGTAAATGGGTTCCCCGTCGTAGGGGGCACGCCATAGATACCGTGGCGTTTGTGAAGCGGAAACGCGGGTCGGGGGCCAGACCGGCCGCCCCAGGTCAAGGCGGGCGCTGACGCGCCCCCGCCTACGGCGGCTGCGGCCTTGACCCGCGCCGTCCGGCCCGGCGATGGTTCGGCATGGGTCGGTCGTTCCGACCGACCGCTGGGATTCAGGCGGTCGTCTCCTGAGGGGGTGAGGGCGACCAGGTGCGCCGCTGTTTGGCGACGGTCCAGATGGCGACCATCAGCTTGCGCATCGCGGCGATCAGCGCGACCTTGCCCGGCTTGCCGCGGACGCGCAGGCCCTCATAGAAGACGCGCAGCCAGGGGCTGGCGCGCACCGCGTGAACTGTCGGCATCCACAGCGCCCGCCGCAAGGCCGCCTTGCCGATCGGCGACAGCCCCGCCCGCTTCGGCGTCTGCTTGCCAGAGTGTTTGAGGGCCGGCACCAGCCCGATGTAGGAGGCCAACGCTTCCGGCGAGCGAAACCGTGCGGGATCGTCGAGTTCGGCCACCAACCGTGCCGCCGTCGTCGTGCCGATCCCTTCGATGGAGGTCAGCAGACGGGCGACCTGATGGTCTTCGAGCAACGTCTCGATCATCGTGTCGATGGTGAGAAGCCGGGCGCGCCAGAGCGCCAGATCCTCGCAGGCATGCCGGATCCGTACCCGGTAGACATCGCCGCTCTGGGCGGCGACGGTCTGCTTGGCGGCGGCGATGAGCTGGCGCACACGGTGAACCCGCGCACCCTCACGGTCGACAAGAACGCCGCCTATCCGAGCGCGACCAAGGCGATGAAGAAGGCCGGTGAGCTGTGGCGGTTCACCAAACTGCGCCAGGTGAAGTATCTGAATAATATCGTTGAACAGGATCACCGCCGCATAAAGCGGCTCGTCCGGCCAGGGCTCGGCTTCCAGAACTTCCACACCGCGCGCCGGACGATCGCCGGCTACGAGATCCTGGCGATGGTGCGCAAGGGGCAGGTCGCCGCCATCCCGGCCAACAACATGCCCGCTCAGACGACCTTCGTCGCTCGCTTGTTCGGGATCGCCGGCTGAAAACGTGGCCTCCGTGGCTCTCCACGCCCAATGGCAAACTTTGCAACGGAACCGGTCGGCTCGCTTGGAGCGGAAGACGTAGACGACCCCGCTGAAGGGATCCGCCCCCAGTTGCTGCTGCACCAAGGCGGCCAACCCATCCATACCCTTGCGGAAGTCGACCGGCTTGGCGGCGACCAGAACCCGCACCGCGCCCTCAATGCCGATCACCGCGACGCCCTCACCGCGCGCAGCACCGTCTTGACGGTGGCGCCGTCCATGCCGGCCGGCACGCGCACCACCGTATCGCCGATCCGCACCTCGATGGCCGGGAGTTCCTTCGGTGCGACTGGCGGCGGCGTGGTGTCCAGCACCACCGGCGCGAACACCATGCCCTCTTCCTGGACACGGTTGGCGGTACGCGCTTCCCGGCGCCAGCCGAACACCTGCTGGGGCCGCAATCCGTGATGCCGGGCCACTTCGGAGATCACGGCCCCAGGCACCGCCGCCTCGGCCAGGATCCGCGCCTTCTCCTCCGGCGACCAAGTCCGGCGCCCCACATCGCCCGTGATCACCTCCATGCGACGCACCCGCACGGGCTCCTGGTCAAGCGTAAGGTCGAGCGTAGACACAAACCGTTCTCCCGATCATGCGATCCGGGAGATTCGCTCCGCCTTGATCCCGCCGGAAGGTGGGGCCAGAACACCGCTTACCCGGCAGGGAACGGTGGCGCACGCTTTCGCGCTCGGTGTCGGCCAGGACCGCACCCCTCGCGGCAAGCCCGCCACCGTCCGTGCCATGCCATTGCCCTCCGCAGACCAGCATCTGCGGCCTTCTACTGGCAGGGACCCCTTAAAGATACGGTATTGGGTCTAGGGGCGGCGCGCCATCGCCGCCCCTAGAGCGGGCGCAGTATCTCAAGGCCAGTCGCCGTACTCAGACCAGAGATTGGCGTCCCGGTCCGCCTGCAGCTCGTTGAGCGGCACATCGATCTTCTCGAAATCGATGTTGTACATTGGCATCTGCCAGTTATGGAGCAGCGTTCCAACCTGCTCCGACGTCGCTCGTTCGCTGATGAGGCCGGCACTTTCAAGAGCCTCCAGCATCTTGCGCGTCAGGTGCTTTGTGTCACTCCAGCTTTGCGGGCCAGCGAACTCGGTGCACCGCCAAGCGGATGACATCACATCCAGCCCATGCCTAGTGAACGCGCCCATATCTTGGAGCGCTTGGCAGATTCGCCATGCTGACGGCTCCCCAAACCCAAACGCACTCGGCGGAATGACTGGATCGTTCCACATCGGCACGCCGTCTTCATGCGTGATGAGATCGGCGTAAAGAAGACTCTCCCGCATGTAGATTGTCCAGTTCGGGAAAATGTACTCCCCGACGCTGCCCTCGAGATAATGCGACTTCCTGTGGTCGTCGACATAGCTTTGCAGCTGCGTGACGCTGGTCGGCTTCCAGCTTTGCGCGTCCACATAGATGAGCCGGGCGAGGTGGTCATAGAACCACCCCATCATCGTCGCAATGCGCGACGGCCTCAGCTTGGGCGGGCAACGCACGATATCGACCAAGATGAGCGCCTTGGCCAGTTCCTCGGTCGCGTGGCTTTCCAACATGATCGCCACCCGACCGCGCTCGCCCAGCCTCTTTGACGCGGACAGCAGATCTTGAGCGCTTTTCATCAGGACCGGCAGGCCGTCGGCGATCAGGTCAAGCTGTTGCGATTGGGGCAGATTCGGAAGGATCCGCCCACGCCTCAACCCGATGTCGCTCGACCGTCTCGCTTCCATCATCGGCCTCTTCATGTGCGGGGGCGCCTCAATGACGCCCGCCCATTCCGCGTCAGCCGCCAGCGGACACTCCAAGCTTGACGCGAAGAGCGGCGATGCGCTCGTCCAGTTGCGCCCGCTCGGCCTCCAGGCGAGCAAGCTCCGCGCGGTCGGCAGCATCGGGCGCACCATCGCCGTCCGTCTCCGGCGCCTTCGCGGCCGGACGCAACGCCTTCGCGTACGCGTCCATCGCCTTCACAGTGGCGGTCGGGCTCAAGATGCCCTCCGCCACGGCCTTGTCGACGGCCTCATCACCGAGCGCGGACAACTTTTTCAGCAGGCGCTGCGCCGCATCAGCCTTCGCCGGCTCCCCCTCCCACGCTTCCGGACTGCCGGGCAGAAGCCTGCGGTCGATGACCTCGGCGACGCGCATGAGGCGACGGAGTTTCGAGGGATGCTCACCGACCAGGGCGGCGACGCGGTCGAGGGCCTGCATCACCGCGCCATGCTCGAAGCTGTTCAGGCCAACGCGGATGATCTTTCCGAGGCGCACGGCTTCGGCCTTGCCGCGCTGCCACGCGTCGACGGCCAGCTCCTCGAATTGTTCAACGTTGAAAAATTTCGGCGGGATGACCGGCGCTTCGTCGCGCTCCGGCGGCAGCACCTCGCCGGACACCGGCAGAGGGGCGACGGCTTGGCTTGGCATCTGCGACGCCAGCGGGGCGAGCGCGGTTTCCAGGTAGGCCTTGGAAACCGGAGGCAACTCCTTCTTCCGCGACGCCTTCTTTACCACCTCGAAGTCGATTCCGGCTTCCTTGCTCTTACGCGGCGGCATTCGGGCCCTCCAGCATCGCGAGAGCTTCCCGGACAACCTCCGTCACATCGTCACGGATCGCCATGTCGTCGAGCGGCGACCCGGTGTAGCTGGCGCCCTGGTAGGCGGCGCGCTGCGGGAGTTGGGCCGCGAGCACGGGAACGCCGAGAGAGACGAGCTGCCCGCGGGTGTGGCTGGTGACCTTCGCTTGCGGGTTGACGCGCATCATCACCGCGGCGTGCGCGATCGAGGCGGCGGGGTTGTGTTTCCGCGCCATAGCGATGGCGTTCGTCACATGGCCGTGGGTGCGCAGGGCCTCGCCGAGATCCTTGTTGTCGGCCTGGACTGGGATCAGCACCAGATCGGCCGCGCCGATGGCGTAGACCAGCGCCTTCGCCTGCGCGCCTGCAACGTCGATGAGCACGAAGTCCACGGTGGCGCTCGCCTCGTCCACGGCGCTGATCACGTCATCCTCGCCGACGCCCCGGCACTCGACCTCGCCGGACAGGTTCGCCCAGGCGGACAGGTTCTTGTTGGGGTCGGTGTCCAAGCACAGCACCGACGCGCCGGCCCGCCGCAGATAGTCGGCCAGGCACATCGTGAGCGTGGTCTTTCCGGCGCCACCCTTTGTGGTGGCGATCGCAATGGTGGGCATGCTGGTCTCCCCTTTCGTGGCGAGAGAATCGAAGGCCCAGGTGTCAGCGAAGGCTCTCGCATTCGGCGATGGCCGCCGCGACAGCCGGGACCCATTTGGCTAAGTTCTCGGGAGCAGTCGCCCCCTTCGGCAACGTGACGCCCGCCGCCTCGGCGTGCTTGACCCACCGCATGCGGGTCTGAATGTCGGCCCCCTGCATCCAGGCCAAGGCGAGGCGAACCACGCGGGCCTCCTCCTGCTCCTCGGCTTTGATCCTCCGCTCGCCGCGCCGCTGAACGCGCGCCTTGTCCAGTTCGCGCGCCGTCGCTGCTGCTGCCGTTGCGTCCTTACGGTCGATCCAGAACGTCACCTCGACGACCTTGCCGCCGCCCCGGCCGCGCCCCTCGCGCCGCTCCGACATGCGCACGCGGAACTCGGCCAGATCGTTGATCTCCTCGATCGCCGGCTGAATGGCACGGACGTTGAAGTCCTTCCAGTCCTTCAGCTTGTCCCGGCAGCCGAACAGGTCGCGCAATTCGGACGTCCTGACAGGCCAGAACGGCGCTTCGGCGTTGCGGTCCGCGTAGCGCTTCAGGATCTCATACAGGATCAGCGCGTATTTGGACTCGAACTGGTAGACGACCTTGAGCGAAATGTACGAGTACAACGCCGGCTCGATCAGCCGCTCGGCTAGGCCCCGCGGGAAGCTGTAGGTCAACTCCCCGGTCCGCTCGACCAGCTCGCACTCGCCGAGCAGCTGCGACGAGCGCCAGACCTCGCCGCGTGCCGAATCCAGATAATTGAACTGGACCATGGTCTGTTGGAGACGGGTGATGCTGGCCTTGATGCGCCGATTGCTGGTGTCCTCGATTCCGTCGCGGGCCGCCGCCGCGAAGGCGCGTATTTCGGACATCTTAACAGTGTGCCCGTCGACCTTCCCTAGATCCCGGTAGGCGGCGGCGAGCAAATGGTTGAACAGCCGCCGGTCCGCCAGGGTCAAACTCCCTTCGGGCTCGCTGATTTCCACCGCACCAGTCGATTTGGGGAACTGGCTGGGGTATTTTACCGGGCTGTTCGCGGTCATGCCCCTATCTTCATCGGACACGCTCGATTCGGCAAGTCCGAAATGTCTGTCAAAATGTCCGAAAATGCGCTGTCTCTGGCCAGACGTCCGAAAATGCTCGGACGACCTGTCGAAACGTCCGGAAATCGCCAATTTCCCTGACGAGATGTCCGGTAATGGCTGTCCATCTGTCCGATAGAGGCTGGCGGGATGTCCGAATCACCCGACCAAACGTCCGAACCTGCCTTGTAGGCCCTTGGAATTACAAGGGAATCCGGCCTCTAGGAATCTCTTAGGAATCAAGGAATCCAGGAAAGAACCTTTTTCGGACATATGGTCGGGGGATCCCGCGTTGCGGCTAACATCAGCGACTCGACGCCGACTCGGGAATTCGGACATCTTGTCGGCTCCGGGGCTGTGTCACGTGAACTGAACCAACGCACCGGAAGCCCTGAGCCCCGACGGGTTCGCGCTGCGGCGATCGCGGCCTGCCAATCAGTCATCGCCTGCGCCCGGACGGTGCGCAGGGTGCGGCGGGAAACCAAGTGGCGCTGTAGGTTGAAGGTGTTGTAGGCGGCGGCGTGCATCGAGACGAATCGCTGGGCGGACCCCGGCGATTTGAACCGCTGCATCTTGCGCTCTTGTCGCCGCACCGGCTGGTGCGAGACTTCGGCTCGGTTGTTGGTTCGCCGCCCTTGCTCATGACGGGCCGTCAGACCGAGGTCGCGGAAGGCGGCCCCGTAGGAGCGGAGCTTGTCGGTGGTGACCTGGGTGGGGGCGAAGCCACGCTTCTTCAGCAGCTTGCGCATCAACTTCAAGGCCGCAGCCTTGTCGCGCCGGCGCTGGACGAGCACCTCCAACACCTCGCCTTCGTCATCGACGGCCCGCCACAAGTACATGAGCCGGCCGCTGACCCTGATCACCATCTCGTCCAAATGCCAGCGTGGGCTGGGCCTTCGCCGGAGACGCCGCAGGTTGCCGGCGATGGCCGGCCCGAACTTCACGACCCAGCGGCGGACCGTCTCGTAGGACACGTCGATGCCGCGTTCAGCCAGCAGTTCCTCGACGTCCCGGTAGCTCAGCGTGAACCGCAGATATAGCCAGATTGCGTGCTGGATCACGGCGGGCGGGAACTGGTGGCGGGCATACGAGAGCGGCGACATCCGGCGAGGATAACCGTCATGACCGGCGGGCCGCCACCGTTGCCGTGACAATGTCTGTCGCTCGGCGCCGAGCTGCTTTGCCCGCGGCATTGATGGCGGGAAGAAACTCCAGGGTGTGAAGGTCCACATCGCCGTCGAGAAATACGGGATCCCGCTGGCGATCGATGCCTCACCGGCCAACGTGCATGACACCAAAGGGATCGTGCCGGTTCTGCGCTAACTCGCTGGCCGCGGCTTCCGGGGACCGGCCATCGGCGATCTCGGCTATCGCGGCGAGCGCTTGGCCAAAGCCGGCGCGGCCCTCGGGATCGCGATCCAGCCGATCGCCCGCGGCCGCAATGGGGTGTGCATCCCCACCGAAATCGCTTGGGTCGTGGAACGCTCGTTCGGCTGGACCGCGCGCTACCGCCGATTGAATGTCATCGTCGAGCGGACCACGACCCACCTCATCGCTTTCATCGAGATCGCCTTCGTTTCCATCCTGTCCAGGCGTCTGCGGCGGCTGATTGCCCAGGACAGCAGCGCCTGACGCCTACAAACAGATACTGTGTCTGGAGAGCTGGGCTGCGACGCTCCGTTTCCCCACCTGCCAGCTTGGGCAAAAGCGCCGCCCGAAGGCAGCTTGGTCAGCAGGGCAGGGAAGGACGGTCAGGCGGCGACAGCACGCACCGCGTCGGCCACCATATCGGGGGCTTGGTCGATCAGCCGCAACAGCACGCGGGCTTGCGCGTCGGGTTGCTTGCGCCCCTGTTCCCAATCGCGCACCGCACCGACCGAGAACCCGAAGCAGGCGGCGAACTCGGCCTGTGTCATATCGAGCTTGGCGCGGAGCGCCCGCACGGCCACGCCGCCGGGCGGGTGCACCACGCGCAGCGCTCCCGGTGGCGCGTCGCCGAGGTCCACCGCGTCGGGGTTGGCGGCGATCTGGCGCGCAATGTCGTCGTCGGTCATCGCATCAATGGCTTTCCAGTCCACCGCCGCCAGGGCGGCCTGGGCCGCCGGTGAAAGCTTGGTCGTGTCAGCCATAGCGGCGTTCCTCGCGTTTGTTGGCTTTGCGAAAGGAAATGATCCAGCGGGTGCGCCCATCGTCCCTCCACGTGTACACGCATTGAAACAGGCGGCCGTTGATGCGGCCATAGGCCTGAATACGGACTTCGCCGTAATCGCGGCGGATGTCCGTCACTTCCTGCACCGGGCCGGTAAACAGGACTTCCGCCAGTTCGAACGGCACCCCGTGGTTGGCAAGGTTCAGGGCGGCTTTGACGGGGTCCCAACGGTGCGTGATCACGAGATGGAATATACGGCTGGGCCGCAGTGATGTCCAGGGGGAACGTGCGGCTAGTCCAGACGGCACCGTCAACTTGCCGGCATCCGGGCCGAGCGAGGACACGGCGGATGGCGGGGTCGGCTGCTTATGCCGCAAGCGGTGCGCCGGCGGCCTCGGCCCAGACCTGGAACGCCTGGGCGCGGGCCTTCCGATAGTCGGCGACGGGGCGGTGGTCGCGGCGGAGATGGAAGAGGTTGGCGATCGGGTCGTGAATGGCCAGGAAACGCTGGCCGGGTGGCGATCTCAGGGCCGAACTTCCGGGCCCACTGGCGCACCGTCTCATGGCTCACCGTGATGCCGCGTGCCGCCAGGAGTTCCTCCACCATCCGCAGGCTGAGCGGGAAGCGAAAGTACAGCCACACCGCCGTCGCGATGATCTCGGCGGGATACCGGTAGCCGGCGTAGCGGGGATCGGGAGCGTCGTCATGCCTCCCATACCCCGCACGGCCCGTCCCGGCAACCGGGTGGTCAACAAGTTGACGGTGCCCTGCACTACGCTCTGTGCTGCGCCTTTGCGTCCCGTTGCCGCGCCCCTGCGTTCGTTGGTGCGGCGCGTTGCACAGTCTGAACGCGGCGTTGTTGCGATGCTGGTTGCGGCTCGTGTGCGCCTGTTGCTGCGCTCCTGCGGCCCACTGCCGCGCCCGTTGCGCTCAAGGTGCTGCTGCGTTGCGGCCCCGTTGCGACGCCTCGAACGTTGGCCGCTTCACGTCCGCCAACCGCAGCCCCAAACCCCGCTCGTCGCCTGCGACGCCGCCACTTTCTCCACCCCCACGTGCAGCTGCCCCATCTCGAAAATCCACACGCGCGGCGCCTTCGGCGCCGCGTATTCGTGTCCAAGCCACGCCTCCAGCCCAGCGCCAGCCGCGCCGCTGGACGGACTCCCTCACGACCTTGAGCCAGACACACGCCACCGCGCAGACATGCAGAAACACCAACGCTTTCAGCCATCGCGCACGACCTCAGCCAAGCATCGCTCTCACGTCGTCGATCGCGCCTCCGCCGCATCGAGATGGCACAGCCTGCACTCACAGGCGCCAGATGCAGCCAGCGACGGCAACGCCCTGGTCTGCATGGCATTTTCGAGCATCTCCGCCGCCACGGCACACGCTCCAGCACGGCGCACGTCGCAGTGTCAACGCGGGGTCACAAGGCGCTCAAGGAATACAAACAGCACGCCAGCAGACGGCTGGCGCAGCACGGCCAAGGCACGGCTAACGGGCAGCGCGCCAGCAGGCGCAAAGCGGTCGTTTCGGCAGCGCTCTCGCTATTCGGAGTTGCGCGGAAGCGGCAACGAGGCGGAAGGTGGCAGCCTACGGCATTGGTCATCACACCTGTGCATCAATTTGCACGGACTTTCCGGGCAAATGTCTGCTTGTCTCGAGCGTTTTCAATGGCTTGCGCCCTTTCGCGACGGCTTGGCTGGCCGTCTCCACACGTCGTTTTTGGCAAGCTCACGTCCGCCTAGTCAATGCGACGGCGTCGGCATTGAGGAGAGCCTTTCTACACAGTCGTCAGCTCGCGTGCGAATCCTTGTAACAAAAAGGAAAAAGGTGTTCGAAGGCTACGGAGCCAGCCGAATGTCATGAAATCCCATGCATATTGATGCACAGGTGTGATGACCAATGCTGTAGGCTGCCACCTTCCGCCTCGTTGCCGCTTCCGTGCAACTCCGAATAGCGAGAGCGCTACCGAAACGGCCGCTTTGCGCCTGCTGGCGCGCTGCCCGTAAGCCGTGGCTGTTCCTCCGCGATCCGCGCCCTTTCAAACGCTGCCGCGCTGCCTGTGAGCCGTGATCTGACGCGCTGGCTCCAAGCGCTGTGCGATGTCCGAGAGACGCGATCTGGTGCGCAACTGGCTGACAGGACGCCGAACTGAGGCTTGATGCGAGCGACATCAAGCGATGGCGCCGCTAGGCCGCGGATGTGGTGGCTGTGACGATGTGAACGGTGCGAAGGCGTTGATTTGCCTGCGCTTGTGCGCGTTGACGCTACGCGTCGCCGAAGCGGTGTGGTCGCGGCGTGAGGACGGTGGTGTGGCGCGAGGTGGGTGAGAGGCTGGAGCCTGGCTGGAGGCGTGGTGTGGACGCCAGAAACGCGGCGCCGAAGGCGCCGCGCGCGTGGATTTCTGGGGTGGGGTGGCTGCACGTGGTGGTAGCGAAAGTGGGTGCGAAGTGGGGCGGCGGGTGGGCGGTCGATGGATGGGGATGAGGAGGATATGACGCTCCAGGACAGAGGCGGACAACAGGACAACGCGGCGGACAACGGAGCGGACCACGTGGACGCGACGGCGTGGCTACGGACGGACAACGAGCGGACAACGGGTGACAACAGGACACGGAGCGGACAACAGGCGGACACGCGGGAGACGGTTGGCGGACAACGGAGCGGGCTACGGATCAGGCAACGGGCCGACAACGGCACCGCAACTGGTGGACCACGAGCGGACAACGGAACGGACGGTGCAGGCGGACAACGGGAGCGAAAAGGAGTTGCGCGGATGGCGCGCGTAGGCGTATAGCCGAAAGTGGATGGCGGCGCCGCTAGACCATATGTTTGCCGGCCGAAAGGCGAGTAGCGGCCCGTCCCACGGCATGTCCCCATCGAGGATTGCGCCGGGCGGTCCGGCGCCGAGCCTCAGACATGGGGGACGGGCGGATGAACTCTACCATTCTCGTGGGTCTGGATGTGCATAAGGCGACGGTGTCCGTGGCCGTGGCCGAAGGAACACGCGGCGGCGAGGTCCGCTCGTTCGGCACGGTGGCGAACCGGGCCGAGGTGATCGAAAAGCTGGTCGGGCGGCTCGCCCGGGACGGGTATCGCCTGAGCTTCTGCTATGAGGCGGGCCCGTGCGGGTACGGCCTGTATCGTCAGCTTACCGCGCGGTTCCGGCAGCTTTCGCGTCAGCTTGATCGAAACGGTGTAAAGGCCGGATTGAAATTTCCTCAGTTCGGGCGGGCGAAAAATCCCCAGACGGTTCGTGTGCTCATGGATTGGTTTCGGGGTCGGCGGGCCTCGCTTTCGGTGGTCGGCCCCGGCGACGCGGCGCCGGTGGCGGGGTGGTGATCGGGCGGATTCGGGTGTTTTCCGGGATCAACTCGGCGTGGCGGCGCAAGCGGTAACTGGCGCCTTCGATCTGGACGACGACGGCGTGGTGAAGCAGGCGATCCAGCAGCGCCGAGGCGACGACGGTGCCGCCGAAGACGTCGCCCCATTCGGAAAAGCCGCGGTTGGAGGTCAGGATCATAGCGCCGCGCTCGTAACGGGCGTTCACGAGCTGGAAGAACAGGTTGCCGCCGCCGGCGATGACCGGCAGATAGCCGATCTCGTCGACGATCAGCAGCTGCGGCCGGCACAGGAAGCGCAGGCGCTCACGCAGGGTTCCCTCCCGCTCGGCCTTGGCCAGCGAACCGACGATGTCGGCCAGGGTGGCGAAGTAGACCGAGCGCCCAGCCTTGACCGCCTCAACCCCCAGCGCGATCGCCAGATGCGTCTTGCCGCAGCCGGGCTGGCCGAGGAAGTGGACCACCTCGTGCCGGTCGACGAAGTCGAGCTGCGCCAGGGTCATGATGCGGTCGCGGTCGAGCGAGGGCTGGAAGGAGAAGTCGAAGCCGGTCAGCGTCTTAATGGTGGTCAGCCGGCCGATCTTCAGCGCCGCCTTGACGCGGCGCCCTTCGCGCAAGGTCAGCTCCTCGCCGAGCAGGGCGTCGATGGCCTCCAGGGCGGAGATCTCGCCGCGCTCCAGGCGGCGCAGGATGTGCTCCAGTGCCTCGAGCGCGCGCGGCATCTTCAGCCCGACCAGATACTGGCGGATGCGGTCGAGAGTGGCCGGGCCGCCGTCCAGGGTTGCGGCGCTCATTGGACGCGCTCCGGCTGGCCGGCGAGGCGGCGGCCGATGGCGTCGTAGATGCTCAGCGAGCGCGGCGTGACGCTGTCGCCCGGCGGCTGCGGCGCAGCGGCGGCGCCATCCCGGGGTGTCTGGCTGTTGGGCGGAGGGGGCTGGGTGCGGTGCCCGGCGGCGATGAGCCGCTGGCCTCGTCCTTCCAGCGCCGGGTGGGATGCGACGGCTATGCCGTCCTCCAGGATGGTGACGGTGTCGGCGGTGACCTGCACCTCCACCGTCCGCCGGCGGGTGCAATCCGGCACGGAGTAGAGGTTGCCGCCGACCGACACCATGCCGTCGCGGGTGACGCGGCGTTCCAGGGCCAGCACGCTGTTGAAGGGGCCGGCCGGCAGCGGTTTGAGGTGGAGGCGCTCCTCGGCGAAATGCTCGACGACGACGCGCTGGGTGGTGGCGTGCAGGCGGACATTGGCTACCTGGTCCAGCCACTGGGTGAACTGGGCGTTCAGGTCGTCGAGGTTGCGGAAGGTGCGGGCCAGGAAGAAGTCCTCGCGCACATAGCGGAAGGGCCGCTCGACCTTGCCCTTGGTCTTGGCGCGGTAAGGCTTGCAGGCCTTGGGCAGGAAGCCGTAGTGGGCGGCCAAGTCGAGGAGCTTGGCGTTGTAGGCGATGCCCCGGCCCGGCTGGTCCGGGTCTTCGGCCTCGCCGAGCACGGCGGTCTTCATGCGGTCGTAGAGGATCTGCCCGGGCACGCCGCCGAAGGCTTCAAAGGCGGCGATGTGGCAGCGCAGAACGGTCGGCAGGTCCTGGCGGGCGACGAAGCGGGCCCACATCATGCGGCTGTGGCCGAGCACCATGGAGAAGAGCCAGACGACCCGTTCAGCCTCGGGCTCGTCGGTGAAGGTGGTCTTGAAGAAGGCGAAGTCGACCTGGGCCTGCTTGCCGGGCGGGGTTTCGAAGCGGCGCTCGAAGGCCGGGGCGGGTTTGGAGCGAATGGTGCGCACCACCGCCTTCAGGATCGTATAGCCGCCTTCATAGCCGCGCTCGCGGATTTCGCGCAGCAGCCGCTTGGTGCTGAGTTCGGGGTAGGCCTGCAGGCGTTCGCGCAGGTAGGTCTCGAAGGGGCTGACCAGCGTCGGCCGTGGTGGCCGGGGCTTGTAGGCCGGCGGTTCCAGCCCCTTGGCGATGTATTTGCGGATGGTCTTGCGGTCATGGCCGGTGCGGCGCGCGATCGCCGACACCGACATGCCCTGGCGGGCGAGATCGAGAATCATGACGAGTTCCCCAAGTCTGACCACGCGCGCCCTCCCTCCGTCGATGGAGGGGATCATGGGCGAGCGACAGCCGCATGGCTCCGGGGCGTACGCCCCGGAGCCATGCCGTTGCGTCAGCCTGGGGATTTTTCAGCCGCCACTTCTGGGGAGTATTCAACCGGCACTAACAAACGGCAGGATGAACGTAGAGGGTCACCTCTCTGCACGAGGTGACCGATGCACTGCCCGCACCGCTCGTCGACCGCGACCACCGAACTCCGGACCGGACCGCGCACGGCCATCGGCGGTTCCGCTGCCGGGGGTGCGGGCGCCAGTTCAACGAACGCACGGGCACAACGCTGAACCGGCTGCAGCTGCCCACGGACATCGTCTTCCTGATCGTCCTCTGGTGCTTGCGCCTCAAGCTCAGCCTGCGCGATCTGGCGGAGATCCTACTGTTGCGCGGACTGGTCTTCTCTCATGAGGCAGTGCGCGAATGGGAAGCCAAGCTGGCCCCCGTGCTCACGGACGCCCTACGCCAGCGTCGTCGGGGCAACGTCGGCCGGAGCTGGTATGTCGACGAGACGTACCTGAAGGTCGCCGGCCAGTGGCAGTACCTGTACCGCGCCATCGACAGCGACGGCAACTTGGTCGACGTCTATCTCAGCGCCACCCGCGACCAGGCTGCCGCCGAGGCGTTCTTCCGCTCGGTTTCGTCAGGGCTCGCGCCAGCTTGCTCGCAGCATTAAGATCGCAGTAGAGGAGCACCTCCATGAAGGAGGTGAGGATGCGCTGCCGTAGCGCAGACCGCGTCGCCACGCCCATTCGTCCACACCGACCACGCGCGGCGGCGGGTACGCTGCGGTCGGAGCAGCGCGGATCAGGCGCAGCAGCGTGTCGCCGCTGACCGGCATGGCGAGGCGGCGCGCCAAACGCGATCCGGGCTCGCCCCCCGCAGCCAAGCCGATGTCCCGTTGCGCCTGGGCCAGACGGGGCGTGCGTCGGGCCTTGGGCAGGGCAACATCCGGCAGGCGCTCGGTGAAGATGCGGCGCCGGCACGTGATGACCGAACAGCGGAACCGACGTGCAAAAACCTGGAGTTCCGCGCGTTTGCCCTGCCAGGGCAGATCGGCGAGCCGGCGCACGTAGGTGCTGTGAACGCGAGCGGACACGTGGCCGCACAACGGGCAGACGGCCTCCCTTGCCGTCGGCTTAGCGACGAGAACAATGCGATCCACGGTTGGGAGAAACTGAACAACAGAGAGACCAGCTGGAAGAACGGCGTGGGGATCGAAAAGCAACGGCTACCCGGAGGCTGGAGAGTGCGACGTCCATCTATATGAGCATGCTGTGACGAGATGGCATCTCCATCCGCAGCATGGTGAGTAAACTAGGCCGCTGCATGGAGTTGTTGTTCGAAAATCAAATCTACTGGCGGATGTCTTGCACCAGAAGTGCGGAAGAACCCGATCAGGATGAGAAAAGCTGGGGTCGCGGCTGAAGGATGATTGTCGCGCGCGGCGTCGGTTTTCAAGCCTCCTGTCGTGGCGCGTCAATCTGGTTGGCGTTGATTGTCGCGCGGGAGGGCGGGCGTCCCGGTCCGCGTTTGCGCTCCAGGGCGGCTCGCCGCCGATAGCTTTCGACGTTCATCTCGAAGATGGTGGCGTGGTGAACGAGCCGGTCGATGGCAGCCAGGGTCATGGCCTGATTGGGAAAGATCCGCCCCCACTCGCCGAACGGCTGGTTGGCCGTTATCAACAGCGAGCGGCGCTCGTAGCGGGTTCCGATCAACTCGAAGATGACGCTGGTTTCGGCCTGGTCCTTGTTGACGTAGGCGAAGTCGTCGAGGATCAGGAGGTGGTACTTGTCGAGCTTGGCGATCGCCGATTCCAAAGCAAGGTCGCGGCGGGCGATCTGCAGCTTCTGCACGAGGTCGGTGGTCCGGGCGAACAGGACGCGCCAGCCGTTTTCCACCAACGCGTAGCCGATGGCGGCGGCGAGATGGCTTTTGCCGCCGCCGGGCGGCCCGAACAGGATCAGGTTGGCGCCCTTTTCCAGCCAGCTGTCCTCGGCGGTGAGCGCCATGACCTGGGCCTTGCTGACCATCGGCAGGGCGCCGAACTCGAAGGTCTCCAGCGTCTTGCCCGGCGGCAGGCGGGCCTCGTCGAGGTGACGTTCGATGCGGCGCCGGGCCCGTTCGGCCATTTCATGCTCGGTCAGCGCGGCAAGGAAGCGGGCGGCCGGCCAGCCCTCCTTGTCGGCACGGACGGCGAACTCCGGCCAGATCAGCTTGATCGCGGGCAGGCGCAGGTCGCCCAGCGCCAGCGACAGGCGGGCGGCGTCGATGGGATCGGACGGGCTCATGCGGTGGCTCCCGCGCGGACGGTGCCCAACTCGTCGTAGAGGCTCAGCGGCACCAACTCGACCACGACGTCGGTGATGGCCGGGGCGGTGGGCTGGAAGCGCTCGCGCAAGCCCGGCAGATCGGGCAGCCGGCCGGCGTCCAGGTCGGCGTCGAGCCGGTGGGCCAGTTCGGCCTCGCAGCCGCGTTCATGGGCGAGCGACAGCAGGCCGACGGTGATGGTGCAGGCTTGGCGCTCGCTGCCGGCGGCCAGCAGCGCCTCGAAGACGCGGGCGTAGGCGCGGCGGGGAACCCGCACCCGCCGAAACCCCAGACGTCCCGTTCTGGCGCCCGGTTTCGCGGACCTACCGGAAGGGTGAGGACGAGGCCACGGGGCGGAGCGGGAACGCCGGGGCGGATGACCGCAGCGCCGAAATCTGGCGCAACCGGCCGGCCGCCGCGCCTCCCTGGCCGTCGCTTTGTCCGCGCAACCGCCTGCTGCCCTGGCTGCGCGCCGGCATGACGGAGCGCATCGCCGGGCGGGCGATCGATCTCGACACGGTGGTGCGGCGCATCGCGAACGCCCAGCTTCTCGACCCGCTGCCTCGCCGCCGACGGCGCCGTTGGGGGGCGTCGATCCAGGTCATCGACGACCGCAGCCGTCGGCGGCGCGCGTCGAGCCCGGTCTGCTGCGCCATATCCGCCGAACCGCCATGCCCGGAAGCGGCGCGGAGTTGGAGGCCGCCGTCTGGCAACATCCGGCGATCGCCAGCCCGTCCAGCGTCGCAGCGACCCTGGACCCCGACATGACGCCGGGCCTGCGCCAGGGCTTCGCCGCCGAAAGCGACGCGGTGCAACGGAGCGTCCTGGCCATCCTGCGCCAATGGCGGGGCAAGCTATCGGCGGACGTCTGGTTCGAGGAGATCCTGAGCCTGTCGCCGGATTCCCGGCGTCATTTGCCGGACATCGCCGATCTGGACGCGGCGGCAGCGCGTTTCGACGGTTTCAGCCGGCGCGCGTTGGCCTTCAACGATCCGGCGGCGCGCGCGGACGCGATGATGGCCGTCGGCCGCTTGTTGCGGCGGGTGCCGTCGTCCCTTCACGGCGATCCCAGGGTTGGCGAGGCGTTCGAGCGCCTGAAATTTTTAGCCCATCAAGACGAGTTGGATGACGGGGAAGCGCTGCCGCTCCAGTCCGGCGGTTTGGATCCGCGCGTCATTCCGGCCCGGCCCGGCGCGGCCCGGCGGCGGATCGATCTGCGGCAGCGGGGCGATGGGATCGTGGCAGACCTACCCGATCCAAACAAGGACTCTCCGGGCAGCCTTTTGGTGAGCGTCCAGACGATCAACGGGGTGATGGTTGTCGGCGAGGATGATCCCGTACGCCCAGAAGAGGACCGCGACGCCTTCTGGAAGACCAGCATTCCGCCCTCTTGGGCGGAGGATTGGGGATTGGACGATTTCGGCGCCTGGGTCACGTTCCGCGTCAAGAGTGTGATTCAGAGAATGCGCTGGATACCGCCGGGCAGCTTTCGGATGGGATCGCCGGAGGGCGAGGCGGAACGGTTCGAAGATGAAGGTCCACAGCACGCGGTGACACTGTCGCGTGGCTTCTGGCTGTTCGACACGGCCTGTTCCCAGGCGCTCTGGCGAGTGGTGATGGGCAAGAATTCGAGTCGCTTTCAGAACGACGAGCGCTGCCCGGCAGAAAATGTCCCTTGGAACGATGTCCAAAAGTTTCTCAAACGGATCAACCGTCTCCTTCCCGGCCTGTCGCTGGACCTGCCGACAGAGGCGCAGTGGGAATACGCCTGCCGGGCCGGGACGGCGGCACCGTTCAGTTTCGGCGAAACGATCACGTCGGATCAGGTAAATTACGATGGAAGCCGTTCCTATCGGGACGGACCGAAGGGACGGTTTCGGCAACGGACGGTCCCGGTGGGCAGCCTGCCGCCGAACCCGTGGGGCCTGCACGAGATGCATGGGAATGTCTGGGAATGGTGCGCGGACGGTTGGCGGGACTACATAGGGGAGGCGGTCACCGACCCGCGCGGACCGGAAACGGATGACGCCGGGCGTGTCCTTCGCGACGGTTCCTGGATCGGCGACGCTCGGTACGTCCGTGCCGCAATCCGCCTCCGGAGCCCCCCCGACGGCCGCCTCGTCGGCATCGGCTTTCGCTGTGTCTCAAGTCCGGCCAGCCGGGACGGTGGAGCGGAGCCGGCGGCCCCGGCATGGCCCCGGCTGGCGGAGCGCCGGGGTGCGCAAGGGACGGCGGGCGCCGCGGTCCTGAAGATGGAGTCCGGGGGGCGATGCCCGCTTCCCATGGCCCCCGCAGTCCGGATCGTCACCGACCAGGAAGAAGTCCGCCTGGAGCGCCTGACCCGTCCCTCCTGGGCAGACGCTGTAGGCCGCGACCGTTTCGGCCTGTGGGCCGACTTCGCGGTGCCGCCGCTGCGGGGCGGCGATCCGGTGGTGCAGCGGCTGCGCTGGATAGCGCCGGGCCGCTTTCTGATGGGCTCACCGGAGGACGAAGCGGAACGGTCCAACAATGAAGGGCCACAACATGAAGTCACGCTGAGCAGAGGCTTTTGGCTGTTCGACACGGCCTGCTCCCAGGCGCTGTGGCACGCTGTGATGGGCGAAAACCCGAGCCGTTTTCGGGATGATGGACGCTGTCCTGTGGAACAGGTGAATTGGACCGACGTCCAGGGCTTTTTGAAGCGCATCAATCGGCACCTTTCCGGCCTGTCGCTGGAGCTACCGACCGAGGCGCAGTGGGAATACGCCTGTCGGGCAGGAGCCGTGTCGCCTTTCAGCTTCGGCGAGACGGTTACGCCGGATCAGGTGAATTACGATGGGAACCATCCTTATCGGGATGGACCGCGGGGCCGATATCGGAGACGGACGGCTCCGGTGGGCAGCCTACCGCCGAATCCGTGGGGGCTGCACGAGATGCACGGGAATGTCTGGGAGTGGTGCGCAGGCGGATGGAGGGACTATACGATCGGAGCGGTCATTGATCCGCACGAGGCCGAAGTGGCTGGCGCCGGGTGTATCCTTCGCGGAGGTTCCTGGATCGACGTTGCGCGGAGCGTCCGTGCCGCGGTCCGCAGCCGATACCACTCGGACGGTCGCAGCTTCGACATCGGTTTTCGTTGCGCCTCCGGTTCGGTGTGAGTTCGAGATGACGGGAAGCAGTGCCGGGCGATCCCGGTAGCCGCCCTGGCTGGCAGAGCCCTTGGGTGCTGTGGGACAGGTGGGCACAGATTTGGAGGTTTGAGCCATGAACCTTGGCAAAGCTCCCAACAGACACCCGTTGGCTAAGGGCCACCCGCCGGATTGGGCGAGTGGGTGGGGGCAGGACCGTTATGGCGTCTTCGTGACCCTCACCGTGGGTGACGCCACCCAGCGAATGCGCTGGATTCCGCCGGGAACCTTCCGGATGGGCTCGCCGGAGGATGAGCCGGGGCGGTGGGCTGACGAAGGGCCGCGGCACACGGTGACACTGACCCATGGTTTCTGGCTGTTCGATACCCCGTGCACCCAACAGCTTTGGGACACGGTCATGTGGCACAACCGCAGCCGCTTTAGATCGCCAGACCGCCCCGTAGAAACCACAAGCTGGGACGACGCTCAGGACTTTCTAGAACGCCTGAATGGCCGAATCCCCGGCTTGTCGCTGACGCTGCCGACGGAAGCGCAATGGGAATACGCCTGTCGCGCCGGGACCGAGATGGCATTGTACAGCGGGGCCATCGCGATCGAAGGAGAGAACAACGCTCCGGCGCTCGATGCGATCGCCTGGTATGGCGGAAACAGCGGCGGGGGGGGGGGCGACCTGGACGATGGCTATGACAGCTCCCGTTGGCCGGAGAAGCAACATCCCCACACACGGGTGGGGACGCATCCGGTGGGCCGCAAGTCGCCCAACCCCTGGGGGCTATACGACACGCTGGGCAATGTCTGGGAATGGTGCGCGGACGGCTGGCGGGACTACACGGCTGACGCGGTCACCGACCCGCGCGGGCCGGAAACTTCCGGTGCTGGGCGCGTTCGTCGCGGTGGTTCCTGGATCGACGACGCACGGCTCGTTCGCGCCGCGATCCGCCGCCGGAGCGACCCGGCCAGCAGCATCGGCTTTAACGGCTTTCGCTGTGCCTCCGGTCCGGCGTGAGCACCAGCCGGCGGGAGGTCGGCAATGGGGCCCGATTACTGTCGGGCGCGGTCACAGGCGTTCCGGCGCGGTCCAGACGCGGAAGGCTTGGCGTCCGGTGAGGTCGGCCACCAGGCCGCGGCGGCGCAGGCCGTCGAGCAGCGTCTGGGCGGCGCGCGGGGTGACGCCGAGGGCGGCGGCGAGGGCGGTGGCGGACACCCCCGGCCGCGCCACCAGCACCTCGACCGCGCGCGGCAACGCCGAGGCCCGGCGGGCTTCTCCCGCGGCCTCCTGCAGGCGGTCGCGCCAAGAGTCCAGGTTGCGGTGCAGTTGCAGGCCGCGCTCCGCCGCCCGTGTCACCGCCTCGGCGAAACGGCCCGGCCAGAGCGCCGGGTCGTCCGGGGTGTAGGCGGCGCGGGCGCCGAGCCAGCCGACGCTCATCAGCGGCAGCGGCGCCTCGAGCAGGCCGGCGCGGACCAGCCAGGCCGCGGCGAGCTGGCGGCCGGGCGTGCCGCCGAGCAGGGCGGCGGCGCCGCAGCGGTGCCAGTGCCCGACGAAGCGGGCGGCGGCGACCAGCGGCGGCTGGTGCTCCAGCTCCCCGAGCCACACCGGGTCGAGCGCCTCGACCAGGGCGTCGTGGATCGCCGCACGGTCGGGGACGAAAAGCCCGGTCCAGGCGGGCAGCCGGCCGGGACCGGGTATCCGGGTGGCCGCGGCCGGGCGGCGGTGGCCGGCGCCGGCGAGCAGCCGGGCCGGGCGGAAGAGGTGGCGCGGCGACCGGCGCAGCAGATGGCGCAGCAGGGCGAGCACCAGGGCGGCCCGGGCAACGTCGGGGTTGGACGGGCCGGTGGCGATCCCGAGGTCGTGGTCGCGCAGGACGCGGGGATTGACCGCCGGCCCGTGATCGAGGCGGACGGCGGCGGCGGCGTCCTCGAGCACCATCCGGGCTTGCCAGCCGGCGCGCAGCGCGGGTGTCGCTTTCTCCTGAGAATTTTCGTGGCCCCTCACCAAGGTCGTAGCGACAGATCAACGGGTTCCGTGCGACGTTTGTGGCTCAGACCTTTCTTGCGACTCAGAACTTTCTTGCAGCCGAACGCTTTCGCGGGAGGGCCGGCAGGGTATGGGGCAGCGATCCGACGACCCACCGGGCGACCCACGCTGGTCCGAGGCCGCGCGCCTCGCCACACAGCTCGACCGTATCCTTGATCGCTTTCCGCCGCACAGCGAGGCGCGTGCCGCCGCCATCGACGATCTGGCCGCCCGGCTGAAGCGGACGCCGCAGACGATCCGCAGCTACCTCCGCAAGTACGGCCAGCGCCGCCTGGTCCGCGACCTGTTGCGGGACGATTCCGGCCGCGGCCCGAGGCTGCCACCGGAGACCGAGGGCATCGTCAAAACGATCCTCGACCAAAAGCACCTCACCCCCGAAGGGTGTTCCCTGAACGAGGCGATGATCGTGATCAACGGCCGGTTGGAGCAAGCTGGGCTCAAGCCGGTCTCGTTCAACACGGTGAAGAGCCGCCTTTGGAAGCATTGGACCGCCGAAGAGGTTGCGCGCCGCCGCGGCGATCGGACTGCGGCGCGGAAACATCGGCGGCGTGGCGGCGCGCTGGTGCCCGATTATCCGCTTCAGGTCTGCCAGATCGACGAGACGGAGATCGACGTCCTTGCCGTCGACGATGAGGGCAACCTCCTGAGGCGGCTCTGGGTCATCGTGCTGGTCGATGTGCTGACTCACATGATCCTGGGGTTCTGGCTGTGGCCGCGCTCGGCCAACCGGGAGGCCATCGGCTTGTGCATTCAGCACGCCATTCGGCCGAAAGGAGCTTACTTCCAGAAATTCGGCATCGAGGCCACGGATGTCTTCGGCCGGCCGGAGCGGATCATTTCGGACCGGGCGGCTTGGTACAAGTCTCTCCAGGACAATCGGAGCCTGGAGGACCTGCGCGTCGTGGTGGAGCCACGGCGCGGCGAACCGCACATCCGAGGCGTCGTCGAACGTCTCCAGGGTTCGATCAATCAGCAGCTCCGCAAGGGCCGAGGACAAACAGGCCGTTCTGTCGCCGACCGCGGCGATTACCCGGCCAAGGAACGCGCCTGCCTCACCTACGAGCAGATCGAGACGGCGGTCGCCATCACCGCGTTCCGCATCTGCAACGGAGAGATGGACGAGAAGACCCGGAAGCGCCCCGACCTCGAATGGGGCAAACACGCTTGCCGGATTCCCGAGCATCTTCTGACCGTCGACTGGGAGGCGGTGCAGCTCGCTTTCCTGCCGGAACGAGCATGCCGCCTGTCCAGCAAGGGGATTCCGGCCTTTGGTCTCACCTACTGGGAGGACGAGGATCCCCGACTGGCCGAGCTTTACGCCAACCGCGGCCGGGAATCGCTGCGCATCAAGGTCAACCGCAACGATGTCAGCCACATCTACGTACGGCATCCGTCGTGGGAGTCGTGGGTCGCGGTGCCGCGGGCTGACGGCTTGCTCACGCCCCTGACGGCTTGGGAGTGGGAGGCGCAGAAGGAACGAGAGCGGGCTGAAGCCGAAACCAGTTGGATGGAGCGGGGAAAGTCACGCGAGATGGTCGACGCGGCCCTGACGCCGACGGCGGGAACCGGGCGCAAACCGCGCGTCAGCCGGAAGGCCGCCAGTGAGGCGGTGGCGGCGCGCGTCGCTGGCGATGCCCCCAAGCCCCACGCATCAGAGATGGCGCTCAATCGCCTCAAGACGTCCGGCGATGGACTGGGCCGCTTGCCGGTGGTCGACGACTGTTTCGATGTGGAACCCTGGGGGAATGCATGACCGACCATCTCAGCGATGAGGCACGCCGGCAGTTGGAAACGCTGGGGACCGCGGAGCGTTGCGCCGCAATCGAAGCGAACCGATGGATCGGCTACCCCGCGGCGGTGCGCGCCCTCGACGCGCTGACCCAGGTGCGGGAGCGCCCGAAATCCACCCGGACAACCGGCGTGGTCGTGTGCGGGCCGTTTCGCAACGGCAAGACGATGGTCGCCGACAAGTTCCTCAGCATGGAAACCGTGCAGGTTCGTGCCTCGCATTATTATCAGCTGCCGACCGACGCATCGCGGCAGGAGTTCCTGACCGGCATGATCCGGGCGATGGGACGGGTGCCCGATCCGACGCAACGGACGATCGAGGGGCGGCGCCACCAGTTGGAGGCCCTGCTCGATGAGTACGAACCGCGGGTCTTCATCTTCGACGATGCGCATCATGGCTTCCGGGGCAGCGCCGCGAAGGAGTTCCACACGCTTCTGCGGGTCATGGGCCATCGCTGGGACATGTCACCGGTGCTGATCGGCGACCGGTCGTTGGCGGAAGCGATCCACAACGATGGCGAACTGCGTACGCGGCTGACCAACCGGTCCTTGCCGCGGTGGCAGTACGACGCTGATTACGCCCGCCTGCTGAACAGTTTGGTGCGCGCCCTGCCGTTGCGCCAAAAGTCCGAGCTGACCGATGAGGCCCTGGCCAAGCGGATCTTCCAGGTGTCGGAAGGCCTGATCGGGGACATCGTGCAGAATATCGCTGCGGCGGCTGTGGCGGCGGTCCGGGTCGGCGAGGAACAGATCACCTTGGCCCTCTTTGACTCCCTGAAGCTGGAGCCGCCTTCGAAGCGATTCTCACCGGACGAATTGCGCGGGCTTTCCTGATGGCGGGCCGCTTGCCGACCATCGGGCACGGCGAGGTGTATTCCTGCGAGCCGCTCGAACGGGGCCGGCCCAGTCAGGGGGCGCACCATTGGGCGTCCGAGCCGGCCCCCATCGAGGGTGAGCTCCTCAGCAGCTGGTTCAGCCGTTATGCCTGGGCAAGCGCGGTGGGGCCGCAAGCCCTTCTTTTTGAGTTTCGTGGGGTCTTCGGTCGCCATCCGGCCGACCTCGACAACGGACTGCCGCGTCGAACCTTCATGCTTCTCGCGCAACGCACTGGAATCCCCGTTCCGTGGTTCGAGCAGGCGCAGCGCTTTTCTCCAACCGCCTCTGCGATGTGGACGGGAGCGCTGCGCAGCCCACGCTTTTGTCCCGGCTGCTGGGCGGCGGACCCCATCCCCTATGTCCGCTGGCAATGGCGGGGAACCTTGTTCCGGGTCTGCACAGAGCATCAGGTTTGGCTCAATCCGTGCTGCCCGACGTGCCGGTCTCCGCTGTCCGTGCTCGGCGGGCGGCTCCGGCGCCCTCTGTGGCGCTGTGCAACGTGCCGATCCGATCTGCGGCAGGAGCGCATGGATCCGGCGTTGCCGCAAGCGGTCCTCACGCAAGCCCTCATCGAGGTCATCACGGAGTTGGCGAAGGAGATCGGACTGGAGCGGACCGTCACATCGGCGGCGCGTGCGTTGTCCGCACTGGATGCCGACATGAGCGCCTTGGAGGCCGCCCGGTCCGATCGGGATGCTCAGCCAACGAACGCGGCGGCCGGACCTGCGGGGCATCTTGAGGACTGGACCACCATCCAAAAGCGGGTGAACGCGTTCTCTCATGGTCGCCTGAGGGCCCTACTGCTGCATCGGCTGCATCAGAGAGGGTTCCGCGAAGGAACGACGCGGAGCATGGCGAGCCCAGGGGAGCCATTGCTTCTTTTGTCACCGGCCACCCGTCTCGGCGCCTCCGTACCGTGCGTCCGGCCGGCCACCGCCGCCGACATCCCGGCGCTTCGGCAGTTCTGTCGGGAGCTGCTGGAGGTCCTGGACGCGGATCCGCTGTCTGGAAAGGGGGGCGATCACCGCGAACTCCTGCAGGATCTCGTCGCTTTCCGGTGGCGGAGTTTCCTTGACACCAAACAGCCCGTGGTCTTGGGGATGGACGGCGGCCGCGTTGTCGGGGTGGCGATGGTGTGGACGGAGCGGCTCGTGGAGATCTTTGTCGAGCCCGCCGCCGAGGCGGCCTTCCTCCCCGTTCTTCTGGAGGGATGTGTTCATCTGGCCGCCCGCCGCGGGGTAAGGCGGCTCGAAGCGGAGGTCCATTATTCCAACCACGCCGATTACGAGCGGGCCGGTTGGGAGCGCACGGGCTCTGTCCCGCTGTGGAGCTTCGGCATCGGCGCCGCGACGGACGCCTGACCGTCGGGCATGGGCAGGCGCCTCCGCCATCGCTCGGCGCGCCAGAAAATGATACCGAAGCCTTCTTTTGCTTCCGTAACTGCCGACTCGCCTCGGAGCTCCGCCGCCGATGATTTGGATAATCGCCGTTATCCAAAGCTCCTGTCGTTGTCTGTCGTTGTCGGGTGGTTCGTGCGAAAAGCCGGATTCCTAGGGCTTCGACACCCTGCCTGCCCCCGTTTTGCAGACCGGATCGTGCGAAATGCGGGCAGTTCATGCGAAAAGCGTCCTCGGTTGGCCTTTGGCTCGCTGCTATGTCGTTGATCTGTCAGTGGTCCTTTTCGAACGAGAGCCGCTGTCACCGCCGCCAGATCCATTCCGCAGCTGGTTTCGTGCGACTTTCGTCGCCTTCCGCGGCCTCCGACCAGCCGGCGCTCACTGGCGTTTTATCGCGCGCTGGGACCGGCCGGGCGGGCGGCGGGCGGCGGGCGGTGCCGTTTTCGCCGTTCCAGACCATGCCTCCATGTTCATCTGGGTGGATAAGACCAACTGATTTTCTGTACAAAGGGGGGCCGGCGGGCGTTTTCCCGCCCGAACCGCCCAGGAGTCCCCATGGCCCTCGTCGCCTACGCCCGCGTCTCCACCGAGGAGCAGTCCACGGACTCGCAGCTCCTCGCCCTCAAACAGGCCGGCTGCTCGGTCATCTTCGAGGAGCACGCCTCCGGCGGCGACCGCGACCGCCCGGTGCTGGCCAAGGCGCTCGCCAGTCTGAAGCGGGGCGACACGCTGGTGGTGGCGCGCATCGACCGGCTGGCGCGCTCGCTCTTCCATCTTCTGGAGGTGATCGACGGCCTGGGTCAGCGCGGCATTGCCTTCAAGTCGCTGGGCGATCCGATCGACACCACCAGCCCGCAGGGACGCTTCGCCCTGCAGGTTCTCGGCGCCGCGGCCGAGTTGGAACGGGCCCTGATCCGCGAACGCTCGATTGCCGGGCTCAGGGCCGCGGTGGCCAAGGGCAAGGAACCCGGCAATCCTGGCCTGCGCCGACGGGACCCTGCGGCCTTGGAAAAGGCCCGGCAGGGCCGCGAGACCGCCCGCGACGAACTGGTCGTCGCGCACGCCCAGGAGTTCCTGCCGACCGTCGAAGCCTTGCGGCCGACGACGCCATGGGATCAAGTCGTGCGGGCGCTGAAGGGGCAGGGGCGGACCAGGCCGTGGGACCGTAAGCCCTGGACGCCCAACAGCCTGATCCGCGCCGTGCGCCGGCTGGCTGCAGTGGGCTTGGTCCGTCAGGACGTCCTCGACCCGGCGCCCAAGCGGGTCGACAGCGACGACCTCGTGCTGATGGTGGCGGGGCTGGCGCGGGCCGAACCCGGCATCACGCTCGATGGCATCGCGCGCCGACTGCAGGGCATGGGGCAGCGCACGCCACGTGGAGGTCTGCGCTGGAGTCGGTCGTCGGTGAAGAACCTGCTGGACCGGGCCAAGGAGCAGGGGCTGGTGCGGGAAGCGGAATCCGCGTAGCGGTTGGTCAGTCGCCCACGCTGTGAGCTGGTGGGAGCGCCATTGTTACGTTGTGTCTCAACGCCCATGGCCTCCGAGAAACCCGGTGCGGTTCACTGTGTTGGGTTCTGGAAACCGCGCTTTATGCGCCAAAGTGTATCCGCATCCCTCTCTGAGAACATCAGGCGATCCGGGATGACCAACCCGGATCGCCTTCATCCGGCCTCTCTTCGGAAGCGGAAGCCATCGCTGGAGAGTGAAGCAAGCCGCATTTGGCGCCCGAGCCGTCACGCACCTCCAGTATACCGTTGGTGTTGATCTTCTCTTCCGGCATGCCAATCAACGCGTCGGTTTGGAGACATTCGAGAGTGCCCCTTGAGCTTCGTCCGCGGCGCGGTTCTCTACGGCAAGGTCGCCGAGCGAGACGATACCGACCAGCCGCTTATCGCGATTGACCACGGGCAGGCGGCGAACTTGGAGATTGCTCATGTTCCGCGAGGCGTCCTCAGTGGTCTCATCCTCAAAGACGTAGCAGACCCCGCCCGTCATCACGTCGCGCACCTTACAGTCCACTCCCTTGCCCTCGGCGGTGGCGCGGATGGTGATATCCCGGTCGGTGATCATCCCAACCAGTTGATCATTCTCGCCCACTGGCAGCATTCCCGTGTCGACGTCCTTCATCATCTGGGCGGCCTTCTGGATCGTGTCGTCGGGAGACGCGATTTCGACATCGCGAGTCATGATTTCTCGGATCTGCATGGCGATCTCCTGGGAAGTGTTGATGCGATGCTCGCTTTGAACCGAGCCGCTGCTAATAGCAGCCCAATCTCCTGTTCTGCACTCAGTTCAACCGCTCATGACGACTGTAGTTTCGGGCAACGCTGACAGCGGTCGATTTCACGCCGCCAGCTGGCTGGGCCTCGTCCATGAGTTCGATGGGCTGGTACCGGTCGGCGGTCGCTTCGACCGGAGAGATCGTCGCAGCGCTGTCAACTTCGCTTGAGGTTGATGAACTTGGGGTCTAAACAACCGGATTTCGGTTCCGCTCAGGCGGTCGGGGCAAGACCGACCGCCTCGCGCCACATGGTAAAGGCGCGAGCCCGGGCGTGCCGGGATCGGAAGAACCATCCAGAACGCAGGTTGTTCAGACCCTCAGGTCGCCAACCGACCGTGAAGTTGACAGTACCCCTTTTCGGCTTGCAAGCAGAGGGCCGTCTACATAAGGCACTTGATCCTTCATGACGGTTAGCGAGTGCGGCTCAACTCGCGACCGTTATTTCCACCCGACGGTTTCTTGCCCGACCTTGCACCGTCTCGTTCGAGGCGACCGGGTTGGCATCGCCATATCCCTTCGCCGCAATCATATCCGGATTCACGCCCTGCGAGATGAGATACTGCATCACCGCTTCCGCGCGCTTCTGCGACAGTTCCTGATTTGTGGTGATGCCCTGCCGCTGCAGCGCCGGACCAATCGGCGCGTCATCGGTGTAGCCGTTCACCAGCAGCTTGTTCTGCTGCGTCGCGGCCAGCCTCTTTGCATAGCCCGCAATGATCTCTTCTCCCCTCTTCGTCATTTGCCAGCTGCCCGGCCGGAAGAGCAGATCGGAGTTCACGGTGTAGGCAATGGCCCCCTGCAGCCGGACGATATGGTTCTGCTGAGTGGCAACCTGTTGTTGGAGTTGCTGGTTTTGCGATTGCAGCTGCTGGTTTTGCGATCTCAGCTGATCGTAAGCGCTTTGGGAAACGCATCCACTTAGCATCAAGGACGACAGCGCCAATGCGGTTGTCAGGCCGGACCACAGCGGAACCTTCAACATGGTGAGGACCTTTCGCGGATCGAGCATTGGGAAGAAAGTCGACGTGGAACCCAAGTGTGTCAGGTGGGGCTGGCCGCCAAGCGCATCGTCGGAACCTCCGTGGGAATGATCAGGCTCGCCTCCGTGGCGTTCAGCACCTGCTCTGGAGTGACGCCGGGAGCAACCTCCCGCAGCACAAGCCCGCCGTTCGTCGGCTCGATCACGGCCAAGTCGGTAACGACCAAGCTGACCCGGCGCACGGCGGTCAACGGCAGCGTGCAGCGCTTGACGATCTTGGGCGCGCCCTTGGCGGTGTGGGTCATCGCCACGATCACCCGCTTGGCGCCGGTCACCAAGTCCATAGCGCCGCCCATTCCGGGCACCATTTTGCCGGGCACCGTCCAGTTGGCGAGATGCCCCTCTTCATCGACCTGCAGACCACCCAGCACCGTCACGTCCAGGTGGCCGCCGCGGATCAGACCAAAGGAAAGCGCACTGTCGAACGCCGCGGCTCCCGGTACCGCGCCGATCGGGCTGCCGCCAGCGTCGGTCAGATCGCTCCAGGCGAAGCCCTCTTCGGGCAGAGGCTGCATGCCAATGATCCCATTTTCCGATTGAAAGAACACCCGCACGCCGGCCGGCAGATGCCGCGCCACCAAGGTGGGCAAGCCGATGCCGAGGTTGGCCAAGTCCCCATCCTTCAGCTCAAGCGCCACGCGCTTGGCGATCAGTTCCTTCTCATCCATGGCCGCGCTCCTTGCCGATAAGGTGGCTGACCAGGACATGAGGCGTGCCGACGGCGTCGGGTGAGATGACCCCGACGGGCACGATGTCCTCGGCCTCCGCGATCACCGTGGCGGCCGCCATGGCCATGGCCGGGTTGAAGTTGCGCGCGGTGAGCGAGTATTCCAAGTTCCCGTAATAGTCGGCGCGCTTGGCATTGATCAGGGCAAAATCGGCGTTCAGCGGGAGTTCCAGCAGAAACACGTTGCCGTTCACCGTCACGGTCTTCTTGCCTTCCGCGACCGTGGTTCCGACACCGGTCGGCGTCAGAACACCGCCCAGTCCGAAACCGGCAGCTCGTATGCGCTCGGCCAACGTACCCTGCGGCACCAGCTCGACTTCGATCTCGCCGGCGATCATCTGGCGTTGCGTCTCGGGGTTCGTGCCGATGTGGCTGGTGATCATCCGGTGCACCAGCTTTGCCGCCACGAGCTTGCCAATTCCGACGCCGGGACGCGCGGTGTCGTTGGCAATGACGGTCAGGTCCCGCCGCCCTTGGCGGACCAGTTCGTCGATGAGGCGCGGCGGTGTGCCGGCCCCCATGAATCCGCCGATCATGAGCGCGGCGCCATCCGGAATCATCTCGACGGCTGCAGCCAGTCCGATCACCTTCTTCATGTCTCGCCACCTTGCAATGAGCGCTGCGCCTTGGGCGTGCCGGGATCGGAAAAACCGGGAGACTGGTCATCGGCGCTATTTCTCGACGACGATGGTCAGGGCTGCCGTGTGTCGGATCACGACCTCGTCGCCCTGCCGGACGTTCTCCAAGCCCTGAACATCTGGTGCGACCAAGACCTTTTGGGTGCGGCCTTGCGGACCACGCACCGTGACAACCCGTCGGTCCTGGTCGATATCCTCGACCGTGCCCGTGGCTTCCTGGTTCACAGCGGCGGTTCCACCGGGCTTCTCACCAGGAGCCGCGCGGCTGATGGACTGGCCTTCGGCCGAGGAGGCTCCGGACTGCGGCGGTCGGGCGAAGATACTGGTCGACTGGTTGTATTCGGCGCGTACCGTATCGCCGACGGCAATCTGATCGAAGTTCCTGACATCAGGGCCCGCGGTAACCTCCTCCAGACCACCATCGGCATGGCGCAACGTCACGGTGCGGGACGGTTTGTCAACGGCGGTGACGACCGCCGTCAGTCGGACGCTTTCCACCAAAGTGACCTGCGGCCGGTCCGTGTCGGTCAGCGCTGTCGTTCGGGCATCGGCGGGGGCGCGATCCCACGGGGCTTGCGCGGTGGCCGCCGTTGCCACGAGGGCCAAGGCGGCTGTGACCTGAATTAGGAAGATGCGTCGCATGGCTGTTTCACACTGCCTTTCAGAAAAGAATGGCCGCAACTAGGGTGCCCCGAGGTGCCAGCAGGTTCCGGGCGAGGGTGCAAGGCTCGGCGTCGCCGAGCGCGACGACCGATCAGCAGCAGCAGTCTCGGAGTGGTCGCGCACTCCCCGTTGCTCCAGCCGTGTCGGTGCGCGTACAGTCCAGCGTTAGAATAGGCTCTTCGGTGCCGGGGTGATGGCAACGGCCAGGGCCTCGCTGACAGTGGCGGTGATGGTGTCGCCGACCTTCAGCGCGGGAAGCGCTGCTTGACGCTCGGGATCGGTCACGTTGATGGTATAGATCTCACCTCCCTGCGGGTTAACGAGATCAAGGCTGTGCGCTTCCACATCGATACCGACCACCAGCCCGCTGACCCGCGTCACCTGGATTCCAACGCCGCCCGGCGCCTCGACCGGCCGCGTGATCGCCTGCTTGATCGCATCCTCCGGTACGGGGCTGCCGGGCAGCGAGATCACGAAGGCCACGGAGCGGTAATAATCCACATTTACGGTGTCGCCGACCTTCAGCATCTCAAGCCGGACATCGGGAGCGGCCAAGACGGTGACCGGCTTGCCCGTACGTTCCTCGAGCATGACGTGCCGCTTGGCTGGGTCAATCGCCTTGATCTTGGCGTGGATCGTCACGGCCGCGTCCGCGGGTACCACGTTTGATAGGACGGGGCGTGATTGCGCCACCACCGGAGTCGATATGGCCACCGACACCAAGCCGGTGCCGCCGACAATGGCCGCTGCGTAAATTCTAAGCCAAGCTGGGCGCAATGGCATGATTTCCTCCTTGGGATCGCGTTGTCTCGGTCGCTGGATGAGAGACACGGGAGAGCAGCCCCAACGACGCATCCACGGCCATGGCAATGCCGAGCGTCTCTCACTGTCCAGAGCCGTCGCCGAAGAATTCGTAATGGAGGTACTTTCCTGGCACTTTTCCCGCCAGCAAGCCATCCTTGTGGCAACCATCAACGCGGCGTGAGAATCGGGCTTCAGCACTTGGTTGCGGTGAGCATGATGCCGGTATTGATCAACATACCGTACCGGTGCTCAATGCACGAGAGTCGATGTTGCGCAATGATATGCAGGCAATCCACCAAACCAACAAACGGCGCGCGCCGAGCCACTCAGTGACGTGTTGTCGTACACTCAACAGCGGCGCCTGGTCGAAATTATTAACAATAAAATAGATATCAATAAGATATATTAAGGTAATTGCCAATAGATAGATTTCTGACCTTATACGGTTGTAGTTTGAATATCATCACTTTTACCGTATCCTGTTACGGTATCTGCCCTGTTTCATTTTCCAGAGTCCTCAGTCAATTTATTGCAACACCCCACAGGCGCTGTGGAGGTTACCGTAACACGTGCGTAGAGGGCCGGTTGCTACTTTCAACAGCTCTTGTGGTTGAGGCTCAATGGCTTCTATTAGCACTTCAGGGCCGATCATCAGGAGCGGACCATCATGACGACCGTGACCATCCGCCCAACCGATGGGCATTACGGGCGGGTATGGTTTCAGCCGCCGTGGTTGCCGCGGTGACCGTGCCAAGCCTGCCCTGATCCACCCATCTCCAGAAACGCCTTCGTAGGGACCAGTGATTGTGCCGCCTGATGCGGATTGCCTGCGGTGCTGCTCGACTCGGGGTTCTGCGCATCGATGGGGCAGGCGCACCGGATTCCGAGCTCGACCATCCAACGCGGGAGAATGACCAGTGCTTAGGCCAAGGATCGCAGTCACCGTGTTCGCCGCA
Source organism: Azospirillum brasilense (assembly GCF_001315015.1). NCBI lineage: Bacteria > Pseudomonadati > Pseudomonadota > Alphaproteobacteria > Rhodospirillales > Azospirillaceae > Azospirillum > Azospirillum brasilense. The sequence goes on along the minus strand of NZ_CP012918.1, from coordinate 105,876 downwards.
ACACTGTTGCTTCTCGGCAGTGGCGCGTCAGCGCAGCAGCCCTCCAACACGTCGCCGTCCAGCGGAGCGCAATCTGAAAAACCGGACGCGACCATCGACTTTTCCGGAGGCAGTGTCGCGCTTGGCGTCGGCTACAGCTGGGGACACGGCGTTCTCCACTTCCAGGGAAAAGACTATCCGTTCACGGCGAATGGCTTCAGCGTCGTCAATGTTGGTGCCTCGTCGGTGGAGGCCACCGGCAACGTCTACAATCTCAAGAAGGTTGAGGATTTCCCGGGCAATTACATGGCCGCCGCCGTGGGCGCAACGGTCGCTGGTGGTGCCGCGGGGGCCGCGATGGAAAACCAGCACGGTGTCGTCATCCGGGCGACATCGAAAAACCAGGGGCTCCAACTTACGCTCGCGCCGTCGGGCATCGCGATCGCGCTAGAGGGGCCTCCGGCCGCCATGTCGGGATCAAGCTCGCAGTAGCGGTGATTCACGACCGTGACCGCACGGGCGGTGTCTCAAAGGACCGCTCGCGCGGACGCCGATCAGCAAACTTCGCAGCAGCACGGGCCGAACAGAGGCGTACGCGGTACGTAGCATCGCGGCACGCAGGGGATTCGCGGATGTCGCACGTTGACCCATCGACGCGAAGCTTACGCCTGTCAACCGGTGTAGACGAAACCCTTCACACAAAACTCACGCTCGACGGCAAACGCGGTCTCGTGGCCGGAATCGCCAACGACCAGAGCATCGCCTCCGGCTGTGCCATGGCGTTTCGAGAGCTCGGTGCGGACCTCGAGATTACCTACCTGAACGAAAAGGCCGAGCCGCACGTGCACCCACTTGCTGAGCGGCTCGGCGCCGGCCTCATCCTGCTCTGTGACGTGTGTCGGGATGGCGATCTGGAGCGCGTGTTCGAGGCTATTCGGGACCGCTGGGGCCGGCTGGATTTCCTTCTGCACTCCATCGCCTTCGCGCCGCAGGAAGATTTGCATGTGCGTGTGGTCGACTGCACCAAGGTGGGATTTTTCGCTGGCAATGGAGGTGTCCTGCCATTCCTTCATCCGCATGGCGAAGCTAGCCGAGCCGCTCATGCCGAATGGCGGCTGCCTGCTGACAGTCAGTTTCTACGGGGCGGAGCAGGTGGTTGAGCACTACAACATGATTCGACCGTTTCGACGAGTTGCTGCGGCGCACCGCGGGGTGCGCGCCCACCCACCGGCTCGTCACCGTGGACGAGATCGAGCCCAGCGCCGCATTCCTGGCCAGCGACGCGGCGCATCCGATCACTGGCCAAGTCGTCTACATCGACGGCGGCTACAACGTCATCGACTGATCGGTGGTGTCCCATGAGAACGCTCCTGCGCTTGTCTGGTCCGCTTCTTTGCCTGCTCCTTCTGGCCGGCCCCGTGCTGGCGGCCGGAGAGCCGCCCGCTGGCGCTCCCCCCCTGGACGAGGCCGTCCAGGCCGAGGAGCCGGACGCGGATGATGAACCGGTCATCGACCAGCACACCATGGACATCCTGAAACGGATGGCCGATACGCTGGCCCAGGCCAAGGGCTTCAGCGTGACGATCCGGTCCAACTACGACGTGGTGCAGGACACGGGGGAGAAGATCGAGTTCGGCGAACGCCGCACCGTGACGCTGAACCGTCCCGACGCCCTGCGGGTGGAGTCCCAGCAGAGCGACGGGATACGGCGTCAGGTGACCTTCGACGGCAAGGCGCTGACCGTGTTCGATCCCGGACAGAACGTCTACGGCCAGTTGGACCGGCCCGGCAGCGTGGACGACGCGGTGCGTTACCTCGTCCAGAACCTCCAGGTCAGGCTGCCGCTGGCGCTGCTGTTGGTCACGACGCTGCCGGCGGAGCTGGATCAGCGCATCCAGGCGCTGGACTATGTGGAGCGGGACACGCTGACGCCAGTGCCGACGGACCATGTGGCCGGGCAGACCGAGGAGGTGGACTTCCAGGTCTGGGTCGCCGCCGAAGGCCCGCCGCTGCCGCAGCGGATCACCATCACCTACAAGAACGACGAGGGCGAGCCGCAGTACCGCGCCGACCTCACGGACTGGGTCTTGAACCCCGACTTGTCGCCGGCGCAGCTTGCCTTCCAACCACCGGAAGGGACGCAGCGCATTCCCTTCCTGGTGCGCGTCCGCAAGGCCGCGGGCGACCACGCACCGGCGACGGACACCCCGTTCAACGATAAGCCGGAACGTTCCAGCAGCGCAGGGGAGGCGGCAAAATGACGGTGGGCTACACACGATCTGTTCTCGCCATTGGCACAGCCTTTCTTCTGGTCGTCGCCTCCGTCGCGGACGCCGTGGCGCGTGGGGCCCGCGGTGGCGGCCGAGGCGGAGGCGGCGGCTTTTCTCGTGGAGCAGGAGGCGGCGGCTTTTCCCGATCCGGCCCAGCGGCGAGCGGCAGCTTTTCTGCGCAACGACCTTCCGCGGGCGGAGGCTATGCCCGCCCCGGGGTCGCATCGGGCGGCGGTTTTTCCGCCCAGAGATCGGCGGGTGGTGTCGGCGGCGCAGCGGCGGGGGCTCGTCAGGCCGGGGCGACCGAGCGGTCCTCGCAGCGGAGCGCCACGGCGCAGACCGCCTCCCGCCAAGGGGGCGTTACCGAGCGGTCCGCGCAGCGCAACGAGACGCAGCAGGCACGCGCCCAGACGCGAGCGGACACGCGCGCAACCAACCAGCAGGAACGGACGGAGCGGCAGGCGCAGCGTCAGGAAGGACAGACGGAGCGCACCGAAGCCCGCCAACAGGGGCAGACTGAACGCACCGAAGCCCGATCCTATGCAGCGCAGAACATAGCGAACAATTGGGACCATCACCACTATTACGATGATTGGGACGACGATTGGGGTTGGGCTTTCGCCGGTGCGGCGATTGGAGCGACGGCCGGCTACATCGCCGGGGCAGCGACGGCGGCACCGACCAATGTGACCGTGCTCCCGTGCGCGCCGACGGTCGTGACCGCGGGGAGCGTGAGCTATTACGGCTGCGGCGGCACCTGGTACAACCGCACCTACATCAATGGAACTGTGTCCTATGTCACCGTGGCACCACCGCCCGGCTACTAGGGCCAAAGGCTCGTAACGCTGCCGTTTTCGGAGGCATCGGAATGACCAGACGGACGGTCCGAAGCCGCGGTGCTTCTGGCCGGCGTGCTTCTGGCCAACCGCTTTCTAGCCCAACCCGAGAATGCCACCGCCGATCTTCATATGGCCGTCGCCGATGGCCGGGGTGGCGCCAATGAGGCCTTTGCCCTGGCGGAGATGTCCTTCCACGCTCCCATTTCCTGTTTTGCGGCAGGATCTGGAGGCAGGCCGCGCAGCGTGGATCAGCAGCCCTCCGGCCGATGGCGGCCGGTCCGCGGTGGCGATTTTCAACACGACGGCTATAGAGCCGTCATCATCGGCCTATGGCTTGTCCTCCGTCTCCGGACGTGACACGAAGCGCTTGGCCCAGCGCATAGTGTGCAGGAATGGACGCCGTGTTACCGTATCACAGCGTTACCGTAGCGCCGGCCGCCAACCCTCTTGCTACTTCTGAAACGGACGGCCCGTGCGGTTCAATGCCCCCGTACGGTTCACTGCCGGACCCGGTCTCACCGTCGCCAACACGCGCGGCACTCAGGATCCCCCCTCAGGATCTCCCCAAAACTCCGGGCCACGGCCTCCGGAACACTGGCGGCCGCGCATTGGCGACACCGAGCAAAATGGTCCGCTTTCCATGATCGAACCATGATCGAACACCGTCGAGACTCCCCGGCCCTCCACGCCGCACGCCGGGCATCGCCACGGCAATCAAGATGTCGGGCTCTGAGGCTGGTGACGCCCTTTTTGCTGCTGGCGATGGGCTTCGAAGCCGCGTGCGCGATGCTTCCCACCGAGCGTGATCGCACTGACGCTGCGCTCGAGAGGTATAGGGTCGCCTTTGCCACGATGCGACCAAGTGCCCTGCCTCCCACGACGTCCGACCCCAACTACGTCCTCTTCGCCGATGTGCTGCAGCACGTGCTATCGTCGCATCTGAAGCCTGCCGATCCAGAGCGGTTGGTCGACACGGCGGTGGCAGGACTGCGGAAGAAGCAGCAGGACGATCGGACCGCCGGCGAACGGGCTCTGACCGAGAGCGCCATCGAGGCCATGCTGGCCTCTCTCGACCCATATTCGGGCCTTCTCGATACCGAGCACGTCCGCGACATTCGCGATCAGATGCACGGCGAGTTTCCGGGCTTGGGAATGGTGGTCACACCGGATGATAGGAGTGGCCTGCTCCGCGTCGTCAGCGCCGACGTAAACACACCCGCGGCCCGCGCCGGGGTGCGGGCTGGCGACCTGATCGCTCGGATCGATGACCGCGAGGTGAATGGGTTGAGCCTGCACGAGGCGGTGATGACCGTGCGTGGCCCGTCCGGCGGCAGCGTGACGTTGCTGCTGCGGCGCCCAGGCAACGATGTTCCCTTGCTCGTGTCCGTAACACGGACCATCGTCCGTTCTGAGCCAGTCCTTCACCGACTAGAGGATGGCGTCGCTTACATCCGGATCACCCACTTCAACGAGCAAACCAGCCGCCTCGTCCACGAAGCGTTCGACGCGATGAAGGGCCAGACTGACAGCGAACTGGCCGGCCTCGTGCTGGATCTGCGGGATAACCCCGGTGGCCTGTTCGAACAAGGCGTGAGGGTCGCCGATGCCTTCCTCGGAGCGGTGGATATCGTGTCCACCCGGGGCCGTGTGTCGGACGTGCAGCATTATTCTGGGGGCACGGACGACGACGTGGCGCGGGACCTGCCATTGGCAGTGCTGATCGACAGCGGCACGACGTCCGCGGCGGAGGTCGTCGCCGGGGCGTTGCAGGACCGCCACCGGGCGCTGCTGTTCGGTGAGCGCAGCTACGGCAAAGGCTCGGTCCAGACGATCTTTCAGCTGGCCGGTGGTGATGGCCTTCTGCTGACCACGGCGCGCTATTTCCGGCCATCCGGTGGCCCCGTGGAATGCTTCGGCATTGTGCCGAACGTCACGGTCAGCCCGGCTGGACGTCCACCACCGTCCGGCACCTGGATCAGGGCCGCAGCCTCGGTGGAGACGCATCCCGACCCGGCAACCTGCGATCCCGATGCCGTTGCACCACCACCGCCACGAACCTGGACCATGGCTGAACTATGTCCCGAGGTGGCCAGACGCCCAGTCCAGTCCGGAGTGGATCGCCCGCTGCACTGTGCCGTTGCCGCCATCCGCACGAACCGATTCGAAAGAGCCACGACGAAATGAACGCGTTGCGTCCGGCCTCACCGCCTCCCAGCGGTGAGTGGAACCGTCGTTGCGCTGTAAAACGTTGCTTTATCACGCCACGACAGTGTGGTGCACAGACGAGAGCGAAGATGGAGTGGGCTTTTTTCCCCGGGATCGTCATGCGACGCGGGCATAGGTCGGGCGTGCCAAGCCGAACATGCGGTTGAGCAAGTTGCAGGCCACCACGGTCTCGGTGCGGCGGCCCTCGTCGCTGTGCGCGCGGAGGCGATCGCCAATGACCTGCTTTTAGCGGGCGATCGCGGCTTCTGCCTTGGCCCGCTCGTTGTAGCCTGAGGTCCGCTGCCAACTCATGCGCCCGGTTTCCGCAATCGTCTGAATGTGCCGGTCACGCGGGGCGGTCGCGGCCGTGGCGCTGAGCACGGCATCGGCGCGAGGTGGGGCGATCACCGCCGCCTCCGGGTAGCGGGCCGCCACGGCCGCATAGACCTCGGTTCGATCGTAGGCCCCGTCTCCGATCAGCCCCTCGACTGAGGCGGTTACCTGATCGAGCAAGGGGCCAACTTGCGAGGAGCCGTCGCTGTCGGAGGCGGTTACCTCCACAGCCGCGATCTGGCCGGTTCGGGCATCGACCCCGATGTGGAATTTGCGCCAGGAGCGCCGCTTCTTGAAGCCATGCTTCTCCACCAGCCACTCGCCCGGACCGCTGAGCTTCAGCCCGTTGCTGTTGACCAGCAGGTACAGTGGACCGCTGTTCAGCGGCCGAGGCACCACCGCCAGGGTGTGGGCGCGCCGGCTCAGGGTGGTGTGGTCCGGGACCGGCAGGTCGAGCTGGAGCAGCCGCATCAGCGAGCCGATCAGCCCTTCGGTCTGGCGGAAAGCCAAGTGGAAGAGCGCTCGCAGCCTCAGCGTCGTCTCGATCGCCACGGCCGAATAGCGCGGCTGCCCGCCGCGGGTGGTGCGTGGGGCGGCGCGCCAGGCCTAAACGGCGTCCTCACTGAACCAAATGGTCAGGCTGCCACGCTGCCGCAGACCGGCCTCATACGCTGCCCCGTTCGTCACACGGTATGTGGCGCGGGGAAACCGACGGCGATGCGCAACGTGGTGTTTGAAAGGCATTGGTCGGCTGGGGGAGCAAAGAAGGAACCCGAGAGCGACCGCAGATCCCTCTGCCCTTGTCAGACCGGCATCCATGCACCACGCTACAGTATAAAAAGACCCTATATCGGTTTTCTAAATGAGCATGCCCAAAAGACCACAATTTTCTTTGGGTATGGACTATTCAACGAGGGGTAAATAAAAGAAAGTTAGGCCATGCCTCCTTACACTTGAGAGATGTTGGCGATATGGAGTCCATCTCGACACCTCAAGATTATTTCATTCTTGTCATTGAGCCGCATACGCAGGTATGTGAATCTCTTCGTATTATTCTAGAATACTGGGGATTCCGAGTGCTTGCCGTCAGCACAGTCAAAGAGGCAGAATATAAGATAATTTCCCATAATTTTATTCCAAACGCCGCAATTGTCGACCTTTCACTGTCGTATGTGGAGGGCGATATCAGTAATATTTTGCACATATCAAAGTTCTTGGCGCAACGCGATCTTACTATACCAGTGATCGCGATAACCGGAAATTCTGACGATCGTTGCCGTACTGTTGCTAAACAAATGGGATGAACCTATTTATTAAAGCTGCTTTCTGCAAGTACGATGTTTTCTGTGCTGATGGCTATTGCAGGCTGGCGTGTGCACTGAAGTGACGCTCACCCCTACTCGTGTTTTCTCTGTCACGTTTGAGGAAAGCACTGAAATGGAGACCTTTGCAGAAATCCCGAGTGTTATAGCCCGACAGACCGGGCAGCTGAGGAGGTTCATGGTCAGTTACAGAACGAAAGCGAAGAGCACACCATCCTCACGTTTTCACCGGAGGTTGGCTTATGCCTAAGCTCCAGTACAGCAGCCTGTCTGCCGTCCGCGGTTACCTGTCCCAGGACCAGATCCTGCTCCTACTGACCGCTGATCCCGGCAGCGGTGACGTTTGTGTGGCGGAGCCGGGTGGCTCTCTGGAGTGGCTGATCGCTGAGTGCTACGATCTGGGACTGATCAATCCTGGCGACGGGCCGGGGAAATGGCGGCTCAGCCAGGACGGGTGGGATGCTTGGGCTGCACTTCAGGGCTGAGGCCGAGCCTCGGCCACGCCTCAATTCAGTTCGCCCGCCGGGATGTCCGGCAGGCCCACCGTCTGGCCGACCAACCATGTTTTCATTCGCACCGCACCGAACACAGCCGTCCAGGTGTGGCACGAACTTTGACGGCACCGGAAATTCCGTACGACGACGCGTGCACCTCTGTACGCAAGAGGGCGCATGCGGTTTCCTCCCAAGGAAGTGCACCGTAAAGTGCCAAAGCAGCTCGGGGAGGCGCGTGCCATGAAGCCCATTGTCACCTTGACGCTTAACCCCAGCATCGATGTGTCTTGCCAAGCCGATACAGTCCGTTCGGTCCGCAAGATCCGGACCACGGACCAACGCATCGATCCCGGTGGCGGCGGCATCAACGCGGCGCGCGTGATCAACGAACTGGGGGGCCGCTCCATCGCGGTCTATCTGTCCGGTGGGGTGACGGGCAGCGTCTTCGACGGCTTGGTGCGCACCGCCGGTGTGCGTCATTGGCGCATTCCCATCGGCGGAGCGATCCGCGTCAACCAAGTGGTCTTCGAGCGGTCGAGCCGGGAGGAGTTCCGATTCACGACGGAAGGGCCACCGGTGAGCGAGGCAGAATGGCGTTCCTGCCTGGACGATCTGGAGGTCCTTCAGTTCGACTACCTCGTCGCCAGCGGCAGCCTGCCGCGCGGGGTGCCGGCCGACCTCTACGTGAGGGTTGCGCGCATCGTTGCCGACAGGGGCGCCCGACTCGTCATCGACAGTTCAGGGGATGCTCTGCGGGAGGCGCTGCGCCACGGCGTTTTCCTCGCCAAGCCCAGCATCGGTGAACTGGAGCAGTTCGTTGGCCGTCCCTTGCGGGAGCCGCAGGCCCTCGATGAGACGGCCAGAGAACTCGTCGGCTCCGGTCGTGTGGAGGTTCTGGCTGTCACGCTCGGGCACGAAGGGGCCTTGCTGGCCACCGCAGCGGGCACCGTCCGCCTCCGCGCACCGGAAGTGGCGGTGAAGAGCGCGGTTGGAGCGGGTGATAGTTTCGTGGGCGCCATGACGTTCGCTTTCACCCAGGGTCGGGACGCGCGCGATGCCCTCGCTTTGGCGGTGGCGGCCGGAACGGCAACGGCGATGACGCCGGGGACGCAACTGTGCCGGCGCTCGGATGTGGAAGCACTGTATCAGCGCCTGCGCACCGAAGGCTGACAGCCGGCCCATGCGGCGACGCCGGATCTCGTGCGGCGCTTTTGCCGGAGCCACACCGACTGGCGGGAGCTGCCCGGTAAGGGCGCCATCCAGTTCAACGACACCCATCCGAGCCGGGCGGTCTTCGAGCTGATGCGGTTCTTCCCTAGGGTGCGAACGGATGCGACGATGCCGTCCAAACCACGTCCAAAGGTGGGCGGCACACAGAGAGGGTGCCATGAACGGGATCCGCGTTGGGCTCATTGGGTACGGGCATGCGGGAGCGATCTTCCACGCCCCATTGATCGCGGCGGAACCGAGGCTGCGCTTGGCGGCCGTGGTGACAAGCCGCACAGAGCAATTGGCGGCGGCCTTTCCGAACGTGCGCGCTGTAGCCAGTGTCGAGGAGATGCTGGGCGATCCAGCCATTGAGCTGGTCGTCGTCGCCTCCCCCAACACCAGCCATGTGCCTTTCGCGCGTGCGGCGCTGCTGGCCGGCAAACATGTGGTGGTCGACAAGCCCTTCACCCCGACCCTGACCGAGGCCGACGCGCTGGTTATGCTGGCTGAAGAGCGGGGCCGTCTGCTCAGCGTTTTTCACAATCGCCGCTGGGACGACGGCTTCCTCACCGTACAGCAGCTTCTTGAACGAAATGCGCTTGGGCGCCTTGCCCATTACGAGGCTCATTTCGACCGCTTCCGTCCCGCCATCAAGCAGGGCTGGCGGGAGGAGGAGCGGAGGGGTTCCGGCCTGCTCTACGATCTCGGGCCGCATCTGGTTGATCAGTCACTGGTCCTGTTCGGGCTGCCGCGTGCGGTGACCGCCGACATCGCCCGCCAGCGACCCGATGCGCGGGTGGACGACTGCTTCCATCTGGTCCTCGATTACGGCAACCTGCGGGCGGTGTTGCACGCCGCGAACCTCGTGTACCGGCCGGGGCCCGCCTTCACCCTGCACGGCGACGGCGGGAGCTTCGTCAAGCACGGGCTCGACCCGCAGGAGGCGGCGCTGAAGGAAGGGCGGAGGCCGGGGCAGCCGGGTTGGGGGGTGGCCGCGGCGGAGCCCGGTATTCTTTGGCTCGCGGATGGTTCGGAGCGGGTGGTCGAAACCGTGCCGGGACGTTACGAAGCCTATTACGCGGGCATCGCCGCCAGCCTGCGTGACAGCGCGCCACCGCCGGTGACGGCGCACGAAGCCCGCAACGTCATGCTGGTTCTGGACGCCGCCATCCGCAGCGCTGCCGAGCGGCGGACCGTTGCGGTGATATGAGGGTCACAGCTCCGGCCAGCGCTCCGTCACCAGCCGCCGCACCTCGTCCGCCGAGTCCTTCTCCAGTGCCGCCTCGGCGACCGCGCGGCAATCGTCGAGCCGCAGCGTGCGGATGAACGCCTTCAGGTCGGCGATCACCGCCGGGGTCGCCGACAGCTCCGTCACGCCGAGCCCCAGCAGCAGTGGCGCGGCCATCGGGTCGGAGGCGGAGCCACCGCACACCGCCACCGGCCGGCCGAACCGGCCCGCTCCGGTCACTGCCAGCCGGATCAGGCGCAGCACGCCGGGGTGCAGCGCATCGAGCTGCGCGGCCACATGCGGGTTGCCGCGATCCATCGCCAGCGCGTACTGCGTCAGGTCGTTCGTCCCGACCGACAGGAAATCGGCCACCGCGCTGATGCGGTCGGCGGTCAGCGCCGCCGCCGGCACCTCGATCATGGCGCCGACCGCGATGGGTTCCGCCCGGTGCAGGGCTGCGCGCTCCTCGTCGATCATCGTCCGGACCGTCCGCAACTCCTCCGGCGAGGCGATCATCGGCACCATGATGCGGCACGCCCCGGCCGGGGTGACGCGCAGAATGGCGCGGATCTGGCTGCGCAGCAGCTCTGGCTGGCGCAGGCCGACGCGCACCCCGCGCAGCCCGAGCACGGGGTTCTCTTCCTTGGGAAGCGGCAGATAGGGCAACGGCTTGTCGCCGCCCACGTCCAGCGTGCGGATCACCAGCGGTCGGCCGCCGAGTGCATCGGCCACCTCCTGGTATTGGGCGGCCTGCTCATCCTCGGTCGGCGCCGACTGCCGTTCGAGGAACAGGAATTCCGTGCGCAGCAGACCGCATCCCTCGGCCCCCTCAGCCACAGCACCAGCGGCGTCGGCAGCGCGGCCCAGGTTGGCGAAGACCTCGATGCGCGCGCCATCCGCCGTCACGCACTCCAGCGCCGCCGACTTCCGATTCTCGGCGCGGTGGGCCGCGCGGAGTGTGACGGCATCGCGTGTCGCCGTCATGACCTCGGGCGGTGGGAAGACCCGCAATTCGCCCCGGTTCCCATCCAGGATGACCGGCGCCCCGTCCGGCACCCGGCGGGCCTGGACCCCAAGCGCGACCACCGTCGGAAGCCCAAGCGAGGCCGCCAGGATCACGGCGTGCGAGGTCGGGCCGCCCTGCGCCATGCACAACGCTCCCAGCCGGCCGGGAGGCACATCGGCGAGATCGGACGGCAGGAATTCGTCGGCCAGCACGATGGCGCCTTCCACCATGTCGGCCAGCCGCAGGCGCGGAGCCCGCCCGGCCAGCACCTCCAGCACCTGCTGTTCCAGATCACGCATGTCGGCGGCGCGCTCGGCCATGCGCGGGTCGGCCATGCGGGAGAGCGCCTCAGCATGGCGGCGCATGGTGGCGCTCCAGCCCGACTCTGCGCTCTTGCCCGCGCTCATCTGGGTCAACGCCTCTTCCAGCAGTTCCGGGTCGTCGATGAGCGTGCGGTGCGCCTCGAAGATGGCGGCGTGTTCCGGTCTCCGGGCCGCGGCGGTTGCGAGGCGCGCAGCCACGCCGGCCAAGGCATCGCGCAGACGCCGTTCCTCCACCGCCGGGCCGCGGCCCTCTTCGACGATGGGAACCGCCGTGCGGAACAACCGCACCGCCGAACCGACGGCGATGCCGGGGACCGCAATGGTGCCTTTCAGGAGAATCTCCGCTCCGGCGACGAAGGGTGGGGCGATGTCTCCCGCCTCGGCGGGTGGCGGGGCTGTGGCGGATACGGGCGCAACGGGAGCCGCGGCGAGCGTGACCACCGGATCGCCAAGTCCCTGGTCGATCAATGCCGCCAGGGAGGCCACAATGGACGCCGCCCCTGGACCGGACGCGGTGATGGTCAGCTCGTCGCCGAGAGCGGTGCCCAGCCCCATCAGCGCCACCACGCTCTTGGCGTTGGCGGTTCGCCCGCCGGACAGGATGGACACCGGGCCGGCATGTGCCTTCGCGGCGTTGGCGAGAGCCGCCGCCGGCCGGGCGTGCAGCCCATGCGCGATGCGCAGGCGCACGGCACGCCGCTCCGTCCCGGCGCCATCCCCGGCATCCTCCGGCGCGCCTGTGGCCATGTCCCCGCCGTGGACTTCCATCACCGGTTCGCCGACCGCCACCTCCCGGTCGGTGCGGCGACCGTCCACGCTGTATCCCTCACCGTTGACCACCACCATCATGCTGACGAGGCTGCGCGCCCGCCGGCCGAGCAGGTCCATGTCGAAGGAGAGCAGCCGGTCGCCGGCCCGCACGCTCTGACCGTCCCGTACATGCACGGTGAAACCCTCGCCACCCAGCCCCACCGTGTCCACACCGACATGCAGCAGGATCTCCGCACCGCTCGCCGTGCGCAGGGTGCAGGCGTGGCGGGCGCGGTGGACCGCCAGCACGACCCCGTCGCACGGCGCGCGCAGTTCGTCCGCGGTGGGATCGATGGCCATCCCGTCGCCGACCAGATGCTGTGCGAAGGCCGGATCGGGCACGTCCTCCAGAGGCATGGCCCAGCCGGCCAGCGGTGCGACAAGACGGACACTGGTCACGATGCGTCCCCCCTTTTTGCGGAGCCTGTTCCCTTCAGGCTGGATTATCTTATCCCGCTCTTGTTGTGGCGAAGTGGAATGGCTCGGCGGGGAAGTCAAGGACGGTGCCGTGAGAGTACGTCGTCACCACGACAGGTGGCTTTCCAAAAAGAGACAGGTCGTGCCGTGCTTTATGGATAAGGCTACACCGTCCGCGCCAACCCCGAACGGGCGTCAAACGTCCTCTGGAGGCAGCGATGACTCTGAATCCCTTCGCCTTTCTCCAAGCCATCGGCAAGTCCCTCATGTTGCCGGTCGCGGTCCTGCCGGTGGCGGGCCTGCTGTTGGGGATCGGCGCCGCTGATTTCGACTGGATGCCGCCGCTGCTGTCGCTTCTGATGAAAAGCTCCGGCGATGTCATCTTCAGCAACCTGCCGCTGATCTTCGCCATCGGCGTGGCACTGGGCTTCACCCAGAACGACGGGGTCTCGGCCATTGCCGCCACCATCGGCTATCTGGTGATGCTCGCCACGCTGGGGGTGATGACCGGCCTGTGGGGCATGGAGCCGAAGACCATCATGGGCATCAAAGCCATGGAGACCGGCGTGTTCGGTGGCATCCTGGCCGGCGGGCTGGCGGCGGCCATGTTCAACCGCTACTACAAGATCACGCTGCCCACCTATCTCGGCTTCTTCGCCGGCAAGCGCTTCGTGCCGATCATCACGGCGCTCGCCGCCATCCTGCTGGGCGTGGCGCTGTCGGTGGTCTGGCCGCCGATCCAGAACGGCATCAACGCTTTCTCCCATTGGGCCGCGGTCAGCGACCCGCGCACCGCCGCCACCATCTACGGCTTCGTCGAGCGGCTGCTGATCCCCTTCGGCCTGCACCACATCTGGAACGTCCCCTTCTTCTTCGAGATCGGTTCATTCCAGACGGCGACGGGGGAGATCGTGCACGGTGACATCAACCGTTACTTCGCCGGCGATCCGACCGCCGGCATCCTGTCCGGCGCCTTTCTGTTCAAGATGTTCGGCCTGCCGGCCGCGGCCATCGCCATCTGGCACGCGGCGCTGCCGGAAAACCGGGCTCGCGTCGGCGGCATCATGATCTCCGCCGCGCTGACCTCCTTTCTCACCGGCATCACCGAACCGATCGAGTTCTCCTTCCTCTTCCTCGCGCCGGTGCTCTACCTGATCCACGCGGTGCTCGCCGCCACCTCGCAGTTTCTGATGAACTCGCTGGGCGCGCACATGGGTTTCACCTTTTCCCAGGGCGGAATTGACTTTGTCATTTTCAATGTGTTCAACCCCAATTCACAGAAATGGTGGCTGGTGCTGATCTTCGGGCCGATCTACGCGGCCATCTACTACACCGTCTTCCGGGGCGCGATCCGCTGGCTGGATTTGAAAACCCCCGGCCGCGAGGCCGCGGCTGCGGCCGACGCCACCACCGGTTCCGGCACTGAACGAGCACGGGACTTGGTGCTCGCGTTCGGCGGGCGAGGAAACATCGGCACGCTCGATGCCTGCATCACCCGGCTGCGGGTGGTGGTCCGGGAACCGGCGCGGGTCGACGAAGCAAAGCTGAAAAACATGGGGGCTTCGGGCGTGCTGCGGGTCGGCGACAGTGTCCAAGCGGTGTTCGGCCCGCTCTCCGAGAACCTGAAAACGGAAATGCAGGAGTATCTGGAATCCTCCGGCGCCGACGTGGCTGCCGAACCGGCCGCACCCGTGTCCGCCGCCATGGCCGGAGCGCCCCCACCCTCCCGGTCGTCGAGGGCAGACATGCCTAAGATTCGGGAGGATCTGCTGCGCGACGCCCTCGGTGGGGCCGCCAACATCCAAGCCCTTGCACCTTTTGCGGTCACCCGGCTGCGCGTGGAACTTGCCGACGCGGGCAAGGCCGACATGGCCGCGCTGAAGCAGGCCGGTGTGCGTGCCGTCGTCCCTTGGGCGATGGGGCTGGACCTCATTGTCGGCAACGACGCGACGAGGCTCGCCGCCGCGCTGCCTGCGGGCACCGTCCCGCAGAAAGCCGCCGAATGACATCCAAGGTTTGTCGGGAGCGAAGCGTCACGCAGGCACTCATGCGCAGCAAGCACCCATGCTGAACCGCGCAGTGGATATCACACGGGCATGACTCCACCAACGTTGATGAAAGCCCATGCGCAAAGATGTGGGCAGCACCAGCCAAAAGAGGTGGGTGCATTCTTTCGCAACACTTGAAGTACATACACCCCTCGCCCTAATTCATTATACAATATGTTTGTTATATGAATATTCAAAACTGTTGCTGAGGTGTCAGGGTGAACATGGCGGAAGGTCTATCGCCGTCTTGCCGCCCTCGTGCTTAGTGCGTTTGCGCAATGCTGATGTCGGGCGTGCGCGTGCGCGGCACGGATAAACCAGAGCAGCGAAGCCTTGAGAGGGTCGTCCACGCTCCGCATCCGCGGCACCGCCAGTTCAACAACTTCGGCAGCATCAAATCAAAGTGGTTGGCGGCCCAAAGAACCAACGGGAGGAGGTCATGCCGCTTTCAGTCACCCGCAGGTCTGTTCTCCAACAGGCCGGCGCCGTAGCGGCCTTCGCCGGCACCTATGGCGCCATCCAGAACACTGCACGGGCGCAGACACCGAGTGGCGAGGATTACTGGGAGCTCGTGCGCCGCCAGTTCATCTTTCCGGAGAGTGCGGTTCCGATGAACTGCGCCAACTTGTGCCCAACCTTTCAATCCGTCGCGGACAAGGTCGCGACGTTGTCGAGGGTCGTCGATTACGATGTATCCTTCAACAATCGGGCGCAGTTCAACGACACGCTGAAGGCATCGCGGGCCAAAGTGGCGGCACAGATCGGTGCCGCCCCGGAAGAGGTGGCGCTCGTGCGCAACACCTCTGAAGGCAACAGCGTCATTACCAACGGTCTCGATTTCCGGGCAGGAGACGAGATCGTCATCTGGGAACAGAACCACGTCACCAACAACGAGGCGTGGGATATCCGGGCCAAGCGTTTCGGTTTGAAGGTCATCCGAGTGTCGGTGCCACGGGTGCCGGAAAGTGATGAGCAGGTGGTGGAACTGTTTGCCAAGGCGTGTTCCGACCGCACCAAAGTGCTCAGCTTTACCGAGGTTTCCAACGTCAGCGGGCTCAAGCTGCCGGCAAAGAAACTCGCCACGATGGCTCGTGACAGGGGCATTTACTGCCATGTTGACGGCGCGCAGAGCTGGGGGGTGGCGGCGCTCGACGTCCACGACATCGGCTGCGACTCGCTCGCCGCCAGTGCCCACAAGTGGTTCATGGGCCCGAAGGAGATTGGCATCCTCTATGTCCGCAACGGACGCGCCCCGGAAATCTGGCCCAACACCATCGGCTACACCGGCGATATCAAGGTCGAACTCGAGCTTGAGAACGCGCTCAAGTTCGAAACCCTCGGGCAGCGCGACGATGCCGCGGTCGCGGCCCTCGGCGAGACCGCCGATCTGCACGAACAGATCCGGCCCGAGCGGATCCAGGCCCGCGTCACGGAACTCGCCAGTCTCCTGAAGGAGGGGTTGAAGGACGCCGGCGCGACCCTGGTGACGCCGGAGAGCCCGGCAATGAGCGGTGGGGTGGTGGTCATCGAGGTTCCGAAGGCAAACCAGAAGGCCGTCGCCGACGCCATGTACACGCAGTTCGGCATCGCCGCGTCAACCTCTGGGGGATTGCGGCTCTGCCCGCACATCTACAACACCCGGGCGCATATCCTTCGGGCCGTCAAGGGCGTCGCTTCCATGCGGGATTTGGTCAAGGTCTGATGCCGAACCAGGGGCAAGGGAGGGGGCAATGGCGAGAACGATG
This sequence comes from Azospirillum brasilense, assembly GCF_001315015.1. NCBI lineage: Bacteria > Pseudomonadati > Pseudomonadota > Alphaproteobacteria > Rhodospirillales > Azospirillaceae > Azospirillum > Azospirillum brasilense. The sequence goes on along the minus strand of NZ_CP012918.1, from coordinate 89,648 downwards.
AAGGCGGCCGTGGTGCACCAGTTCTGGAACCACTGTCTATTGAAGAGGTTCCGGACACGACCCAGCAGCGCGACGAATTCCTGCCGATCAAGAAGTCCGTCTTGATTGGTGTCGGCCTATTTGAAGGCCGAATCGACGACATCGAGAAACTCAAGAGTGTCGATCTTGCTTGCCGTCATTTCCAGCGATGCTCGCGAAGACGTCGGCAGGCAGATGGGTTTCACCGACTGTCAAGGCGAGATCCTTGTTGCGATCCAGAATATAGAACACCAGCATTTGGTTGTTTTTGAATTCCGTCATGGAGACACTGCCGTCCTGATTGTCGTCGAGCAGTTCGAAGATCCTGGCGTCGCGTGCATTTTCCGCGGAAGCCGCCGCCGCGGTCGTCACGATGTGCGCGAGCGCCGCCAGAGTCACCATCAACATGAACGCCATTCGCGCCGTCGCGGCCATGGCCGATCTCCCCTTTCGAATTGGGATGTTCCGCTTCTCCGGTATCGGGCCGCAAGCCGGCGTCGTTTCAGAAGTAGCATGGGGCCGCTTTCGGGAATGCTACAGTAACGCCCCGTTGCATCACGGCTCTCAGAGCCTTTCGCCGTCGGCCATCTGCGGCGGTGGAATGGCAAGACCGGCCTTGCGCAAGCCGTCAACGATCCGGACGATGATGTTCGGGTGGATGTTGCGGCGTTCGAATTCAGGGATCGCCTTGACCGGGAAATTCGGGTCGAGCCGCAGGATCTCGGAGACCGCCTTCGCCGCCTCGGCCCGGTTTCCGGTCTGGCCGTGTATCATCGCCAGCGCGACATGGCCGAGAATGACCTCGCGCCCCAGATTGGCCCGCCGCATCTCCTCGAGCGCCTCGTCGTAGCGGCCGTTCACGTAATGATAGGTGGCGATCACGATGCGGTACCAGCTCGGCTGCGCCGGGTTGCGCGTGAAGGCCTCGCGGATCAGCGGAATTCCGCGCTCCCAGTCACCGGTCAGGCTGTAGCAACGCCCCAGGTCGGCGAGGATCGCGCTGTCGTTCGGGTTGAGCGCGAGCGCCCGTTCGTACGCGGCGATGCTGCGCTGCGGCTCGCGGCGCATCCACCAGGCAAGCCCGAGTGCCTGATGGGAAAACGCGCTGTCCGGAGCCAGCGACACCGCGCGCTCGGCCAGTTGCAGCCCGTCATCGACCGGATTGCTGGGCGCCGGACCGGTGTTGAAGCCGAGCCGGGCTTCGTCGATGGTGACCATGGCGAGCGCCGCCCAGGCTTCCGGGTAGCCGGGGTCGTTCCTGGTCGTCCGTTCAAGACAATCCCGCACCTCGGCATGGAGGGCGGCGCTGAGCTGGCGCCAATATTGACGGGTGCGCAGAAGGCAGGCGTAGGACGACAGGTCCTGTGGCGCGTGCTGTTCGTTCAACCGCGCCTCCTCGCGTTCGATCACGCCGTCCGATTGCGCCAGGGTGCGGGCGACCTGGACGGCGATGTCGTGGCGCAGATCCAACAGCCTGGTCGGCGTGACGGCGCGACGGAAACTGTCCGACCACAGGTAGCGGTGATCCTTGGCCGCGATCAGCGTGGCCGTGACCTGGATGTAATCACCGGTTTGAGCGACGCTGCCCTTCAGCAAATAGTCGACGCGGGTGGTCGGCACGGCCTCGCGCAGGGCCGGCGCCGAAGGGTAGCGGAAGCTGGTGTCGGCACCGAAGACCAGAAAATCATCGAAGCGGATAAGCGCCGTGACGAGATCCTCGGTGATGCCGTCGGCGACGAGGTCGAGCGTCGGATTGCCGGAGCCGTTGGTGAACGGCAGAACCAACAGGGCCGGGCCGCGCACCGCTCGTTGTGTCGTGGCCGGCTCCGCGGCGCGCTCCAGGGCGTTCTTCGACGGGTCGGGGGCGATGCCGCGCCACCCGGCGAAGAGCCCCAGGCCGACCACGGCCAGAAGCACGACTGTGGCCGCGACGGCCAGCCAGCGGAGCGGATGGTTGATAGGGCGTCCGAGGAACAGCGGCGCGCGGGGTGGGTCCAGCCCGTCACGGGTTGGCACCGGCGCCGGGCCGGAGGCTTCGTCTGGAAGGTCGGCTCCGGCAGTGACCGGCACCAGGGAGAACCGGGGAACGTAGCCGCCTTTGGGAATGGCGATGCGCAGAGGGTCGGCGGCGCCTTCGGTCAGATAATAGTGTTCCAAGGCGCGGCGAAGACGGCCCGCCTGGATGCGGACCACCGGATCGAGCAGCGGGTCGAAGCTGGCGTCGCGGTCGAACACGTCCATGGCGATGGTGTAGGCCTTGATGCGATTGGCGCGCCCGGCCAGGGCCTCCTGCACGATGAACTGCAGAAAGCGGCGGCCACGGGCGGAACCGCGCAGGCTGCGGCTGGCCAGCACGCGCGCCAGCGCCGCATCGATGAGCGGTGCCGTGATGGTGGACGCGGGTAAATCGGTGCTCTGTGGTTCGTCGGAGGTGGGAAGCACGGCTCTCTCCTTCCGTCAAAAGTGCGGATCAAAACCTCGGTTTCCAAGCCCTAAGCCATTGATTTAGCTTGGCCCATGGGAGGTTTTGATCGGCACTCTAAGTCCATCCGGCAGCTGTGCCCACAGGGCAAGGGGTTGCTACACCATGCTGTCCATGCCGGGACGCTCTACATTAGCCAGGCGCTGGGGCCAAGCGCTGGAAGCAGTAGACGTCATGATCTCGAGACGCACGACACAAAGCAGCGTTAAATTATTTTGACATATAGAGAAATTAGATCGCTAATAGAACGCAATAATTTTCTAAATTTTACCTGAACAATGACTGTAGTCAGTTTAGCCAGAGAGAATGGTGAATGGAATGATCGCTAACGGCATAATGAATTCCTACCACGAACTAGTCACATTACTTCGAATAGAGTGACAGATGCCACCTATTTGTATGGCACGCGATGCCGATCCATTTAGCTATTATGGGCATCGCTACATCCCTCGTAACGGCCTGTCGGTCATGCCGATAACCGCGCAGGATGCCTCCACTCTTGTATGCCCACCACCAATTCCTACTTTTGATCATTCTGCATGCGATCTGGATGTGTTTTTGATTCATCTTGAGTTACCGGAGTGTCGAAGAACTTCGAGCGGAACCCTGAGTCAATGCGTCCTTCGAGACGGTGCATCAGTGGGTGAGAAAGTTCGGGCCGGCCATCGTCGGCAACTTACGCCTGCCGCAACCGAAACCCAGCCCAAACTAGCAATTGGCTGTAAACCGCGCCGGCCTCCGGGAATCCCGGCGCGGTTCATACCAAGTATCACGTGGTCGTCTCTACGGATGGGCTTCCGCTGGCGGCGTTGCCCTCCGCGGCGAACGTTCACGATGCCAGACTCTTCCCCGACCTGCTCCGGTTGCCATGGTGGTCTGCGCCAGCATCGCCCGCCTCTACGCCGACGTCGGATGCGACAGCGCCGACAACCGCTGGCTCTGCCTGCGTGACGGCATCCAACCGATCATCCGCAAGATCGGCCAGCCGCACGGCTCCGGCCTCGGCCAAGTCCGCTGTGTCGTTGAGCACGCCAATGTTTGGTTGCTCGCCAACAGACGCCTGGATCGCCGCCATGACGGGTCGGGGGCCATCGTCGATGCACTGCTCTCCGCAGCCTGCATCTTTGTTGTCGCGGTTCGCCTCGTTGGGTTCTGAAAACCGTGCTTCAATGTCCAGCCTCATCTGATCTCCCGCCGTACCTTGCGCATCGCTCGGGCGCAGGCGATGGTCGTCTGGCAGGTTGCGGCAGTAGCGACGTACCTCCGTTGAAGGCTCTGGACTTTCCGCGCGTGACAAAGCCAGCCTGGATTCATCCTATGTGCGTTCTGCCGATGTGACTGTTTCATCGTAGCTTGGTGATCAGCGAAAAGTAAAATCGCCCAATCCTAAGCGGGGAACGAGCGGTCAAGTTTATTTCGCATCTGCAAAACAAACAGCTTCATGCGCGAGCTTTCTCTCTAAAGCCATTGAAATTGTTGGTTGGGATACCGTAACGCGCTCTATCAAAAGAGCGATAACAATTTCTTCTGTTCCATCAGCGTCCTCGGTAGCGGCCAAGCGATGTTGAGGTGACGTGGAAACCGTATCGAACTTATGTAACGGCTCGCCGAATGATTGAATTTGGGACTTACCGTTCCTGGCCACCATCCCTTCAAGGCCATCCAACGGTTCAAGGCCATCCAACGGATTGTGACCCGTAGACACTGGAGCAGAAGAGCCCCGCCTCATTGGAGCCAATCCTGACGGTAGGGAGACGAGGACAGCGGAGAGACGGCGATGACGACGGCTGACGTGAACGATCTCGTGTCGGTGAAAAACGCTGGCGTGGCGCAGACCCAGAAGTCGGACAAGCTGACCTTGCTCCCACTCGTTGCGCTCGTTGTCGGCTCGATGATCGGCGGCGGCGTTTTCAATCTTCCATCGGACATGTCCAAAGGTGCGTCGCCCGGCGCCATCCTGATCGGCTGGATGATCACCGGCATCGGCATGATGATGCTCGCCTTCGTGTACCAAAACCTGGCCGTGCGCAAACCGAACCTGAACGCAGGCCCCTACGCCTATGCCAAGGCCGGCTTCGGACCGTTCGTCGGCTTCAACAGCGCCTGGGGCTATTGGCTGAGCGCCTTTCTTGGAAACGTGGCCTATGCGGTGGCCATCTTCTCGGCCCTGTCCCACTTCTTCCCCATCTTCGGCGACGGCAACAACCTGCCTTCCATCGTCGGCGCGTCGCTGTGCCTGTGGCTGATCCACGCGCTCGTGCTCAGTGGCATCAAACAGGCGGCCTTCGTGAACGTCGTCACCTCGATCGCCAAGCTGGTGCCGCTGTTCCTGTTCGTCCTGGTGGCCATCGTCGGCTTCCATTGGGATCGCTTCACGGTGGATTTCTGGGGAACCGGCGCCGGGTCCGGTACGGGCGGCCTCGGTTCGGTCATGGAGCAGGTGAAGAGCACCATGCTGGTGACTCTGTGGGTGTTCATCGGCATCGAGGGCGCCAGCGTCTATTCCGCCCGCGCGGCCCGCCGCTCCGACGTCGGACGGGCGACCGTGATCGGCTTCGTCGGCGCGCTGGGAATCTACGTGCTGGTCTCGCTGCTGGCGACGGGCGTCCTGCGGCAACCCGAACTCGCCGACCTCAAGGTGCCGTCCATGGCGGGCGTGTTCGAGTCCCTCGTCGGCCCGTGGGGCGCCGCCCTGATCAACATCGGCTTGGTGATCTCGGTCGGCGGCGCCTTCCTCTCCTGGACGCTGCTGTGTGCGGAGATTCCCTACACCTGCGGCCGCGACGGGACTTTCCCGAAATGGTTCGCCGCGGAGAACGCCAACGGGTCGCCCGTGAACGCGCTCTGGGCGACCAATCTCCTGATCCAGCTCTTCCTCGCGCTCAGCTTCTTTTCGCGCAGCGCGTACCAGTTCTTCTACTTCATCGCCTCGGTCGCGATTCTCCCCCCCTACGTCCTGTCCGGTGCCTACGCGTTGAAACTGGCCTTGACCGGCGAGGGCTACGGTGCCGAATCACGGACGAAGGGCATCCTGGTCGGTGCCTTGGCGACGGCCTACGGCCTGTGGCTCGTTTACGCGGCCGGCCTTCAGTACCTGCTGATGTGCGCGGTCCTCTTCGCACCCGGAATCCTGATCTATGTCCGGGCCCGAAGCGAGCACGGGGAGCGCGCCTTCACGGGCGTTGAGGTGGCCATCGCGGCGGTCATCGTCATCCTCGCCGTGCTCGCCGCCTGGCTCATGTGGACCGGCAGGATCAGCCCACTGTGATGGCCGCGTGATGGCACACGACAACAAGGCCCGTGTGCGGAATTCCGGGCCATCGAAGCAGGGAGATGCGTCATGTCTGAAGTCGGCGTGCATTCGGAAGTCGGCAAGCTGCGGACCGTCCTGGTTTGCCGGCCGTCGCTGGCGCACCAGCGTCTCACCCCCGGCAACTGCCACGACCTTCTGTTCGACGACGTCATCTGGGTGCACGAGGCGCAGAAGGACCACCACGACCTCGTGCTGAAGATGGAGGAGCGCGGGGTCGAGGTGCTGGACCTGCACGATCTGCTGGCGCAAACGCTCGACGATCCGCAGGCGCGCAGGTTCGTGCTCGACCGCCGCGTCACCGCCAACACCGTCGGGGTCGCCGCCGTGGAGGTCATGCGCCCCTGGCTGGACGAGATGCCGTCCAGGGAACTCGCCGTCCATCTCATCGGTGGTATCGCCATATCGGACCTGCCGGACAACACCGTGAGCGTGCTGCTGAACGAGGCGTTCGGCGGCACCGATTTCGTGCTGCCGCCGATCCCCAACACGCTGTTCCAGCGGGACCCGTCCTGCTGGATTTACAGCGGCGTGACCTGCAACCCGATGTTCTGGCCCGCCCGCAAGCCGGAGACGCTGCTGCAGCGTGCGGTCTACAAGTTCCACCCCCGCTTCCGGGACGGCGGCTTCACGATCTGGTGGGGCGACTCCGATGAGGACTTCACCGGCGCCTCCTTGGAGGGCGGCGACGTGATGCCGATCGGCAAGGGCATCGTCCTCATCGGCATGGGGGAGCGCACCAACCGCCAGGCGGTCGGCCAAGTGACCCGCGCGCTGTTCCGCAACAACGCGGCATCCCGGGTCATCGCCTGCCTGATGCCGAAAAGCCGCGCGGCCATGCATTTGGACACGGTGTTCTCGTTCTGTGACCGCGATCTGGTGACGGTCTTCCGGGAGGTCGTCGACCAGATCCGTTGCTACAGCGCCTATCCCCTGGACGACGAAGGGCGCTTCGAGGTGCGGCCCGAGGCGAGGCCGCTGCTGGAGGTCGTGGCCGACGCGCTGGGCTACTCCAGGCTCCGCGTCGTCGGAACCGGCGGAAACGCCTACGAGGCGGAGCGCGAGCAGTGGGACGACGGCAACAACGTCGTCGCCCTCGAACCCGGCGTGGTCGTGGCCTACGACCGCAACACCTACACTAACACGCTGCTGCGCAAGGCCGGCGTCGAGGTCATCACCGTCCGCGGGGCGGAACTCGGCCGGGGACGGGGCGGCGGCCACTGCATGACCTGCCCGATCTGGCGGGAACCCGCCTACTGACGACCCGCCGCGGACAACGAACCCGGAGGGAACCCCAGGAGGAAAAGATGAGCTTCAATCTGCGCAACCGGTCGCTGCTCACCGTCCAGGATTACACGCCGCGGGAGTTCCGCTATGTGCTCGACCTCGCGCGCGACCTCAAGCGTGCGAAGTACGCCAGGACCGAGCAGCAGCACCTGCGCGGCAAGGAGATCTGCCTGATCTTCGAAAAGACGTCGACGCGGACCCGCTGCGCCTTCGAGGTCGCCTGCCACGACCAGGGCGCCAACGTCACCTACCTCGATCCCGCCGGCTCGCAGATCGGCCACAAGGAGTCCTTCAAGGACACCGCGCGCGTCCTCGGCCGGATGTACGACGCCATCGAGTACCGCGGCGCCGCGCAGGGCGGCGTGGAGCAGCTGGCGAAGTACGCGGGTGTACCGGTCTACAACGGCCTCACCGACGAATACCACCCGACCCAGATGCTCGCCGACGTCATGACGATGCGCGAGCACAGCGACAAGCCGATCACCGACATCACGTACGCCTATGTCGGCGACACCCGGTCCAACATGGGCCATTCGCTGATGATCGTCGGCTGCCTGATGGGCATGAACGTACGCATCTGCGGACCGCAGAGCCTGTGGCCGTCGGAGGAGTACACCGCCATCGCCCACCGGCTCGCGGCGGCGTCCGGCGCACGGCTGACCATCACCAGCGACACCGCCGAAGCGGTGGCCGGGGTCGATTTCATCCACACCGACGTCTGGGTTTCGATGGGCGAGCCCAAGGACGTCTGGCGGGAGCGGATCGCGCTGCTGAAGCCCTATCAGGTCAACCCGGAACTGATGGCGGCAAGCGGCAACCCTCAGGTCAAGTTCATGCACTGCCTGCCGGCCTTCCACGACAGCGAGACGACGCTCGGCCGGCAGATCGCCGAGGACTACGGGATGCCCAATGGGCTCGAGGTGACCAACGAGGTCTTTGAATCGGAGGCGAACATCGCCTTCGAACAGGCGGAGAACCGCATGCACACGATCAAGGCGCTTCTCGTCGCCACGCTGGGGGAATGAGGTCATGCGCGTCGTCGTCGCTTTGGGGGGCAACGCTCTGTTGAAACGCGGCGAGCCGATGACCGCCGACGTTCAGCGCCGCAACATCCGCATCGCCGCTGAGGCCATGGCCCCCGTCGCCCGGGAGCATCAGCTCGTGATCAGCCACGGAAACGGGCCACAGGTCGGGCTTCTGGCGCTTCAGGGCGCCGCCTACCGGCCGGACGAGGCTTATCCGCTGGACGTCCTGGGGGCCGAGACCGAGGGCATGATCGGCTATATGATCGAGCAGGAGCTGGGCAACCTGCTGCCGTTTGAAGTGCCTTTCGCCACGCTGCTGACCATGGTGGAGGTCGACGGCGACGACCCGGCCTTCAACGACCCGACCAAGTTCGTCGGGCCGGTCTATGGGGCTGCCGAGGCCGAGCGCATCGCGGCCGAGAAGGGGTGGGTGTTCAAGCCGGACGGCGCGTCCTGGCGGCGGGTCGTGCCGTCGCCGGCCCCCAAGCGCATCTTCGAGATCCGGCCGATCCGCTGGCTGCTGGATCAGGGAACCATCGTGATCTGCGCCGGCGGCGGCGGGATACCCACCATGTACCAGCCGGCCTTGCACCAGCCGGGCAAGGAACGCACGCTGGTCGGCGTCGAGGCGGTGATCGACAAGGACCTTTGCTCGGAGCTGCTGGCGCGCGAGTTGGGTGCCGACCTCCTCATCATGGCGACCGACGCCGAGGCCGTGTTCCTCGGCTGGGGAACGCCGGACGCGCGGGCCATCCACCGCGCGAGCCCCGAGGCGATGGGCCGGCACACGTTCCCGGCCGGGTCCATGGGGCCGAAGGTGGACGCCGCCTGCCGGTTCGCGACGGCGACGGGGCGAACCGCGGCGATCGGGGCGCTCGCCGACATTCCGGCGATCGTGCGCGGCGAGAAGGGCACGCTGATTGACAACGCCTTCACGACGACAAGTTGGCACGGGTAGGCGGCCTGATTGGGGCGGCGATCCGGAAAAGGGGGCTGCGACCATGGCGAACCACGTCTCGAACCATATCCCAACAGCGGCTGGAGAAAAGCGGGAGGCGCGCCGGCCCACCCTGCTTGACGCCTTGCTTCCGATGATCGCCCTCATCGCCCTGCTCGCGTTGTCCTACCTCCTGTTCGGCAAGGATGCCTCCGCCGGGCCGAACCAGGTGGCGCTGCTGTTCTCCGGGATCATCGCGGCGGGGATCGCCTACAAGAACGGGATGCCCTGGGACGGGGTGCGCCAAGCCGTGGTCGACGGCATCGCGACCGGGCTCGCGGCCATCATGATCCTGCTGGCGGTGGGCGCGCTGATCGGGACCTGGGCGCTCAGCGGCACCATCGTGGCGATGGTCTATTACGGCCTCCAGATCCTCAGTCCCCACTATTTCTACGCGACGACTGCAATCATCTGCGCTCTGGTCGGCTTCAGCATCGGAAGCTCCTGGACTGTGGCGGGCACCATCGGCATCGGCCTGATGGGGGTGGCGGCCAGCATGAACCTGTCGCCGGAAATCACGGCCGGCGCGGTGATCTCCGGCGCCTATTTCGGCGACAAGGCCTCCCCGCTGTCCGACACCGCCAATCTGGCGACCGCGGTGACGGGGTCCGGGATTTACGAGCACATCCGGGAATCGCTGTTCACCTCGGTTCCGGCGCTGCTCGTCGCCATCCTTCTCTTCGGCATGCTGGGGGCGCCCGGCGATTTCGACGCGACCGCCATGATGTCCGGCATCGAAAGCCACTTCACGGTGTCGCTCTGGGCCTTCACGCCCCTGCTCCTGGTCCTCGGCCTGTCGATCGCCCGGTTTCCGCCCTTCATCACGATCTTCTTCGGCGCTCTGGCGGGCGGGTTTCTGGCGGTCGTCCTGGAGCCGACGCGCGTCGTCGCCTTCGCCGCCGCACCGGAGCTGCCGGCCGCCGTCGCCATGCTGAAGGGGGTGTGGATGGCGCTCGCCAACGGCTACGTCGCGCACAGCGGCAACGAGTCCCTCGACGTCATCCTGACGCGGGGCGGCATGTCCAGCATGATGAACACGGTATGGCTGATTATCACCGCGCTGTCGTTCGGCGCGACGGTGGAGCATGCCGGGCTCCTCAATCGCTTGATCGACCCGGTGATCCATCGGATGAGGTCCGTCGGCGGGCTCGTGGCAACCGTGGTCGCGACCTGCATCGGCGCCAACATCGTCACCTCGGACCAGTATATTTCGATCGCCCTGCCGGGCCGGTTGTTCAAGGCGGAATTTGCGAAGAGGGGTCTTGCTCCCGTGCTGCTCTCGCGCGTCGTCGGCGATTCGGCGACGGTGACCTCACCGCTGATCCCCTGGAACAGTTGCGGAGCCTACATGGCGGCAGCGCTCGGCGTGTCGGCGACCGGCTTCGCCATGTATTGCTTCTTCAACATTCTCAATCCCTTGGTGACGATTCTCTTCGCTGTCTCCGGTCTGCGGGTGTGGAGAACGACTATCGAAACGCCTCCGGGCGACGCACCGCCGCTGCAAGGCTGACGAGCCTTCGCATGATGGTGTCGTCCGATCCCGGTCGTGGTCGCCACGTCTGCTTGGCGCGGGTTGGCAGTGGTTCCGTCTTTTGGCTCAACGCGTGAAGTGATCACTGCCAGGATGGAGGGGACAATCATGAACCGCTGTTTTCTGGCAGGCTGCGCTGCCGCTGTACTGGCAATGGGCGCCGGGGAAACCAATGCCCAGGCCAAGTACGAGATAAAAATCGGTGGCGATGCCTTCTTCGAAGCCGGCTTCGTCAATCAGGACCTTGACTCCGGTCTGCGTTCCACCGAGTTTCGCAACCGCTTCCGCGTGCACATCACGCCGGTCGCCAAAGCGGACAACGGCCTGGAGTATGGCGGGCGCATCCGCATCCGCGCCGCCGGTTCCGACACCGGCGTCAACGCCGACCGTGCCTTCATCTTCGCACAGGGCAGGCTTGGCGAGGTGCGCCTCGGCGTGTCCAACTCCTTCAACGATGAGACCTTCATCTCGACGCCGGGCGACTATCTGCCGACCAGCATCATCGATCTCGATCAGGTGACGAACTGGGTCGGCCCGACGACGGCCGGACAGTCCATCAACCCGGCGAATGGACGGTATCAGGGAGCCGACGTGCTCGGTGGGGTTGCCGAAGCCGTGAACGCCGCCAGCATCCTGTGGCCGTCGCTGACACCGGACGCCAACGCAACGAAGATCGTCTACTTCTCCCCGCGCTTTGCCGGCGTGCAGTTCGGTGCCAGCTACACCCCGCGCAACGACTCCTTCAATCAGGACGTCAACCGGTCGAAAGCGTCTTCCGCCATCGCCAACCAGGGCGTCACCAACTCCTTCACCGATCTGGTCGAGGTTGGCGCGAACTATGACGGCAACGTCTTCGGCTTCGACGTCAAGGCCAGTGCCGGCTATTTCTGGGGCACGTCCTCGGACAGCACGGTGGCCGCGGACTCCTTCCGCGACCTGAACGCTTGGCAGCTTGGTGCCCAAGTCGGTTATGCCGGCTTCGCCGTCGGCGGCAGTTACACCAGCTTCGGCAAATCGGGCCAGAACAAGCGTCCGGGTTTCTTCGCGGATGATATGTACAACTGGACCGCGGGTGTTCAGTACACCGCCGGAGCCATCGTCGTGGGTGCGAATTACAAGTACGGCGTCGACCCCGGCTCCATGGTCGACCCGGGCAGCCGGCGGGTGAAGGTCTACGAGGTTGGTGCCGGTTACACCGTTGCTTCGGGCCTGACCGTGAACGCCCAATACGACTATGTGCTCGCCAACAGCGATCGCCCCGAGACCGCGGCCACGGGCTCGCCGGATGACAAGGCTCACGTCATTGTGCTTCGCACGGTTCTGGCGTTCTGACCTTCGAAGGAGCGGAAAATCTGATCCAGCGTGGAGCGTTGAACCGAAAAGCGCCGAAATGTCCGGCAACGGCGTCGCCACCATACGGGATACGCTCAACATCCATATGAAAGCCACGGCAAGAGAGGGAATCATGGCAAAAATGATGAAAGCGGCTGTGGTCCGCCAATTCAAAATGCCGCTGTCGATCGAAGAGGTTCCGGTGCCGGAGGTCGGTCCGGGCCAGATCCTGGTCAAGATCGAAGCCTCGGGTGTCTGCCACACCGACCTGCACGCGGCCGACGGCGACTGGCCGGTGAAGCCGAACCCGCCCTTCATTCCAGGCCATGAGGGCGTCGGCACCGTTGCCGCGGTGGGCGCCGGCGTAACCGCGGTGAAGGAGGGCGACCGGGTCGGCGTTCCCTGGCTGCACACGGCCTGCGGGCACTGCCGGCAGTGTCTCGCCGGTTGGGAAACCTTGTGCGACCTGCAGCAGAACACCGGCTATTCCGTCAACGGCGGCTTCGCGGAGTACACGCTCGCGGACCCCAACTATGTCGGGCACCTGCCGGACAGGCTTGACTGGGAAATGGCCGCCCCGATCCTGTGCGCCGGCGTAACCGTTTACAAGGGCCTGAAGGAAACCGACACCAAGCCCGGCGACACGGTTGTGATCTCCGGCATCGGCGGGCTCGGCCACATCGCCGTGCAGTACGCGAAGGCCATGGGGCTCGACGTGATCGCCGTCGACATTTCCGACGAAAAGCTGGCGCTCGCCCGTGCCATGGGCGCGGACGCCGCGATCAACGCGAAGACGACCGATCCGGTCGCCGAGGTCAAGGCTTTGTGCGGTGGCGCCCAGGGCGTGCTCGTCACCGCCGTGTCCCGACATGCCTTCAACCAGGCTCTCGGCATGCTCGCCAAGCGCGGCACCATGGCCCTCGTCGGCCTGCCGCCCGGATCGTTCGAACTGGACATCTTCAGCACGGTTCTGATGCGGAAGACGATCCGCGGATCGATCGTCGGTACACGGTTGGACCTCGCCGAATGCCTCCAGTTCGCCGGCGACGGCAAGGTGAAGGTTCACTATTCGGTCGAGCACTTGGACAACATCAACGACGTGTTCAGCCGGATGCGCAACAACGAGATTGACGGGCGGGTGGTCATGCGGATGTAAAAAATCACCAAATGACAGCCAATCCATGCGATCGGCAGCACGCCCGTGATTTCGACCAAGACTTACGTTGTTTCAACCTGCAAACAAGGGAGCGATCGGCATGTGGTCGCGACGCGGGTTTCTGGCGGGAGCACTGGGGGTCGTCGTCCTGGCCGGCTGTGCCGGATCGGGGAGCGTTGCTTATGTGAACGACCCTTGGGGCTACCCGTTCTATGATGACGATTGGGTCTACTACTATGATGAGGGTGACGTGGACTTCCTCGCCGGGTTGACCGACGAGCAGAAGGCCGCGCTCAAGCAGAAATGGGATACGCTCTCACCCGAGGAGAAGCAGCAGATTCGTGACCGGTGGAACGCTCTCAGCACCGACGAGCGTGCGCGCGTGCAACAAGCATGGAGCGGCTTGGATGCGGAGAAGCGACAACAGGTGGTTTCAAGCATGCAGACCCGCGTCCGCGATGGGACGCTCCGTTCCGTGACGCCTGCCGCGGCCGGGCCATCGCGTTTCCCGGCAGGATCCGGCGGTGGCCTGGATCGCAGTGGTGCAGGAGCCCGGACCGGCTCGTTTGATCGCGGCAGCTTTGGTGGAGGCAGGGTGGGTGGCGGTAGGTTGGGTGGCGGTAGGTTGGGTGGTCGGCGTTAACGGCATGGACCGAACGGACTTCGGCGTTCGCAGATCAAGAAAAGTTGAGAACGTTCGGGCTCCTCGCGTCGCAAAAAATATCCAGCTCTCTCAGGATAATGAACATGATGCACAGCCGCAGGAAGCCAATGGAAAGAGCCCAATACAAATGCCTCGTCATCCTGGCAATAAAGATCACTGCTGCCGTGGGATTGATAGCCATTGCTGGATATCTAATTTTTGGCTATAATAGTGATGTTCGTTCTCTCGAGAACAAACCGATGGTTGTTCCTCTTCTGCGATAGTTCGACTTTGCGCATTACAAAATTGCCGTCTCGGCTAGGAGCCGGTTCATAAATCCAGCAGCGGTACGGGGTGATTGGGATTACGGCGCGTAGCAGGCGGCGTCGACGAGCCGTCGGAGGATCGGCTGCACTTTGAGCATGTCACCCTCATGGGGCGACATAGCGGCCTGTTCGAACCACAGGTACTGGCGCAGGCACTGTCAACTTGTTGATCACTCAGTTGCCCGGGTCGACGGAGGCGGGGTATGGGATGGCATGACGACACGTCCCGATCCCCGCTACGCCAGCTTTCGCTATCCAGCCGAGATCATTGCGACGGCGGATTGGCTGTACTTCCGCTTTCCGCTCAGTCTGCGGATGGTCGAGGAGCTGCTGGCGGCGCGCGGCATCACCGTCAGCCACGAGACGGTGCGCCAGTGGGGGCTGAAGGTCGGTCGTGAGTTTGCTATTAGAAACTTTCCTTAAAAAACTCTGATTAAACCATTGATTCCGGAGGGAGAGGGTCGCTTTGGTGTTGAGAAAACAATGTCTTTGGCGCTCAGATTTTTCAAAGAAAATTTTCAGAAGAAAGCAACAGCGGGCGGCGAGCGGGCGAGGCGCTCGTCGAGGCGGACCAGCGCCGCCGTGGCGGCGGCGACCGGGGCGACCAGCGGCGGCGTTGCTCCGCTCAGCGGCGCGGGCGTCGACTCCTCGTCGACCGGCGGCCGCCAGTCCATGTCCTCCTCGGCGTCGTCATCGTCCCAGGCGCGGCGGGGCGGCAGGGCGTCGTCGTCGGGGCGCCACCGGCTCACCGCCCTCCTCCGGAGGGACGGCGCGGCGGGTCCCGGCGGGCGGCGGTGGCGGGGCGGGGGAGGAGGCGCGGCATCGGTGATCCGGGCGGATGGGGGACAGTGTGTCTTTATCAGGGGCGCTGAGAGACGATAGAAACCAGAAGGTTGGAGAGCAAGAGCGAAGCTGAGAGGCCTTTGGTTTCTCTCCGTCGGAGTTCGCGGGCTGGCCGGTCCTGATAAACCACCGATAAAAAGAGCTATCGGGTGTTTATCAGGGAGCCTTGCCGGTGGCCGCCGCTTCGGCTAGTGTCGGGCTTCCGGGATCACTGGACTCGGCTGTCAATTTCAGTAAAGCTTGAGAATGCGTCGGAAACACTCCCGTTCTCTCACTAGACGCTGAGAACGGTCGATATTCCCCATTTCCCACGGGGTTCAGTTTTTCAGGAAACCTTGAGAAAGCTCTTCCCGGGCACGGTCTCGCAGGAGACGGTGGGATGACGCTTGCCCATCGTAAACTCGCGCCAAATTCTTTCCGTTGGCTTTCAACCGGATGATTGCTGACCTGCGCAACGCTTGAAATTCCTCCCGGCCTTGCGATACTCCGGTCGGCAAGCGGAAGGAACCCAGCATGGCGCTCATTGGATACGCGCGAGTTTCCACGGACGACCAGTCAACCGAGGCGCAAATCCTCGACCTCAAGAAATACGGCTGCGGCGAGATCTTCCGCGAGAATGCGTCCGGTGCCGACCGGGAGCGCCCCCAGCTCAAGGCCGTGCTGACCCGGGTGAGGAAGGGTGACACCCTGGTCGTCGTGCGCATTGACCGCCTGGCCCGCTCGCTCGCCCACCTGCTCGACGTCATCGACGCTCTGGACCGCAAGGGCGCGGCCTTCAAATCGTTGGGCGATCCCATCGACACCGGAAGCCCACAGGGCAAGTTCACCCTTCAGATCCTTGGCGCCGTGGCGGAGTTCGAGCGCTCGCTGATCCGGGAGCGGACCAAGGCCGGGGTGCGCGCCGCAAAGGCCGTCGGCAAGCGTCCCGGCAACCCCGGTTTGGTTTCCGGGGACCCTCTGGCCCGTCGTCGCGTTGCCCGCGCCCGTGACGACCGCCGGAGCGAGCGGGTCGCCGGGGGCGCCGGCGAGTTCCTGCCCATCGTCCGCCGCCTTCGGCCGCACCAGCCCTGGGACCGTGTGGTCGACGTCCTCAACGGCGCCCTGAAGAAACGCCCGGGCGACAACCCGGCGCCCTGGACGCGGGACGCGCTGATCCGCGCCGTCCGCCGGCTGGTCGCCGACGGCTTGGCCGAACCCGAGTTGCTGAAGGCCGCACCCCGGCGCTCCCCGAAGGCGGCGGCGCGGGCCAGGCGTCTGGTGGAGCTGGTCGCAACCATCCACAACGCCGCCGAGGCCGGACAAAAGCCCACGCTGGCCCGGATCGGCCGGCAACTGGAGCGTCAGGGCGTGCTCACCGCGACCGGGGCCAAAACCTGGGCGCCGTCGAGCGTCAAGGCCCTCCTCGACCAAGCGCGGGACGCCGGGCTGCTCGACGGCGCACCGGATTCGGAACGCTAACGGTGGCGGACTGGGCTGCCGGCAGGCTTCCCTCAAAAGATGTTCTCTGCCTGAGAAAAATCTATTAAGTTACATTCCTTGATGGAAATTCCCGTAATGAGGACAGAGGGTCGTGACACACTTGCGCATTGCGCTTCGCGGCGACGATCTTCTTTGCACAAACGCTTCCGCCGGAGGTGGCACGGTCCTTAAACCTCTTGGACCGGCAGGCATCGGTCTCCTGAAGGGGTGGGCCAAGTCTTACGACGAGGCGGTTCGGGCGCGGATGACGGAGCGCCTGCCGGCCATCGGCCGGGCCATCGCCGATTTCCTGAACCAGGGGAATGGCTGGCTGGACGGGTGCCTGAGGAACGGCAATGGACCGGTCGTGCTGGACATCCTCGCCCCCGACCGGCCGGATGAGCGCGAAGCTGCCCTCCTCGACGTTCCGTGGGAGGTGCTGGCCCCCGGCGGCTTCCTGCTGGCGGAGGATGCGGTGCGCCTCTTCCTGGTCGCCCGGCGACTGGGCGAGGCGGGTGCGGCCGAGCCCCCCGTCCACGGCGACATCGCCGCGCTGTTCATGGCGGCCGAGGTCGAGGGGCAGGACGCCCTCGATTACGAACAGGAGGAGATCGCCTTCCTCGACGCCACGCGCGGCCTGGGCGCCCATCTCGCGGTCGAGGAAAGCGGCAGCCTGGATGGACTGCGCCTGCGCCTGAGGCAGACCGCCCGCTGGGACGTGCTTCACCTCACCGGGCACGGCGAGGTGGACCGCCAGGGGCCCTACCTGGCCCTGGAGACGCCGGAGGGCCGACTCGACCGGGTGGACCCCGGTAAGCTGTGCGCCGCCCTGGGCGACGACGCGCGCCGGCCGCACTTGGTCTTCCTGTCAGCCTGCCGGACCGCCGAGCAGGCGGATGGCGGCGCGGGCTCCTTCGTCCAGGCGCTGATCCAGGCCGGGGTGCCCAACGCGCTGGGATGGGACGGGTCGGTCCACGACCTCGAGGCCACCCGCTTCGCCGCGCTGTTCTACGGCGAACTGGCCGGCGGGCGGAGCGTCGCCCACGCCGCCGCCGCGGCTCGGCTCGGCGTCTTGCAGGATCACCGGGCCGACCCGCAGCGCGGCGCCCACTGGCATCTGGCGCGGGTCTGGCTCGGACCGCGCGGCGGCGGGGCGCTGTGCGACCCGGCGCTGCCGACCCGTCCTTTCCGCGAGCGGCGCGACAAGGCCTATCTCGACAAGGCCAGGGAACGGGTGCCGGTGGCCACCCCCGAACAGTTCGTTGGCCGGCGCCGCCCCATCCAGGCGGCGTTGCGGGCCTGGGCGGAGGGGAAGGCCGGCGTGCTGGTCCAGGGCATGGGCAACCTCGGCAAGTCGAGCCTGGCCGAGCGCATCGCCAGCCGGCTGGACACCCACAGGGTGGCCGTGGTGTTCGAACGCTACGACGCCCACGCGGTGTTGCTGGCACTGGTCGATGCCCTGCCCGAGGGGGAGCAGAAGCCCACACTGGCTGCCCACGAGCAGGATGTTCTGCGTGACCCTGCTGCCCTGAAGCTGGTGCTTCAGGGGCTGCTGAAGGGGCCGTTCAGCGGCCATGCGGGAACGCGGCCGCTCCTGCTGATCGTGGACGACCTGGAACGCCGCCTCGCCGAGCCGAAGCCGGACGAGCCGGCTACCCCATTCCGCACGCCGGAGGATGCCGCCGTCATGGCGTCCGTCGTCGGCGCCTTCCGCGACGCCGGTCGGGCCACCAAGTCGCGGCTGCTGATCACCAGCCGCTACACCTTCGCGCTGACCGACGCGCGCGGAACGGATTTGGCGGCCTCTCTGGCGGTCGTCGGCCTGCCGCCGATGCAGGCGGCGGAGCGCGCCAAGCAGATGCGGGCCGCCGCCCGGCTGCGCGGGAAGGAGCGCGCCGCCGGCGACGATCCCGACCTGGACCGGCTGGAGGGCCGGATCAAGGCGGTGGCGGGCGGCAATCCGGGTTTGCAGGAGATCCTGACCCGCCCGCTGCTGGAACTCGCTGACCGCGCGGCCGGCGTCGCCGCGGCGGAGCGGGCGGTGGCGGCGGTGCAAGGCTATCTGGACAGCGGCGCGGTGCCGGCGGAGGAGAGCACCGCCCATGAGTTCTTCCGGCGCCTGTCGCTCGAGGCGTTCCGCGCCATGCTGACCCCGACCGAGGCCCGGCAACTCGCCGCGGCGACGCTGTTCGAGCTGCCGGTGCCGCGCGCCGTGCTGGAGGCGGCGGGGCGCGCCGCCGGGATCGCCGCGCCGGAACCGGCGGTGGACCGGCTCCAGGGCCTGGGGCTGCTCGACCGCTACGGCGGGGCCGGCATGGACAGCGCGGTCAACCCGCTGGCCCGCCCACTGGCGGCGGCGCTGTCGGAGGCGGATCGGGCCCATCTCGCGGCGGCGGTGGTCGGGCCGCTGCACGCCGCCTGGACCGACGAGGACGGCGACCTGCCCGTCCATCCGCGCGCCGTCGAACTCGCCCGGCTGGCCCTGCTCGCCGGCGGTCCGCCGGAAATCCTGAACGCGGCGGCACTCATGGGCGGCCTGTTTCTGTTTCATCGGGCCCACATGACCGAGGCGGCGTGGCAGCTGGTCTCGCAAGCGCTGGACCTCCTGGACCGCGCAGGGGCCGCCCCCGACCTTCACCTCCTGCGGCTCGGCGTGCAATGCGCCGAGCGGCTCGGCCAAGGCGGCGACCAGGACGCCCTGCTGGCGCGGGCGGTGTCGCTGTCCGGCACCGATCCACGGGCTGACGCCATGGTGTTGAGCGACCAAGCCTCGCGCCTGATCCAAGTCGGGCGCATCGGTGAGGCCGAAGTGTTGCTTCGCGACGCCGTGCAACGGTTCGAGGCGTTGGATGACGTGTACTCGCGGGCGGTGACCCTGAGCCAGATCGCCGACATCCTCGAAGGGCGCGGCGAGACCAAGGAGGCACTGCGCATCCGCCGCGAGGAGGAATTGCCGGTCTTTGAGCGGCTGGGCGACATGCGCGCGCGCGCGGTGACCCTGGGCCGGATCGCCGACATCTTGACCACGCGCGGCGAAACCGATGAAGCCCTGCGCATCCGCCGCGAGGAACAGCTGCCGGTCTACGAGCGACTGGGCGAAGTTCATGCGCAGGCGGTGACCCTGGGCCGGATCGCCGACATCTTGACCACGCGCGGCGAAACCGACGAAGCCCTGCGCATCCGGCGTGAGAAGGAACTACCAGTCTATGAGCAGTTGAGTGACGTGCATTCACGGGCAGTGACCCTTGGTCAAATCGCCGAAATACTCGCGAATCGCGGCGAGACCGAGGAGGCCCTGCGCATCTTGCGTGAGGAAGTTGTCCCCATTACTGATCGTATGGACGATGTGAAAGGGCGCGCCGTGACGCTGGGCAAAATCGCCAACATCCTGGCGCGGCGCGGCGAATTTGATGAGGCGTTGCGCATTCATCTGGAGGAGCGCCTGCCGGTCGCACAGCGCATGCAGGATATTGATAGCCTAGCCCATATTCGCTTCTCCTGCGCCGAGATCCGTTTACGCGGCAGGCTGGAAAAGAGGGAAGTCGAGACGATCATAGAGGAATTGACCGAGAGCTTTGCCCTTTTCGATCAGCTTGAGCGTGTTGACGCCATCGGGGCGGTCGGGGCGCTGTTCGGCCAAGTTCTGGCAATGGCCGGCCGGACCGACGAGGCGCTCCGTGTGCTCGACGAGGCCGCCGCCGCCTTCGCCAAAATCCAGCACGACCAGGGCGTCGAGCACGTCCGCGCCATCCAGGCGGCAATTCGAAAGGCCAAGTCATGACCACGACCATCCACATCGCCGGCCCCAACGCCGAGGCGCTCGCCGCCGAGCTGGAGTCCTTCTTCGCCGAGGCGCTCGGCGCCGTGCCGGAACGGCGGACGCCGCCGGAGGACCGGGAGGCCACGCGCGGCGACCCGGTCGCCATCGCCGCTCTGGTGCTGGCGGTGCCCGGCGCCATCGTCGCCACGCTCGACCTCGCCGCCCGCGCCCGGCTGGGCGAGCGGATCGACCAACTGCTCACCCGGCTGCGCGGGACGGCGGCGCCCGACGACCGCGTCAGCCTCGCGTCCGGCACCACGCCTCCGCTCGATCTCACCACCGCCGGGCGTGACGCCGTGCTCGACCGGCTGGAGCGGCCGTCCGACACCGACTGAGCCCCCAGGCCGCGTGTATGGTCGAGGAACCGGCCTCACAAGGTCCACGTCATGCCTGATCGCCGCCCCCCGCAGCCTTCAGGTCCGGGCCTGCCGGGAGCGTGCCATCGACGATGGCTCTGGCGATGCGCTGCACCTCCCGGCGCCGGTCCGCCACCGTGCGGAACGCTGCGGGCCGCTTGCGAACCTCGGCTTTGATGATCGTCTGGAGCGCCTGCCGGTCGTAGCGTGGAATCGCAAGGCCGGCGCCGCCCGCCGAAGCCCGGCCCGGCGGACTTGCCGGAGGTGGGACCGCGGACACGCGCGCCGCTTCGACCCGATGGGAGGCGGTCTGGTCGCCGTCGTCGCTTGTGACGGGCTCCGGCAGCGCCGGCGTCCTCTTGACGGTGTCGTTTCCGGCCAACCGTACGGTCGGACGGGGCACGGCCCCAGGAGGACGCGCTCGGGCCGCGGACGGCGGCGTATCATCGGCGCTCCGGGCGGACTCCCCCTCATCACGGACCTTCGGCCCGTCGCACGCGGAAGCGGATGCCAAGCCATCGTGCGGCGTCGCTTCGTGCATCGTCCTCCCGGCTCCGGGTTCCTGATCGGATGGCCGCCGCCTCGCGCAGTCTTCCAGAAAGTACGGCCGATCGGCTTCAAACGGACCGCACCACCCGAGGCCCGCCTGCCGGCTGGTGATCGCCAGCATGAGTTCCTGCTTGAGGGTCGGATCGAGATCGTCCGCATACGCCCTTAAATCCCCGCGGACGAAGCCGCTGGCCATGTGGTACAGGCCGCCGAGGTTGCAAAAAGCCCGGAAACGGGCCCTGCGCCCGGTCCATGACCGGCAGCCCGGATACAGTGCGGGCAAGGCGGTGCCGTTGGTCAGCACACTCATCTCAAGGACATGGCAAGCGCGCCGCGCCGCCAAGCCGCCATCCGTCGTTGTGGCGGCAAAATATGGCACCGTCGTAAGGGGCGGCTCCAAGCAGCCGATCGAATCGAACGCCTGTGCGGTGTAGGAGAGCGCGCTCTTGAACTGGCCCGCCGTCTGCGGGAATGGACCGCCGGGCGCGATGCCGTCGGTCAAGACCCCCAGCATCGCCTCCTCGAACATCCAGACGGCTTGCATGATCCGACGGGCAATCGGCCTGGGCTCCTCGTCCTGCGGAATTTCCAGACTTTGCACAAACAGGATGTCATCGTCCGGGATGCGGGTCGTGTCGACCACCTTGCGGCAGACGCCGCACGCCAGTCGCATCATGCCGTCGTCGTAGACGAAGGCGCCTGACGGCATGCCGCAGTCCAGGCAACGGTCGACGAGCGGCGACCGGTGGATGTGGCAGAACGTCACCCGGTTCAGACTCCAGGACCGACGGAGGGCGTCGTGCCGGCCAAGGTCCCGGTCGCGTTTGAGACAGTGCAGGCAGTAGCGGTGGCCATTCCGGGCGGCATCCCCTTTCCATTCGCAGGGATCGCGAAAGCCCATTGCCCTGATGCTTTCGGCCGGCAGGCCGCTTACGGTCGACAGGCACGCCACGAGGGCGTCGGATGGCTCGCCGTAGAGAATGGCCGCCCTCTTGCTTTTCCCGGCCATGCCGATCCAGTCGAGGAAATCGTCGACGGGCATGGCGTAGAAGCACGCGAGGCGAAAAATCCACGACCAAATCCCCTCGTCCTGGCTGGGCCACAACGGCACGGGAAGCCGCCAGAAGACGGTTGCACGGTTGGTCATGCCGCCTGTCACCTGTAGAACTCGGCGAAGGGATCGCCCGCTGCCTCCCCGGAAGACATGCTGACCAGGGGAAGGGTGTTCAACCCGGTGTCGAGAAGGTCGAAGTCGATGTGTTCCTGCTGCGAGCGGATCGCCTGGACCGCTGCGGCTTCCAGAAGGCGGAACAGGCGCACGGTGATGCCTTCGCTCATGGCCAGGATCAGCTTGCGGATCCTGGGCTCGTTGACCGGGGACGGCCGGCGCAGCGGCATGGAAAGCATGATGCTGTTCAGCAGGCGCTGGAGGTTCTCGTCGTCGCGCCAGCGGTTCAGCGTGATCTCGTGCATGCGGTTGGCCAATTGCACGTCCTGACGGATGGCGCGCGCGGCTTCCGGTGTGCCGGCGCAGACGATCGGAATCCGCAAGCCGTTGCTGAGGAACTTGATCGTGTTGCGCGCCTCGGCGCCCTGCTGGACCGTCCCGCACAGGAGGTTGTGGGCTTCGTCCATGAACAGCATCCGCACGCCCATCTCCCTCATCAGGCGGATGCACAGCATCGCGGCGTGGTCCTTGTCCATGCGGCTGGGCGTGTAGGCGTTCAACGCATCGAGGATTTGGACGTAGAGCCGCTTTTCCCCGGGGGTCGGGGCCATCTGAATGGAAACGATCGGCATCTTGAGGGTGCCGCTGACCCGATCCTCGCGTTGGGGATGCTTGCGCAGGAACTTCTCGATGATCATGGTCTTGCCCATACCGGATTCGCCCGTGATCAGCAGGCTGTCCATACGCGTGCGCACCGGGTCCGAGAGCATTTCCTCCAGTTTCTGGAGCGCCGCGTTGGCGACGGGATGGCCGATCCAGCGGTCGGACCGGATCAGCGCAATGCGCTCCTCGTCGCTGGCCATCGCCTTGTCCCGGAAGGCCGGATGGATGTGCTCGAACATGCTGCTCACGGCCACACCTCGATATCGAAATGGTCGTCGGTCGCCTGAACCGGAGCGGTCGGCTCGGGAAGCGAGGGCGAAGGAGCTTTCCGCGTCCCGCCAACATCACCGCGGCAGCCCGGCGGCTCCGGCGCTGAAAGGCTTTGTGTGGGCGGTGTGACCGGTTCCTTGCCGCGTGCTGGAGCGCGCGTGCCGGCGATGGAAGTGACGGTGTGCTCAATGGAGCGACGGGCGGCCTTGGTCGCTTTGCCCGCGTTGGCGGGCGCCTTGCCAAGTTCTTCCCGCCGGGCCTTGGTCTTGGTGACGGCGTCCGCGATCAGGCTGCGTTGCTGCGCGATGGTCTGGAACAGGAGGTCCTCGTCGATGGCGCGGCGCCCCTCGTCCCGCAGCCGTCTGACGGCTCTGCGGTGTTCGGCGAGGGTGATCGGCGGGTAGGAGGTGTTGCGATAGGGAATGTCAAAGTACCGGCCTTCGTCATCCCGGATGTAGACGCGCGAGATGTTGCGCGGATCGTACTTCACCTCGATGTCGCGGTTGTCGCTGGTCAGCCAGGTGGCGAGGACCCGGTCGAAGTAGACGATGTTGAAGAGATGGATGCCGTCGCGCAGGACACGACGTGGCTTGGACGGTAGGAAGTCCAGAACGAACTGGCGATGGTCCTTCGGCAGGCGTGGTGCTTGGCCGGGCATCGACGCCACGGTGTCTCGCCACTTCTTGTTCGGTGGCATCGACAGCGAGGAATGAACCGTGTTGTGGTACGTCCCGACGATCTCCCGTGCCAGATAGGCCTCCAATTCCCGCATCGTCATGGCCGAGTGCTCTGCGGAACGGTACTCGCCCCGCTCCTGCGCGTTCGAATGGGTCGTGCCGGGCAGCAGGTGGACGGCCCCCATCATGGTGCCGATCAGCCGCTCGATGTGGCCGCCGAAATGCGGGGTCCGCACCGGCCGGTACTGCGTGGCGATACCGTACTCCTCGCAGCCGCGCTTGATGTCCTTGGAGTGGAACTCCTTGGCGTTGTCCATATGCAAGGCCTGCGGAAGCCCGCAGATTGGCCATGCGCCGTCGATGCTCCGGGTCCGGAGCCACTCATCCTTGGGCAGCACGGCATGAGTCAGGGCCAGGGCGACGGATGTCGTCGACGGCGGGTCGAGCGTCAGATAGAAGCCCGCCACCATCCGGGTGGCCACATCGATGATGAACGTCACCCAGGGTCGACCTACCGGCTCCCGGAAATATTCGTCCAGAACAATCAGGTCGACCAGGGTATGGTCGATTTGCCAGACGCTGTTCGGTCCTTCCGCCACGAACGCGGTGGTGACCAAGCCAAACTTGTCGCGCGCGACCTTGCCGCCTTCACGTTTCGCTAGAACCTGACGGGCGTTGAGTTCTCTAACACGAGATGCGACCGTGTTGTAGGAGGGCGCCGGCAATCTCTTCTCATGGCAGGCGGCTTGGATCTCCTTGTGAAGGGCCGCCAGCCGCGGCTTCTGCTTCGTGAGGTACGAAGTATTGATGCGGTGGTCGATGATGGATTCGACCTCGGAAGGAATCAGGCGGAGGCCTGCGGGACGACCACCGCGGCTGACGATGAGTGAGGATGTGCGTGGATCGGCACGGTAGCGTGCCACCATCCGGTAAATGGTGGCACGGCTAACCCCCAGGGTGGCCGCCGCTTCTTCCATGACCGACCGAGGGGGCCGAACAAGGTCGGCGAGGGGCCGGACGACCTGCTCAACGGTCCGTGCGGCCTCCCAGATTTCCTGAGGGATTGTCTGGATGTCCGGAGTGTTCCGGGGCGCCATGCCTGAAACCGTGCTGCCAATTGATCTCACGGTCAATAAGTAGATTCTCACGGCTACCAGAAAAACTCGCCTTACGGTGAGACCGTGAGGCGCTGAAATTCTCGGCCGCCGATCTCTGGGTAACCGGAAATTGACAGCCGCACGACACGCCGGACGATCCGATCCCCCGCCTCTTCCTGGACAGGCCGGGCGCCGCCTGGCCGGAACCGGACGCCGGCGTCGCCGTCGAGACCGGGATCTTCGGCCGCCTCGTCGTCCCGGCCGACCCGGCGCGCGCCGCGGAGATCCAGGACCTCGCCCGGCAGGCCGCCGTCTGGGCGACGCGGGCGCGCGGGGAGGGCACGCTGCGTGCCTACCGCTCCGCCTGGACGGCCTACAGCGCGTGGTGCGACCGTCTCGGCTTCGCCCCGCTGACCGGCGACGCCGAGATCATCGGGATGTACCTGGTCAAGGCAGCCGAACGGCTGACCGTGCCGACGCTGCGGGTTCACCTCGCCGCCATCGCCACCGCCCACCGCCTCGCCGGAGTTCCGGTCGATCTCAAGCATCCGCGCATCGCCCTGGTGCTCGACGGTCTCGCCCGCAGCCAGGCCGACCGCCCGATCCGCCAAGCCGCGCCGATCCTCCTCGACGCCTTGCCGCGCCTGCTCGCGGCGCAGCCCGACGGGCCGCTCGGCCTGCGCAACCGCGCCATGCTGCTGATCGGCTACGGCGCCGCGCTCCGGCGCTCCGAACTGGTGGCGCTGCGCGTCGCCGACGTCACCCGCCATCCCGACCGCGGCGTCGAGGTAACGGTGCGCCGCTCCAAGACGGACCAGCGCGGGCGCGGCGACGCGGTGGCCATCTGGGCGGCCGCCGACCCGGACCTCTGCGCCCTGCGCGCCCTCGACGCCTGGCTCGCTGTGCGCTGCGCCCTGCGCCCCGAGGACCCGCTGTTCTGCGGCGTGCTGAAGAACGGCGCGGTCACCGGCAAGCCGCTGTCCGACAAGGCGGTGGCCCGGCTGGTCAAGGAGAGCGCCGTCCGGGCCGGGCTGCCCGAGCCGGAGCGCTTCTCCGGCCATTCCCTGCGCGCCGGCCTCGCCACCGCCGCCGCCGAGGAGGAGGCCCAGCTGCACGACATCATGCGCCAGACCCGTCACAAGTCCACCGAGGTGGCGCGGCGCTACCTGCGCTCGCGCGACCGCTGGCGCAACAACGTCACCGAAAAACTCTTCCGCTCATGGGGCGAGGGCGGCTCCTGAGCGGGAAATTTGGTCCCCATTTCCCGGATTAGATGTGCTCTCACCGTGCGTTGCATCATTGTCGTCGGGAACAAGGACCATGTGCCGTCTACACGGATCTAATCGCCGCGATCGAAGAACAAACCGTTACCTCGTCGTACAGGGAGCGAGCCCGGCGTAGATCCTGCGTCCCCCAGCCTTCGCCATACCGCCCGAGCACGTTGGACAACGTCGTGGTCGCTTCGGCCATGTCACCTTGATCGCGGAGGAACCGGGCGAAGCTCGTCGCGGCACGCAATTCCCAGGCAAGGGCGCCCTGCCGTCGGCTCTCTGCCAATGCGCGTTCAAACCAGCGCCGCGCCTCCACCGGGTTGCCATTCCGGGCTGCCAGTTCACCACGCACCCGTTTCAAATCGGCCGCGCACCACCCTTCGCCATTCCGGCGCAGGCGGCCGAAGGCCTCGCGCAGGGCCCGCTCGGCCTCAACAGGGCGGCCGGCGTCGATCAGGATCGCCGCATACTCCCCAAGCATATGCGTCAGAAGCGGTCCATGTCGGATGTGGCGCAACTCGGCCAAGACCTCAGCCAGTTGACGCAGGCCGATGTCACGCCGGCCGTGACCGATCAGGAGGAAGCTCTCGTAGCAGCGGCCGAGAGTGTGCCAGATGGCCAAGCCGGCGCCCTTGGTGCGGGCCATCAAAAGGCCAGCGAAGCCATCCAACTCTTCGAGGTTGCCGTTGCGCAGAGCGATCGGGCAGGCCGCCTCCGAAAGGGCATAGCTGATGCTGCCGGCATGGTCACTGGACACCGCATCCTCGACGTTGCGCCGGCTGACGGCACGCGCCTGTTCGGGGAAGCCCTGCAGCCACAGGATTTGCGCCTCGAAGCAGCGGGCGGCGACCGACTGGTCGAACTGGAAGGCGGCGATCTGCGCCGAACGGGGAATGGTTCCGCTGCGCGCGAGCATGCGTTCGATGCTGCCGCGCGCCGTCGCGAACCGTCCGACAAAGAAGTGTGAGACGCCAAGCATCCGATCGCCGAGGATGGCGAACAACGGATCGTCGACACCGCTGGACAGGCGCGCATAGGTTTGGGCGATCGTCAGCGCTCCACGGGCGTCACCCTGATTGCGCCGGTCGATCCACAGCCCCCACAGCGCCTTCAGCCGTGCCTCGCGGTCGCCCAGCTCCTCGGCGATGACCAGCACCGTACTCCAGGCTGCTTGCACGCGCTCGCCGGCTCCGTCGATGTTCATCAGAGCGCCGCCCAGCGCGGCGTGAAGCCGCATCACGTCGCGCCGCCGCGTGGGATCACCCGACGGGATGGCGTCGAGTGCGTGCCCGACGGCCTCGATGGTTTCGGCGATCAGCGACAGGTTGGTCCACAGCGGCACGGCGGCGAGGGTAAGGCGCACGCCAAGCGGTAGCCCCTCCTCCGTCGACCAGCACCAGCGCAACGCCGAACGGACGTTGGCGAGCATCGCCTCCCAGCTTGTCCGTTGTGAAGCGCTGTCCGCCGGCTCCGGCGTCCAGTTCTCCAACCGCATCGTCCAATGCTCGGCATGCCGTGCCATCGCGGCATCCTGTTCGCCGTTGGCGACCAACTCCGCCCAGGCGAAGTCCCGGTTGGTGTCGAGCATACGACAGCGGACGCCAAGCCCGTCGGGCGTCACCTCGATCAGCGATTTCGAAGCCAGCCGCTGGAGCAGACCTTTCACGAGGGCGGCGTCGGCGGCGTCGAAGGAAAGGACGGCAATCGCGTCATCCCAGGCGACGGCGCCGCGGAGCACGCTGAAGCAACGAAAGACCCTCCGCTCCGCCTCGTCAAGCAGGCGATAGCTCCACTCCACCGTCGCCAACAAGGTCTGGTGGCGGGGGAGCGCCGTGCGGTAACCGCTGGTGAGCAGCGCGAAGCGATCGGAAAGTGCCTGCAGAAGACCAGCGACACCGAAATGGGGAACCAGAGCCGCAGCCAGTTCGATGGCCAGCGGCAGCCCGTCCAAGCGCCGGCAGATGTCCGCCAGGATGGGCGCCTCCGCCGCACCGAAGCGCAAACCGGCGGAGGCCGCGCCGGCGCGTTCGATGAACAGCCGCACCGCCGGGAAGGTTAGCGCGTCGGCCGGTGCCACTTGGCCGGCGATCGGCGACGGTAGGCCATGCACCGGATGAATCTGTTCCTCCGCAACACGCAGCGCCTCACGGCTGGTGGCAAGAATGCGGACCCCCGGTGCCACCGCCAGAACCGCCTCGACGAAGCGCGCCGCCGTAGCGACGAGATGTTCGCAGGTGTCGAGCAGCAGAAAGGTGCGCCGGTCCGACAGGTAGCGCAGGATCGTCGCCGTGGGGTTCAGGCTATTGCCCGGCAAACCGAGCCGACCGGCCACGGCGGCGGCCAGCAGCTCACCGTCCGGCAGCGGCGACAGATCGACGGGAACCACTTCCTCCCCTCTGCCCGCCACCAAGGTGGCGACCCGCATTGCCACTGCCGTCTTGCCGGCGCCGCCCGGCCCGACCAGCGTGACCAGCCGATGAGCGCCGATTTGTCGTCCGACCTCGGTGACCAGCGCGTCACGGCCGATCAGCCGCGTCAGCGGAAGCGCCGGTTGGGGCGGCGACAGATCCTGCTCCTCCGGCGCGGTGGAGAGCGGGCGGAGCGGAGTGGTGGACACCGATGGCACGGCAAACGCGTAACCGCGCCCCGTTACGGTGACGATGCAGTCCAGACAAGACGGCTCGACGCCGAGCAATTTGCGCAGTGCGGCAATCTGGACCCGCAGTGTGTTGCGCTCGACGTGGATGCCGGGCCAGACGGCGGTCATCAGTTCTTCGCTGGTCAGGGTCCTTCCCGCCCGTGTGGCCAGCAGGATCAGCAGATCCATGGCCCGGCTGCCGATGCGCACCATCGTATCGCCACGGTAGAGCTTGCGGGCCTGCGGCAACAGCCGATAAGGGCCGAAGACGATCTCGCCCAGGTCAACGGCGTGACTGGGAGCCTGGATGGCGCGGCCCAGGGAAATCGCGGGTGCCCCCGGAACGTGCGCGTTGCGTGCCAACTGTGATCCAGCAGCCGGACATGGTTCCACGTCACACCGGCTCCCGCCGAAATCCCCCATGGTACCCCCGGCGCTCTCCGGCCGCCCTCGCCCTCCGGCGGTGGTGCAAAATCATATCGTACGGGACCAAAACGGCAACTTCACCTTTGTAAAGTCAGCCTCACCTTTGTGATAGCGCGCCCCCCATCGGCGCGCCTCACACATTTTCACACCATTTAAGTCGGTCTGCTCAGTTCCGGCTGCCTAAGGTTGAGACCGCAAACCGACCTGTCTCTGCCTGACCGACCGCCGGGCAGCCACCGCACCAGGACATCGCAAGCACGGCCGAACATCGCAACAACAGCGCATCGCAAGGGAGCCTCCGACCATGCCCCACACCCTTAACGTCAATGGTATGACGCACACGGTCGATGTGGATGGAGACATTCCCCTGTTATGGGTGCTGCGCGACGTTCTCGGTCTGACCGGCACAAAGTTCGGCTGCGGCATCGCCATGTGCGGCGCCTGCACCGTCCATCTCGACGGGCAGGCGGTGCGGTCCTGCGTCACCACCGTTGCGGATGCCTCCTCCTCCACCATCACCACCATCGAGGCGGTCGGCAGGACCGACGAAGGCGCGCGCGTCCAGCGCGCTTGGCTGGCCGAAGAGGTGGTTCAATGCGGCTATTGCCAGTCCGGGCAGATCATGGCGGCGGCGGCCTTGCTGGCCGTCAACCCACAGCCCAACGACGAGGACATCAATGCGGTGATGTCCGGGAACATCTGCCGTTGCGGGACCTACCCGCGCATCCGTGCTGCCATCAAGCGCGCCTCCGGCGTCATCGTCAGCGAGGAGAATCTGTGACATGGCCATGGCTAACCGGAACACACTGTCCTCGCCTCCCGCCAGCCCGCTTTCCCGCCGGGGCTTCCTCATCTCCGCCGCCGCTGTGGGGGGCGCCCTGGTGATCGGGCTGCGCCCCGCCGGGGTCGCCGCACAGAATGAAGGTGGAACAGCGGCCGAAGCGGCGACGGTTGGCGATGCCACCCTCACTCCCTTCATCCGCATTCCGCCAGTCGGGGCGATCGAGGTGATCGTGCCATCGGCCGAGATGGGGCAAGGCGTCTACGCTGCGATCGCAACGCTGATCGCCGAGGAGTTGGAGGTACCGCTGGACCAGGTCCGGGCCGTGCCGGCGCCGGCCGACCCGGCGCGCTACGCCCACCCTTTGCTTGGCGACCAGATCACCGGTGGTTCGGTCACCATCCGCGGTTTCTGGACACCCATGCGCCAGGCCGGGGCGGCGGCACGGACGATGCTGGTCGCTGCGGCGGCGCGGCAATGGGGCGTGTCCGCCGACTCCTGCAAGGCCGAAGCCGGGGTCGTGCGCCACCCCGAGAGCGGACGCAGCGCTCCCTACGGCACACTGGCCGCCGCCGCCGCGCGGGAACCGCTTCCGGAAACCATGATGCTCAAGCCGGCCTCGGCCTTCACCCTGATCGGCAAAGCGCTGCCCCGCATCGACTCGCCGGAGAAGGTGGACGGAACCGCCCGTTTCGGGCTCGACGCCCACCCACCGGGGGTCAAGTTCGCGGCTTTGGCCATCTGCCCGACCTTTGGGGGCACGCTGAAGGCGGTGGACGACAGTGCGGCGCTCGCCATCAAGGGGGTCCGGCAGGTGGTCCGGTTGAGCGATGCCGTCGCCGTGGTCGCCGACCACACCGGATCGGCCCGCAAGGGGCTGGCGGCGCTGCGCATCACCTGGAATGCCGGGCCGAACGGCGGCCTGACCACCGAGGAATTGGAGCGGCGCGCCGACGCCGCCATGGCGGGAGAGGCTCTGGTCGCCCATGAGGCCGGCGACGTGGCCGCGGCGGAGGCGGCACAGGCCCGCGGCCTTGACACCCTGTACCGGTTGCCCATCCTCGCCCATTCGGCGATGGAGCCGATGAACTGCACCGTGCATGTGCGCAAAGACTCCTGCGACGTCTGGGTTGGGACCCAGGTGGCCGGGCGGGCCCGCCAAGCGGCGGCGGCGGTCACTGGCCTACCTGTGGAGAAGGTGGTGGTCCACAATCACCTGCTCGGCGGCGGCTTCGGCCGGCGCCTCGATTATGATGGCATCACCCTGGCAACCCGCGTGGCCCAGCAGGTCGACGGGCCCGTGCAGGTGGTATGGAGCCGTGAGGAGGACATCCGTCACGACTCCTTCCGCTATCTGAACCTCAGTCGGCTGCACCTCACGCTCGGCCCCGACGGGCTGCCGGTGTCGTGGCGCCACCGCGTCGTCGGACCGGCGATCATGGCGCGCTTCTTGCCGGCCTTCTTCAAGGACGGCATCGATCTCGACATCGTTGGCGGCGCCGAGGGACCCTATGATATCCCCAACAAGCGCGTCGAGTACGTCCGTCACGAAGCGCCGGAGGGCATGTTGACCGGCAACTGGCGCGGCGTCGGCCCGACCCGCAACGCCCCAGCCATCGAATGCGGCATCGACGAGGCGGCCCATCTTGCCGGCCAGGACCCTGTGATCTATCGGCGGCGCCTGCTCACCGGCCTACCGCGGTTGCGCGCGGTGCTCGACCTCGCCGCGGAGCGGGCCGGCTGGGGAACGCCACTCGAACCGGGGCGCGGACGCGGCGTGGCGGTAATCGCTGACTTCGGAAGCTTCGCCGCCTTGGTCGCCGACGTTCAGGTGACACCGGGCGGTACCGTCCGGATCGACCGCATGGTCTGCGCCGTCGATTGTGGGCAGGTCATCAATCCGGTGATCCTCAAGCAGCAGGTGGAGAGCGGCATCGTCTACGGCCTGAGCGCGGTGCTCTATGGCCGTCTAACCGTGGCCGACGGCGCCATCGTCGAGGGCAATTTCGATGACTCGCCGGTTCTGCGCATCAACGAGTGCCCCCGGATCGACGTCCATGTCGTGCAGAGCACTGAGACACCGGGCGGCGTCGGCGAACTGGGCACGCCGCCCGTAGCCCCGGCGGTGATGAACGCGATCTTCGCCGCGACCGGACAAAGGCTCCGCAATTTGCCGATCGACGGCAGCCGGCTGAGGAGGGCATGACCATGCGACGTATCGCCCGTCTCATCCTTCCCGCCGTGACCGTGAGCGCCCTGGCCCTGGCCTCTGCCATCGGCTCCACCCGAGCGGATACCGCTGACCTCGGGCGCGGCTTGAAAAGCCCCGCCGAGATCGTCCCGACCGGAGATCCCGCGTCCCGCTCGCGCGCGCTCTTCACGGAAGCGGCCAAGGTTCTCACCGATCCCCGCTGCATGAACTGCCACCCGGCCGACCGCCAGCCGACCCAGGGCGATGCGATGCGCCCGCACGCTCCGTTCATGCAGGCCGGGGAGTCCGGGTTCGGTCAGCCCGGATTGAACTGCAACTCCTGCCACCGGACGGAGAACACCACCCTGGTCGGCAGCCGCATCGGCTCCGTTCCTGGCGCCACGCCATGGCTTTTGGCGCCGGCCAGCATGGCGTGGCAGGGGCTGACCCTCGGCGGGATCTGCCAGCAGTTGAAGGACCCGGCCCGCAACGGCGGCCGCAGCCTTGCCCAGATCCACACGCACTTGGCCGAGGATCATCTCGTCGCCTGGGCTTGGCATCCCGGCGAAGGCCGCCGTCCGGCACCAGGCACGCAGGCCGCCTTCGGCGCGTTGATCGCCGCCTGGATCGAGACCGGCGCAGAGTGCCCGCCCTGATCCGGTTCGCTGCAGGGATGCCAGCTCAGTGCCGCTCAAACAGATGCAGGCGGAGGGCGACCACTGTCGCGGTGGTCAGCAGTGTACCGTCGAAGCCCGCCACAGCCGCCCGCCGGTCCAACCCTTCTGGCGCCGCGTTGGCGTTTGCTATACGGCCTGCACGATCCGCGCCCGCGCGGCACCGATGGCCTGTTCGTGAGCTTCCGCCCCCAAAGCCAGCCGTTCCGCGCGGATGAATGTGACGTCGGTGATGCCCATGAACCCAAGCAAGGCTCGAAGATGCGGCTCCTGTGCGTCCATCGCCTGCGCCGGGCCTTCGCTGTACAGACCACCCCGGCTCTCGATGACGATTGCCCGCTTTTCCGTGAGCAGCCCCGCCGCGCCGCTGGCGGAATACTGGAACGTGACGCCGGCGCGCAGCACATGGTCGAACCATGATTTCAGTGTCGACGGAATGCCGAAGTTGTACATCGGCGCACCGATGATCACCGTCTCGGCCGCTTTGAGTTCGGCAACGAGATTGTCCGAAAGTGCGCGGGCTTCCGCCTGATCGGCGTTGGCCGGATCACCGCCCCGCAGCGCGACGGCGGCATCAATGGTCAGGTGGGGAAGCGGATTGCGGCCAAGATCCCGGGCGATGACGTGAAGATCGGGTTCTTGCGAGCGTAGACGTGCAACGACCTCTTCGACGAGGCGGTTCGAGACGGACGCTTCGCCAAGGACGCTGCTGGTAAGGACGAGAACTGTGGACATGGATTTGGACCTCTTGAGCCATCCGACGATGGCGACCGGTCCAAGTTAGCGGTTCACCTGGCGGGCCAGAATGGCCTTAAATGCGCCCAGACTGTTGCCTGATTGGGAACACCGGCATGCCAGAGTTCGCGGACCTGAAGAGCTTCGTCGAGATCGTCGACAGCGGCGGCTTCAACCGGGCAGCGCATCGTCTGGGCATTTCAAAGTCGATCCTCAGCCGGCGGATGGCGCGGCTCGAAGCCGAACTCGGCACCCGCCTTCTCAGCCGCACCACGCGCGGCATCAGCCCGACCGATGCCGGTCTCGAATTCAAAGCGCGGTGCGAGCGGATTCTGGCGGACTTGGAGGACGCGCGTGACTCCGTCGCCCAACGAGGGGGTGGGATGATCGGGCGGTTGCGCCTTTCCGTGCCCGTGGCTTTCGTCCATCACATGGCTCCAGTCCTGGCGGACTTGGCCCGGCTCCACCCCAGGCTCGCCATGGATGTGTCCTACAGCGACCGGATTGCCGACCTGATTGGCGAGCGTTTCGATGCCGCGGTCCGCATTGGCACGCTGCGCGATTCCAGCCTCGTGGCGCGCCGAATCGCGCCGGTCCGAGCCGTGCTGGTCGCCAGCCCGGAGTATATCGGGCGACACGGCCGACCGGACGCGCCGCCTGACCTTGCCGCCCATGAATGTCTGATCTACAGCGGCGCGGTACAGACGGAGTGGCGGTTCCGCTCCGGTAAAAATTGGCTGTCGGTTCGCCCGGAAGGGCGCCTACGGACCGACAGCGGGGATGCCATCGTGCAGTGGGCGCTTGCGGGGCTTGGGATCGCCGCCGTTCCGTTGTTCCTCGTGTCGGAGTTCATCGCGAGCGGAAGGCTCGAAGCGCTCCTTCTCGATTACGACATGCCAGAACATGGTCTCTACGTTTTGCGACCTCCCGGCCCCCATGTTTTGGGAAAGGTCCGGATATTGATCGATACGCTTGTCGCGCGCTTCGGCGGCGAACACGCTTCATGCGTCGGTTCGCCGTCTCCGCAGGAGGAAGGTCCGCCACGCGGGAATTGATGCGCCTGCCACGCGGTGGGCAGGACAGCCGCTCTGCTACTGCGTCGGCGTCACGCGCTGCCAGAAATCGTTGAACGCGATGCTGTCGAAGAACGCGGTCGCTTTGATGATCCGGTCGTTCCGCAGCGTAAGGAACCACGCGTAACTGTTGCGATACGGCTGGCCATCGCGGGCCGTTCCTTCCGCATCGAAATGCACGATCACCGTGTCGCCGTCAGCATAGAGATTCCGGATTTCAGGAACGAAACGGCTGGCCATGCGGGCACCGAAGGGCCGGATCACGTTGCTGAGGAAGTCCTCTCGGCCCGTGTAGGTGCGCGCAACCAAGGATGCACCGACGATGGTCCAGTCGGCGTTCTCGTCAAGCAGGTCGTAGGGGCTTCCCGTACCGTCCCGCCACGCCTCGAAGCCTTTGGTAACCGTCGCCCGATTGCGCACCTCCACGCTGTCGGGCGTCTGCTCCGCCGCAACCGCCGGAACCGAAAGGGTGCTTCCGAACGCCAGCGGCACACACAACGCTAAGGGAGCAAGGGTCCATTTCCTTTTCCGTTGCCGTGTTTGCACGGTCACGCCTCCTTCAAAAAATGATCGATCCGAGCGTTGGCAGAGCAGCGTGCAACATGCTGAGCGCTTTGGGCCGTGAAGCGTTGTTGCGTAATGTTAAGAGGTGTTCAGTGTGCCGAGGTGGGAACAGGCGTTTCATCGTTGCGATGCTGTTGCCGGCCGTCGTACCTCCCCGCTCCCCGTCTGAACGATGCCCTTACCGGTTCCTCGTGCTGCCGACAAAATTGCCGACCGCAGCTTGTCGAGGCCGAACGGCATTTCGAGAATCGGCACCTTGTCCTGCATCAGCCAATCTGACGTAAGAAAATGTGCCGCCAAGCCGATGGCGCCGATCGGGTGCCGACGCAACAGGCTTTCGATCTCGTTCAAATCGCTCATCAAGTCGATGTTGAACAGAACAACGTCGGGTGTGGCCTCGCTCAGCGCCGCGGCCAACTCGGTGCGCGTGGAAACCGCTTCGCACCCTCCCACACCCCACTGCTCAAGCATCAGGCGGAGGCCCGACGCAATGGCAGGATTAGCCTCGGCAATCAAGACTCTGACTTCGCTTAGCATGGGCATTGTCATTCCGCCTGCTGAGTCGGAATTACGCCAAATCTCTTGCTGCAAGAACCCACGCAGTCGAGCCGGCGTCTGTTCCGCGATTGATACGGCACGCTGTGCCTGAAAGCGGTTGTACGCCGTTCACGCCGGAGTCATAATCCGGAGATTTCTTTTTTCCTTGATGAGCTGGATTCAGCAGTGGTGATTGTTGCGATACCCCCGTCGGACCGGGGGATCAAGCTTTGATCGCCTCGATCAGAGCGCGCATCGCCGCCGATACATGGCGCCGGTTGGGATAGTACAGGTAAAGCCAATCCTCCGATGCGCACCAATCATCCAGACATTGGATCAATCGACCCGCCTCAATATGAGGGCGCGCGTAGCCTTCCCAGACATAGCCCAGGCATACACCGCCCAACACAGCCTCGATCATCAGTTCGTTGTCGTCGAGCGCCAGCGGCCCGCTCGGTTCGAAGACAACGCGCTCACCATCCTTTTCAAATTCCCAGGGATAGGAGATGCCGCTCGGGTACACATTCTGGATGCAGGTGTGCTGCCGCAGATCCTGCGGCAACTGCGGGAGGGGACGAGTTTCAAAATACTCGGGTGATCCCACGACGACGAGGCGCAGGCGCGGTCGCAGCTTTACACCGACCATGTCCTGCGAAATCGTTCCGCCCAGCCGGATGCCCGCGTCGAACCCGTCGTTGACGATGTCCACCATCCGGTCCGTCGCAATGACTTCGAGACGGAGCGCGGGATTGTTCCGGATCAGGGGGCCGATGACCTTGCCGAGGACGAATCGTCCGATGGAGTGCGGCACGTTGATGCGCACCGTTCCGAAGGGAGCATCGCGAAACTGGTTGAGGCTGTCTACGGCATCACGGATCTCCAGAAACGCCGGAGCCAGCCGCGCGTTCAGGAGATCGCCTGCGTCGGTCAACGACACGCTGCGCGTCGTGCGGTTCAGCAAGCGGACCCCGACGCGTTCCTCCAAGCTCGTCACCGCATGGCTGATCGCCGATGCGGTGACTCCGCGTTCCAGGCCGGCAAGCCGGAAATTCCGTGTCTTGGCCACGGAGACGAAGGCTGCCAGCTCAGACAGTTCGGACGCGCGCATTCCCAAATCCGTTCATCAGCGTCATGACCAACCCGACTCTAGCCGAGGCAGGTGGCCGACACCACGGATCAGAGATCAACGCGGCGCCATCCGCTTGAAGCTTCCCTGCGCCGTCGCAACGACCGAACCGTCGCCGGCATGGACCACTCCGTTTGCGAAATAGATGCGCCTTCCGCCCCCCGTGACCGTCCCGACGGCGCGCAAGCGACCACCCTCCACACGCGCCAGATAGTTCACCATCAAGGACAGCGTCACAGCTTGACCCTCGCCCACACCCTCGGCCACACCCTCGGCCACGCCGGTCCCGTCATGGAGGCCGGCATAGCCGCAGGCGGCATCAAGCATGGTCGCAAGAACTCCTCCTTGCAGGATGCCCTGTCGGTTGGTGTGGCGATGATCGACCACAAGGTCGAACTCCGCCATGCCCGGCTCCCATCGCGAGAGCGTGAGGCCGATCATGGTGAGGAATGCATTGTTGTGATGATCGAGATTCATGACGCCTTCCAAAATCCGCCACCTACAGCTTGATGATGACCGACTTCAGCTGGGTGTAGTGCGACAGGGCGTCGATGCCCTGCTCACGCCCATAGCCGCTGTGCTTGAAGCCGCCGCAGGGCGTCTGGACGAAGCCGCCGCTATAGTCGTTGACGACGATGCGCCCGGCTTCGAGCCGTGCGGCAACGCGGTGGACGCGCCCGACATCCCGGCTCCAAATTCCTGCCGCCAGCCCGAAGTCGGACTCGTTCGCAATGCGCACCGCGTCGCCCTCGTCCTTGAACGGAATGACGCACACCACCGGGCCGAAGATCTCCTCGCGCGCGACGGTCATGTCATTGGTGACGCCGGTGTAGACCGTGGGTTCGATGTACCACCCGCCGCCCAGGCGGGGATCGTTGGCCACGCGGCCACCGATGGCGGGCGTCAGCCCGTCGCGCGCCGCGGCCTCGAAGTAGCTCTGGATCTTCAGGAACTGCGCGTGGGTGGTGATGGGACCGGACGTCGCGCCATGCTCGGGACCAACGCGCAGTTCGGCCACGGCCGTCAGCAGCTTGTCCACGAAGCGGCCATGGATGCTCTCCTGCACCAGAAGGCGCGTGCCCGCCGCGCACCACTGCCCGCTGTTCCAGGTGAAGGCGCGCGTCGAGCCGATGGCTGCGGCGTCGAGGTCGGCGTCGTCGAAGACGATGTTCGCCGACTTGCCGCCGAGTTCGAGCGTGAGCGGAAGAACGCGGTCCGCCGCGATGCGGCCGAGTTCCTGGCCGACACGCACGCTGCCCGTGAAGGAGATCTTGCGCACCTCCGGATGGTTGGCCATCGCCGGGCCGATCACGCTGCCCTTACCCACGATCACGTTGAGCACGCCGGGCGGCAACCCGCCTTCCTCGACCGCGATGCGGGCCAACTCGACCAGCGAACCCGACGTGTGCTCGGACGGCTTGGCGGCGACCGTGTTGCCCGTCGCCAGCGCCGGCGCGATCGCCCGTGCCGCCTGATGAAGCGGGGCGTTCCAGGGCAGGATCACGCCGATCACGCCGAACGGATCGCGGCGGGTGTAGACGTGATGTCCGGGCCCGACATTGATCACCTCGCCGTCCATCACGTTGACGATGCCGCCGTAGAACTCGAAATACTGGGCGGTCAGGTCGATGAGCTGGGCCATCTCGATGCCCGGCTTGCCGGTCTCGCGGGATTCGATGGCGCCGAGCCGCTCTTCGTTGCGGCGGATTGCGCGCGCGGTCTCGACCAGGATGCGGCCGCGTTCGGACGGCCGCATGTCGCGCCACGCGGCCAGTGCGTCCGACGCCGCAGCGACGGCCCGGTCGAGATCCTCGGGCGTGCTGTCGGCGACCCGCTGCATCCGGGCGCCGGTGCGCGGATCGAACTTGTCGAGATAGGCGCCCTTCAGCGGTGGCGCGGAGCGTCCCGCAATGTGGCTGTCGACGGTCGCAAGCATGGCTTCTGTCCTCCCATAATCTGTTCTTGTCATGGGGCCGTCCGCGGGTGCCGGGAGCCGATCACCTTGCGGTCGAGCAGTTCCGCGATGGCGCCGCGGGAAAATCCGAACGACGCGAGGATGTCGGCGGAATGCTCGCCGAGCGCGGGGGCGGGGGCGTGCGGCACCGCGTTGGACTCGCGACTGTTGATCGGGAAGCCGGGAACCTGGATCGTTCCCAAGGCAGGATGGCTCATCCCGGCGATCATGGCGTTGGCCGCCACCTGTGGATGCCCGACAAGGTCTGTGTAGTCGGCCACCCGTGTGCACAGGACGTCCACCTTGCGCAAGACGGCCAGCCAGTGTTCGCTCGGCTGCGCTTTGAAGAGTGGCCCGAGCGTGTCGCGCATCGCCTCCCGATTGGCGACCCGCGTTGCGGAGGTTTCGAACCTCTGGTCGTGGATCAGGTCGACGCGCCCCAGCACCTCGCACAGCCGGTCCCAGCGACCGCCATTGTAGGCCGCGACCATGATCCAGCCGTCAGCGGTCTCAAACGCCTCGTTGGGGGCCGAATAGGGCGCGGCGCTGCCCTGGCGCTTCGGCAGCACACCGTCCGCCAAGTAGCCGGCAATGGAGGGCTGCTGGAGTGCCAGGGCGGCGTTCAGCAGGTTGATGTCGAGCTGGCCGCCCTTGCCGTCGCGCCGGCGCTCCATCATCTTGGCCAGGATGCCGAGCGCCGCGACGTAGCCGGTGAACACGTCGACCACCGGCGCCTGGACCTTGCACGGTTCGCTCGCGGGCGTTCCGATGATGCTCATCAGGCCGCTGTCGGCCTGGATGATCCCATCGACACCGGGGCGCTCGGCGTAGGGACCGTCCTGTCCGTAGGCCGAGATCGACGCGTAGACGAGACCGGGGTTGTGCGCCGAAAGCACGTCGTAGCCGAGGCCGATGCGCTGCATCACGCCGGGCCGCATGCTCTCGACCAGCACGTCCGCCGTCCGGGCAAGGGTCCGGGCGACCTCGACTCCCTGCGGGGTCTTGAGGTCGAGCGACAGCCCCAGTTTGTTGCGGTTGAAGGCGTGGTACAGCGCGCTGTCGTCCCCGATCCAGGCCGGGCCGAGTTGGCGGCCGAGTTCGCCTTGCGGCGGCTCGACCTTGATGACGCGGGCGCCCATGTCGGCCAGGAGCATCGTGCAGGTCGGACCCGCACCGATGTGCGTGAAATCGAGGACGGTCAGGCCGTCGAGAGCATGACGCATCATGGCGTGACTCCATTCATTCGGGGAACGGCGGCGGCCGCCTCTGGCGTCAGGAACGGGCGATCTCCGCTCCAGCGGCGCGCTCCAGCTCCTTCACGACGACCGTCATGTCGTCCTGTCCGCCGCCATGGGCGTGGGCCAATTCGTAGAGTTGCTTGGCGAGCGCGCAGATCAGCATCGGCGCGCCGGCGGCCTCCGCCTCGGCCACGCACAGCCGCAGATCCTTGCGCATGAGTTCGAGCCGGAAGCCGAAGTCGAAACGCCGGTCGAGGATGCGGTCCGCGAGGATGCTCTCCGTGACGAAGCTGCGCGCCGTGCTGGCGTTGAGCATGTCGAGGATGGCGTCGGCGGACAGGCCGAAGCGGACCCCGAACAGGATCGCCTCGCTGGCCGCGACGAGGTTGGCGCCCACGATCATGTTGTTGATCAGCTTCAGCGCCTGCCCCTGGCCGACGCCCGTGCCGACATGGACGACGTGGCGGCCGAAGCTGCGGAAGACGGGGGCGAGCGCCTCGTAGGCCCAGGTCTCGCCGGACACCATGACGGACAGCGTGCCGGCCTGCGCGCCGGACACCCCACCGGCCAGCGGTGCGTCCAGGGCCGTGATCCCACGGCCCGCGAGCCGGTCCGCGATCTCGCGGGCGGCGCTCGGCCCCGTCGTCGAGTGGTCCACGCAGATCCGGACCTTGCTCCCCTCGATCACGCCGCCGGGGCCGAGCACGACCTGCCGGACGATGTCCGGTGTCGGAAGGCAGACCAGCACCGCCTCCGCCGCATGGCCGACCGCCGCCGCCGACGGGCAGACCGTCGCGCCGAGCGCCGCCGCGGCTTCAAGGGCGGCGGGGTTGGTGTCGAAGACGTGCAGGTCCTGGCCGGCCTTCGCGAGATGGCGCACCATTGGGGCGCCCATTGCGCCAAGCCCGATGAAACCGATCGCCATGCCTTCCTCCCGTCTGTTGAAGCGACCGCCGGGTCGCCTTGAATTGCCGACCACGCTGCGGCACGACGGTTCGCCGAGCAAATGAGTTTCCGGCCGCGGTCCGTTGACCTGAACTCAACGACATGGGGCGCAACGGATAAGAGAAAGCGCCCAGACCGACAGCCTCTGTTGACCTGAGGTCAACAGCGCCCTGCGAAAAGCTCGCTTATTGTTGGATAACCGAACATTCACCCTCTCCCCATCGGCGCGGCTGGTCGCCGCATCGTCAGCAACGCTTGGGGAGGAAAAGGAAATGGAACGGTTGGAGGCGGCGCGTGCGCCGAATTCCGCAGCGATCTTCGCGTCATCGGACAATCCGTCATCGGACGACGCCGTCGTCCGGCGGCTGACCGCCGCTCAGAAGAAGGCGATCATCGCCGCAACGGCGGGCACGATCGTCGAATACACGGACTGGGTGATCTATGCGATTTTCGCGTCGATCCTCGCGAACAAGTTCTTTCCGGCGGGCAACTCCTTCACCGCCCTTCTTTCGGTTTTCGCCATCTTCGCGGTCGGCTTCATCATGAGGCCGGTCGGCGGCGCGGTCCTCGGCGCCTTTGCTGACCGCCACGGCCGCAAGAAGGGCCTGACCCTGTCCATCCTGCTCATGTCGGGCGCGTCCTTCGTGATCGGCGTCTGCCCAACCTACGACCAGATCGGTCTGGCCGCCCCGATCATCCTAGTGCTGGCGCGCCTGACGCAGGGATTCTCGGCCGGTGGGGAATTCGGCTCCGCCTCCACCTTCCTGATCGAATCCGCGCCCGCGGACCGGCGGGCCTTCGCTGGGTCCTGGCAATGGTTCGCCATCAACGCGGGCACGCTGATCTCCTTCGTGCTCGCCTTCTCCTTCACGGTCATCGGGAGCGACGGGGGGCTGTCGTCCTGGGGATGGCGCGCCGCCTTCATCATTGCCGGCCTGCTGGGCCTGGTCACGCTGTGGATTCGCCTCTCCGTCGGTGAGACCGAGGTCTTCAAGAAGCGAGCGGCCACGGAGGGCGTCCAACGGCACCCGATGGTTGACGTGTTCCGCAAGCATCCGCGCGACGCCCTCCGCGTCATCGGCATCGCCATGGCCGGCAATCTGCTCAACTATGTGTGGATGGTGAATTACCCGAGCCACGCGCACCTCGTCACCGGCCTGCCGATGAGCCAGACGCTCCTGGCGGGCATCGTTTCGGTCACCGTGTCGCTCGTCCTGATCCCCTTCGTCGGCATGCTTGCCGACCGGATCGGGCGGCGCCCGGTGCTGATTGCCTTCGCCTTCAGCTCCGCCCTCTACGCTTGGCCGAGCCTCGCTCTGCTCTCCCCGGCCACCAGCTTTCCCGAACTCGTGGCGATCCAGACGGTCGCCATGGTGCTCATGACCGGCTTCGCCGGGGCCGGGGCCGTCACGATGGCCGAGCAATTTCCAACCGAAGTGCGGGTCACCGGCATCGCGCTGCCCTATGCCCTGTCCGTCACGCTGTTCGGCGGAACCGCGCCCTACCTGATCACGGCCATGGGCGGCTGGGGATACGGCCACCTCGTGTGGATTTACCTCGCGGCCATCAGTGTGATCGGCGGGATCGTCTACACGCTCATGCCGGAAACCAAGGGAAAGCCGCTGCCCTGACCGGTTCTCTCCCCGAGGGGCGGCTGGCGGATGCCCGTCAGCCGCCCTTTGGCACGTCCTGGCCGACGCTTACGTCCGGGTTTGCGCCAAAAGCCACTCCCGGAACCGGCGGAAAGCCGGGTTGCGCATCCGGTTGCGGGGATAGATGAAGTAATAGGTGAACTCCCCGCGGTCGAGCGGCGGCCCGAAGGGCTGCACCAGACGGCGGGCACGCAGATCCTCGGCGAACAGCGCCTTCTGCGCGATCATGACGCCTTGGCCTTCCAAGGCCGCCTGATAGGCGAGCGTGGAACTTGCGTATTTCGGCCCGGCATAGGGATCGATGCCTTCGGCGCCCGCCGCTTCCAACCAGTAGCGCCAGTCGTCGAGCCGCACCAGCGAGTGAAGCAGCGTCTGACCCGCAAGGTCGCCGACCCTTTTCAAACCCGCGTGCCGCCGCAGGGCGGGGCTGCACAACGGCACCAGTTCGTTCGCGATGAGCCGGTCCACCTCGACGCCGGGCCAGTTGCCGTCCCCCAGCCGGATGGCGCCGTCGACGTTTTCCCGGTCGAAATCCACCGCCTCCACGGAAGTCGTGAGGCGCACCTCTGTGGTCCTGTTGTCCGCATGGAACGACGATAGGCGTGGAATCAGCCATTTGACCGCGAAGGTCGTGTAGGCGCGGATTCGGACGACCTCGATGGTCGTCTGGCCGGTGAGCTTCCGGGTGGCCTCGCGGATGCCGTCGAAATGCAGCGTGATCGCCGCCAGATACTGCTCCCCTTCGGGCGTCAGGACGATTTCCCGCGGCTCCCGGCGGAAGAGCGGCGTGCCGAGATGGCTTTCCAGGCTCTGCACCTGACGGCTCACCGCACCCGGCGTGACGGACAGTTCATCCGCAGCCTTGCGGATGCTCCTGAGCCGGCCGGCGGCTTCGAAGGCGCGCAACGGGTTGAGAGGGGGAAGCCGATCCATGGCATTAGGATTGATCCGCTGTTGAGCTTTGGT
This sequence comes from Azospirillum brasilense, assembly GCF_001315015.1. Classification (NCBI taxonomy): domain Bacteria; kingdom Pseudomonadati; phylum Pseudomonadota; class Alphaproteobacteria; order Rhodospirillales; family Azospirillaceae; genus Azospirillum; species Azospirillum brasilense. The sequence continues at coordinate 45,869 of NZ_CP012918.1, read as the reverse complement.
CAACGGTGAATTCGGACCCGTTCGCGGCGCTCCACCCCCTCCATTGCTGAACGTCGTGCAACAGCCTGTGAAAAAGGCGGCGGATTGTTCGGGTCGGCGCCGGGGCGTAGCTTTTCCTCACCACGCTAGACCGGCGGGGCCAGGAGAAACGGACGGGCATTCATCCCCGGCCGCTCCGTCAAAAAGACCACCCTTCGTTCCATTGTTCCTGAAAAGAGGAGACGCTCCATGCGCGTGTGGTTCATCACGGGTGCTTCCCGCGGTTTCGGTTCGCTCATCGCTGCCGAAGCCCTCGCCGCCGGCGATGCGGTCGTCGCGACCGCCCGCAACCCGAAGGCGGTCACCGAGCGGATCGGCGATCATCCCAACCTGCTCCCCGTGGCGCTCGACGTGACGGACGAGGCTCAAGCCCAGGCCGCAGCCGCGGCGGCTGTGGAACGCTTCGGTCGGATCGACGTGCTGGTCAACAACGCCGGTTACGGCCTGCTCGGCGCGGTCGAGGAGTCGAGCGGTCCCGAAGTCGAGAAGATCTTCGCGACCAACGTCTTCGGCCTTCTCGCCGTAACCCGGGCCGTGCTGCCGCACATGCGGCGCCAGCGTTCGGGCCATGTCATCAACATCTCGTCCATCGGCGGCTACGGGGCCTTCGTCGGCTGGGGCGTCTACGGTTCCACCAAGTTTGCGGTGGAAGGCATCACCGAGGCGCTCGCCGCCGAACTCGCCCCCCTCGGCGTCAAGGCGACCGTCGTGGAGCCGGGCTTCTTCCGCACCGATTTCCTGGACGGGCAATCGCTGGCGGTGAGCGCTGAGATCGCCGACTACGCCGAGACGGTGGGAGCCATGCGCCGTTTCGCGGCGGACGCCAACCACGCCCAGCCCGGCGATCCCACCAAGTTCGCCAAGGCGATGCTCACGCTCGCCGGTGCCGAAAATCCGCCGGTGCGGCTGGCGGTAGGCAGCGACACGGTGGCCCACATCGAGCGCAAGAACGCAACGGTCGCAAGGGAACTTGACGCGTGGCGGGAGCTTTCGCTATCGACCGACTTGCCGGCGACCGCCGGGTAACGCCTCCCGCATCGCAAGCGCATATCGTCTTCTGAACGAAGGACCGTGGCTGCCGGGTTTTCCCGGCAACCACGGTCCTTTTCGTCGTTCCGCCCGCCTGTCGGCAACCGGCCTTCCTGTTGAGTTTTGCTCAACCATGCTTGCCGCATTGTCGTTCTGAATGCCGGGCTTTCCTCACCTATCCTCTCACCATCGCAGCGCTGCGCTGCGCATCCAAAGGAAGGGCAGGACCCATGGAAGGGCCGAACGGAGAGAACCCGCATCCGGAGCCGTCCTGGCTCGACCGGAGCAACGGCGCGCCCCGGCTGGCCGCCTCACGCCACCGGGAAACGGGCCGCTGCGTGTTTCCGCGCGTGCCGGCCGCGTCGCCGGCCGCGCCGCGCTACGAGCCGGTCACCTTGTCGTCCTATGCCCGGCTCTACAGCCACACCGTCATCCACCCCAACCCGAAGACCGGCCAGGCTCCGTTCGCTCTCGTCTATGCGGATTTTCCGGAAGAGGTCCGGGTTTTCGGCCGGCTCGACCTGCCGGAGGGTGTGCGCCCGTCCATCGGAGCGCGGCTGGAAGCCGTCATCGACGAGTCCGCGGACGGCAACGCCCGCTATGTGTTCGTTCCCGCAGAGGAGGCCGTTCCATGAGCCGCGACGTCTACATTGCCGGGGTGGCGATGACACCGTTCGGGCGCCATGACGCCCGATCCATGCAGGATCTGGCGCAGGCCGCCGTGCTGGGGGCGCTTGCCGACGCTGGTGCGGACCAGAATCGAATCCAGGCCTTCTACAACGCCAACGTCTATGGCGGCATGGTGCTGGGGCAGGTGCTGATGCGCGATCTCGGCATCACGGGGCCGGCGCTCTACAACGTGGAGAACGCCTGCGCCAGCGGAGCCACCGCCGTCCATCTCGCCTGTCAGGCGCTGCGCCTCGGCCTGTACGACACCGTCCTCGTCTGGGGTGTGGAGCAACTGACCCGGCTGGGTGGCGGCACCATCCCCCTCCAGCGCAACGACTACAAGACGGAGCTTTACGCGGCACAGGGCATGACGCTGCCCACGGTCTATGCCATGCGCGGCAGCCGCTATCTTCATGAACGCCGGGAGACGCCGGAAATCCTCGCCCGCATCGCCGTGAAGAACCGCGCCCACGGCGCTCGCAACCCCTACGCCCAGCAGCGCAAGGAGGTCACGGTGGAGGAGGTGCTGAATTCCCGCCCCGTCGCGGAGCCGCTGACGCTGCTGCAATGCTGCCCGTCGCAGGTCGATGGGGCCGCCGCCCTCGTGCTGACGACGGTGAAGCCGGCATCCTCCCGGCGTCCGGTGCGTGTTCTCGGCTCCGCCGTCCAGTCCGGCCATCTCGAAGAGGGCTGCGACGACATCCTTGACGCGGAAATCACCGCCCGCACGGCGCGGCTCGCCTACGAGGAGGCTGGCGTCGGCCCGCGGGACGTCGGTGTCGTCGAGCTGCACGACGCCTTCACCATTGCCGAACTTCTCTATTACGAAGCGCTCGGCCTCTGCGAGAAGGGCGGGAGCGCCGATATGCTGCGGCGTGGGGACACCGCGCTCGGTGGCCGCGTTCCCGTCAATCCGAGCGGCGGCCTGCTCGCCAAGGGTCATCCGCTGGGCGCCACCGGCGTCGCGCAGATGGTGGAGATCGCCTGGCAGCTTCAGGGCTGTGCCGACGGGCGTCAGGTCGAAGGGGCCCGCATCGGTCTGACGCAATGCACCGGTGGCGGAATCGCCGGCGTCGACCATGCGGCGTCCTCTGTCCATATTCTGGGGGTGTGAGCCATGGAAGCGCGGGATATCGTCGTCGTCACGGGCGGAGCCCGTGGCATCGGCTTCGGCATCGCCCGCCTCATGGCGAGCAGGGGTTACGACGTCGCTCTGTTCGACCGTGACCGGGCGGCACTGGACGAGGCGGCCGCCATACTGCGCGACAGCAGCGGTGCGCGGGCAGTCCCGGTCGCCGTGGACGTCACCAGCCGCATCGAGGTCGAAGAGGCCGTCGCCGCGGTCGCGGCGGAGTTCGGCCGCATCGACGTGCTGGTCAACAATGCCGGCATCGTCCGTGACAAGCGGCTTTTTGCCATGGAGGAAGAGGATTGGGACGCCGTGGTGGCGACCAATCTCAAATCGCAGTTCCTCACCTGCAAGGCGGTCCTGCCCGGCATGGTCGAACGCGGCTATGGCCGGATCGTCAACATCTCCTCGCGCGCTTGGCTCGGCGGCTTCGGTCAGGCGAACTATTCGGCGGCCAAAGGCGGTGTGGTCAGCCTCACACGCAGCCTGGCGATCGAGTTCGCTGCAAAGGGTGTCACCATAAACGCCGTCGCTCCGGGCATCGTCGACACGCCCTTGTTCCGCACGTTCAGGGATGATGTGCAGGAACGCTTGAAGACGAGCGTTCCCGTGCAGCGGATCGGCACACCGGAGGACATCGCCCAGGCGGTTCTGTTCTTCGCGGCGCGCACGAATTCCTACATCACTGGCCAGCTTCTCTATGTGTGCGGTGGCCGGTCGCTCTCAAGCCCCAGCGTCTGAACGAGAGGTGCGCCATGACCATCACCAGCAACGTCGAGGATCGGATTGGCACAATCACGATCGACCGCGCCGAAAAGCTCAACGCCCTCGACCCGGAGCATCTGCGGGCGCTGCGGCGGCATCTGGCCGGCCTTTCGTCCGATCCGTCCGTGAACGTCATAGTGATCACCGGTGCGGGCGGTCGGGCCTTTTGTGTCGGCGCCGATCTCACTTCCGCTCCGACCAGCGATGCGGGCGTCGCCGAGGCCTTTCCCATGGATCTGGAACAGTCAGGCGAGAACGGGCTCTACATCCGCCTGTTCGACCTCTCCGGCCTGCAGATCCGTAAGCCGTTGATTGCAGCCGTCGACGGATACTGCCTTGGCGGAGGATTGGAACTGGCTCTGCAATGCGACCTCGTCGTCGCATCGGGCAAGGCATCTTTCGGTCTGCCCGAGGTGGCGGTGGCGAGCGTGCCCGGAGGAGGCGGAGCGACCAACCTGATGCGGGCCATCCCTCGCGCCGTCGCGATGCGGATGCTGCTGACCGGCGAGCGCATCGACGCGTCACGGGCGCTCGCCATCGGCCTTGTCAGCGATGTCTGGCCCGCGGAACGTTTTGCCAACGAGACCAATGCGCTCGCACGCCGTATCGCCGACAATGGCCCGCTGGCGGTTCAAATGATCAAGATGCTGGCCAGCCAAACCACGACGTTGCCAAGTCTTCAGGCGTTCCAACTGACGGAACTGGCCTGGAGCCTGCTGCGCGACACGGCTGACCGCCGCGAGGGGCGGCAGGCGTTTGCCGAAAAACGTAAGCCGGTTTACATTGGCCGCTGATGGTTTGGGATGGTGCCGGAAACTTGTAATCTCTCCGGTTTCCGGTGCAGTCGTGATGAGCAGACCGCCGCGGTCATGGACTGGCAGGTGGATGTGCTTCTGCGACGAAACGCTAACCTGCCGCTGACCATGCCCGCCTGGGCGGACGGTTCGCATTCTGACTGCGGCGCCCGGCTCTCCAATTCCGAGACGAAGGCCTCCGTGGTCGACAAGCCGTTCGAAGTCGACGCTGGTGTCGCTGTGGAGACCGGCCTGTTCGGCCGTCTTGTGGTCCCGGCGGACCCGGCGCGGGCCACCGAGATCCAGGACCTCGCCCGGCAGGCCGCCGTCTGGGCGACGCGGACGCGCGGGGAAGGCACGCTGCGCGCCTACCGCTCCGCCTGGACGGCCTACAGCGCGTGGTGCGACCGCCTCGGCTTCGCCCCGCTGGCCGGCGACGCCGATGTCATCGGGATGTATCTGGTCAAGGCGGCCGAACGGCTGACCGTGCCGACGCTGCGCGTTCACCTCGCCGCCATCGCCACCGCCCACCGCCTCGCCGGGGTTCCGGTTGACCTCAAGCACCCGCGCATCGCCCTGGTGCTCGACGGCCTCGCCCGCGGCCAGGCCGACCGCCCGATCCGCCAAGCCGCGCCGATCCTCCTCGACGCCCTGCCGCGCCTGCTCGCGGCGCAGCCCGACGGGCCGCTCGGTCTGCGCAACCGCGCCATGCTGCTGATCGGCTACGGCGCCGCGCTCCGGCGCTCTTCCGCACAACTAGAGGCAGATGTGGCCCGCACCACCGCCGAGGTCCGGCGGCCAACCAGTTGAGCTGCCGGCGATCCTGCTCTTGGCCGGGCGCCGTATGACGCACATTCACAAGCGACTTGGCGTTGAACACCGCGTCACGTGCCAGGGAACAGTCAGCCGCCAGTTATCTTGACGGCACGGGGCGTCCGAGAAGCCGCCAAGGCGGCTTCCGACAACCGATGCAACGTGCTTCTCCGCACCGCCAGCGGAGCATGGCACACGGCCAACCACTCCGGGCTCGCGAGAATCTCTTCTGCCAAACGCCGGTAATGCGCGGCATCCGGCAGCCCGAGAGCAGGCGACTTCGATGGTGGGCTTTCCGGTGTCGTTTCGGGAAACGGCTTGCCCGTACGTGGGGCTTTCCCCTTATGGCGCTGAACGGAGGCTTCCCGGACACGGTGAGCCGACTGCATTACAAACGCCTCACCAACGATCTTTTCCAGCCGCTGCCGCAAAAGCTCCGGCCATCTCGCGCTTCGTACAACCAGCCAAGCTCTCTGGTCATCTCGAACCCAGCGGCACAGCCAATCCAGGGAGGCGACCCACCGGTACGACCCGATGCAGGTCTCCGACAACAAGGCGCCGGTTTCCCCCTCCAACAGAAGGGCCACGACCGCGGCCAGCAGACTTCGGCGTCGCGCAGGCGGTACGCAGCATGCCCAGTACTGCAAGTCGAAATTTGATCTGAACCGTCCAGGTGAAGGAAAGGCGGCGCTGTCGAATGCGTTGATCGCATGGTGGCGAGGATAGCCGCCTTGACCCACCGTCAGTGCTACTATCAGGTCCTCGGTTGCTGCGATGAACGCCGTCGGATGCGATGGCCCCATCCATCGAGACGTGGGTATCCGGCAGTCCAGCGCCCGGCAAAGATCCGTCTCGAAGGCCATGACCACATCCCATGCGTGGTGGATCGGATGGTCGTCGTCGAGCGGGCGGGCGGTGGCAGCATCCTTGGGGCTCGCCGTGGCATACTCGTCGAGCGGGCGGCCGCAATCCCCACAGTACAGCCGGGTTCCGCCATCGGACGGCACAAACTGGAGGAGGCTGGCTGTTCCACAGAATGGGCAGAGATGCCGCAACGGGAGGCGGTGTCGGTGACAAAAGCCGACGGCCGCATGAGCCCAATGACGACGCAGGTACGCATGCCGGCCGGTGGCCCGGTCTTCGCTCAGGCAGAGCTCGCACCACCCCGGAGCCAGAGCGTCGGCATAACGCTCGGTTCCGTTGGTCGGATCCAGGGCGCCCCAGTCCCAGGCGAACCAATGCCGCGGCCAAGTCGGGTGAGCCCTCGCCAGGGCAAGGGCCGAAAGACGTTCGACTGGAAGCCGGGCGGCCACGGCAAGCGCGGTGATTTCCTCGCGGGCCGGCCGGTAATCCAGACCATGCAAACTCGCCATGCCTTCCGCATCGCCGCCCGGCGTGGTCAGGAGACCCCGCAAGGCGCCGCCGTCCAGGTCGTACCTGCAAGCGACCCGCGACAGCCACGACGACAGCAGCTCGTCCTCCATCGGCCGGGGGGCGAGCGGCAGCACCGTCGGCGCCATGACGGAGCCGACCGTCATCGCCTACACCGCCGCCGAAGCCTTCCGTCCCAAGCCGCGTTGCGCCTTGACGGTCATGGAAACCAGCGGAAGCACCAGATCGTCGGCGGTGAAACTCTCTTCATCGATCATCTCCCGACCGCTCCGGATCGCCGCGATCGCCACGGTCTCGATCAGCCGGAAGACGCGCACCGTGATCCCATCCGTCATCGACAGCACGCGCCGGCTGACAGACGCGCTACTGAGGGGCGAACGTTGCCGCAACGGCAGAATTGCCGCAAGGCTGGCGAGCAGGTCGCGGAATGCCTGATCGTCCCGCCAGTGCGTCAGCTCCAACGCATCGAACCGGTCGGCGAGTTGCTGATCGGTCAGCAACGCCATCCGGGCCTCGTCGGTGCCGACGCAGACCAGGGGGATGCGCAGATCATTGGTCAGGAACCGCAGCGTGTTCAGGAAAATCCGTTGTTGACGGTACGTGCCGGCCAGCATGGCATGCACCTCGTCGATGACCAGCATCCGGGCGTTCATCTCACCCAATAGACGCCGGCACAGGTTGCGGGCGCCACGCACCGTTCCCGATCGCCGCTGCGGCACGCCGAGCGCGGTCAGCAACTCGTCGTAGAAATCCCCCTCATCCGGCTGCGTCGGCATCTGGAACGCGACCACCGGCATGGTCGTCACCCCCGTTCCCTCGTTGAAGACCGCTGGGTGATCCCGCACGAACTTGCGGATGATCTTGGTCTTCCCCATGCCGATGTCGCCGAACAGCAGCAGGCACGGCATGCGGTCCCGCTTCGGGTAGGTGAGCAGGTCGTCGAGCTTGCCGAGCGCCGCTTCCGCCTTCCGATGGTTGATCCAGCGGTCGGCCCGGATCCATTCGATGCGTTCATGGTCAGCCAGGCACGCGTATTCGCGATAGGCCGGATGAAGGTGTTCGAACCCCTCGCTCATGACCACTCCTCCACATCGTAGGGCAACAGGGGCCGATCCGTCGGCGGGCCGTCGTCGGCGGGCGCGGCTGACGGCTCCGTGTGCTCCGGCGCCATGCTCGCCGTCTCAGATCCGGCGAGTGCATATGCGGTGCGTTGCATCGTTTGTCGGGCGGCTTTGGTTCGTGCCGCGGCCTCGGCAACCAGTATCCGCTGGGCCTCGACCGCATCGAAGATCATCGCCTCGTCCACTGACCGGCGCCCCCGTTCCCGCAGCACCCGCGTCGCCTCGAGGTGCTCCCACCGTGTGATGCGCGGTCGGCGCAGATCGCGGTAGCGGATCGGCCAGTGCTTCCCATCCGGAGCTTGGAGAAACACCCGCGACAAGTCGCGTGGGTCGTACTTGACCGGCATCCGGCATTCCGATTGTCCGGCCCATACGCTCAGAATGCTGTCCCAGTAGTGGATGTTGAACATCCGGATGCCCTCCCGCGTCACCTTCCGTTTCTCGAACGGCAGGAAATCGAACAGGAATCGCTCCGGGTCGGCCGGATGACGCACCGGGGTGGGCCGCCGGGCAACGGCGTCCTCCCACGCCGTCATCGGCGGAAGCTGAAGGCCGCTGTGAATGCTGGCGTGGTAGACCCCCACGATTTGAATGGCCAGCCACGTTTCCAACTCCGGCAGCGTCATCACCGCCGTCTTCTCCGGGTCGTACTCGCCCTTCTCGTCAATGTTCGAGAAGGTGGTTCCCGGCAGGAGATGGACGGCGCCCATCATCGTCCCGATCAGCCGCTCAATGTGGCCTCCGAAGCGCGGCGTCGCCGGCGGACGGTACTGTTGCTCGATGCCATACTCCCGGCAGCCCCGCTCCAGGGCCTTCGAATGAAACTCCTTGCCGTTGTCCATGTGCAGGATCTCCGGGAGCCCCGCAACTGGCCAGGGAGCCGTCACGCCGCGTTCCGCCAGCCAGTCTGTCTTCGGCAGCACGGCCTGCCGCATGGCCATGGCGACGGAGATCGCCGACGGCGCCTCCAAGGTCAGATAGAAGCCGACGACCATTCGGCTCGCGATGTCGATGATCAACGTCAGCCAAGGCCGCCCGAGGGGAAGGCGGTACATCTCATCGACGACGATCACATCGACCCGCGTGTGGTCGATCTGGACGACGTGAAGCGCGTGATCCGAAACGTATTCTCCGAAGACGGGGCGGAACTCGTCGCGAGCCGCTTTTGGCCCCTCCCGCGCTTTCACCAGGGCCTTTCGGCCCTGCCGATCAACGCGGACTCGCAAGGCCTTGATTGATGGCGTCGAAAGGCCCCGTGCCTGGCACTCGTGCTCGATGTGCCGCCGCAACGCGGCCATCGTCGGATGCTGGCGGGTCATGTAGTAGTCGCGGATTGCCGCCTCGATGACAGTCTCGATCTCCGGCGCCAGGAAGCGAAATCCGCGCGCCGGGCCCGGCTTGGGCGGAATCAGGGAGCTCGTCACCGGTTTCTCGCGATAGAGCGCCACAAGCGCGTAGATGCGGCTCCGCTTAAGCCCCAATATGGCAGCGGCATCGGCAACCTCCGCCCGCGTCAAACGCTGGCGCTCTGCCAGGGGCCGGACGACGCGCTCCCGGCGCTCCGCCTCGTGCCATTCCTCGTCAGTGGCCGATTGATGATCGGCTTTGCTCTGCGGCATGACCGCCACCGTGACGACGTTCTGTATCGACATCGTCCGGTGATCCTGGACATCAATCCGGTGATCCTGGTTTATTTTCCACCGATCCTGGAAACGCGGACGGCTTGAAATTGCTTGAACCTGAGTCCACCAATCCCGGAGAACCGACAGCTAGCGTGGGCGGCGCCGTTTTCCCCGCCCGAGGCCGCCCCGTGAGCCACCGCCCCGACCGCCCGATCGCCGATCCCGCCGACGACCGCCTCGGGCGCGACGGCTTCGTGTCGCGCCTCGCCCGCGCCCTGGTCCGCGAGGAGGCCGTCGACGGCGGGACGGTCGCCCGGGCCAGCGGCGTCGTGGTCGGCCTCACCGGCCCTTGGGGCAGCGGCAAGTCCTCCCTGCTCAACCTGCTTGCTGCCGAGATCACGCGGCGGCATCCAACCGCGGTGGTGGTGCGCTTCGACCCCTGGCTGGTGTCCGGCCGCGACGACGTCATCACCCAGTTCTTCGCCGAACTGATCCGGCAGATCCAAGAGGTCGGCACCAACAACCCGCAAGTTGGTAAGGTCGCGACCCGGCTCACCGGTCGGCTGACCAAGTACGCCGCCAACCTCGCCCCCGCCACGGCGTGGCTCGGTTTGCCCATTCCCGGCTTGCGCGAGGCGCTGAAGGCCGTCGGTGACGCGCTCGATCACCCCGAGAGCCTGGCCGCACAGCGTACCGATCTCATCACCAGTCTTGCCGGCGTAGAGGTGCCGATCGTCGTGCTGATCGACGAGCTCGATCGCGTCGAGGACCCCGAGGTTCGTGCCGTCGCCCAGCTCGTGCGTGCCATCGCCGACTTCCCTGGCATTTCCTACCTCCTCGCCTACGACCGCGACCGGGTGGTCGAGGCCCTCGGCGGCGGCAATGCAGAGCGGGGTGGCGCCTACCTGGAAAAGATCGTGCAACTGGAGATTCCCCTGCCCATCGCTGTGGATTCCGAAACGCGGGGCCTCTTCACCGCGGAGTTCGAAGGCGCGGTGCCGGCCGGTGTCCTGCCGGATGGCTGGCACTCCGATCCACGCTGGAGGCGCCTCCTGGCCATCGCCATCGACGGCCTTCTGACCACGCCGCGCGACAGTCGGCGGGTCTGCGGCATGTACGCGGTGCTGGCGCCAATGGTCGCCGGCGAGGTCGATTGGCTGGATCTGCTCGGCTATTGCATCCTGTTGACCAAGGCTCCAGCCACGGTTGATGCGATCCGGCAACAACCAAGCTTGGTGCTGAGTCGTATCATGGAGCACCAAGAGTCCAACCAAGGTTTCACGGCGTTTCGGGAAGCAGGCAGTAGAGCAGTTGCCGAGCGGTTGGCCCGTTTAGGGGCTACCCCCACGACGCCACTGGCCAATCTGCTGACCCTGCTATTTCCTCGGATGCTTGGATCGGATACAGAGTTGGCGGAAACCGTCGATGGCTTTCATCGGCGCCAGCCGCTGATGACGGTGCTGCGCCTCGGCCTGCTACCTGGCGCGGTAGCTCGTTCAGAAATCATCGCTTTTCTTTCACTCAGCGATGAGGCCATGCTGACACAGCTTCGGATTCGCCACGCTGAACAGACCCTCGACTCGTTCCTTGAGCGGTTGCGGGACATTTATGGGGACATTGCAACCCCCAATGTCGAAAGCCTCCTGTGGGTACTCGGCCGTGTCCCACGGGATATCGATTTGATCGACTATTGCCGCACTGGGGATAACTATACCCGATGCCAATGGTTTGACGGTTTTCTGCGCTGCGCGGTCTTGCGTTGGCGTGTTCCTTTTGATCTCGGACTGCGCACTCTGAATTCTTTGATAGAAGCTGGCCACCTGGATGCGGTGGCAATGGTGCTTCGCTGTCATGTCTCCTCGCATGGCCTTTATGGGGAACAGAAAGAAGATGTTGCCGGGGCGTGGCTTCCTTCCGAGACTGTCGAGGGCCTGTCCAGTAGATTGGTCGACGCCTTGGTAGCATATCAGCAGGTCGGAACCCTGCTATCGGTGATCGGCACACCGGAGCCGTTATTCCTTGCTAATAACCTTAATCGCTGGAACGAGGACTGTCGCAAGAGCTTGACGGAACAGATCTTGGCTGACAATGATGCGCTCCGCGCCGTCACCCTCTTGTTCTATGGATATGGCCATCTTCTTTTTGCCCGCTTGAACCATTATCTGGATGCGGCCTTGTTCCTGGATCGTCTGACGGCGATTGCAGACAACGATACTGGTTGGTGTAAGCAAGCCTGGACGGCCCGGACCCGGGCTCTCCACTGGGTCGCGCGTTGATGGCAATCGAAGCCGCTATCCTTCCAACCGCTCCGACGATTGCGGTCCCATTCGCACATGTGCCCACGCTGAGCGCCGCCGATGTCGAGCGTCTGCGCGCCGCCATCGCCGGACGCATGGCCCCGGCGACGCGCCGGGCGCTGCTCGGTGACGGGCGGACCTTCGTGCGCTGGTGCGCCCAGGCCAACCAAGTCGCGCTGCCGGCGTCACCGGCGACCGTGCAGGCCTTCCTTGCTGCCGCCCGCGCCGCTGGCCGCAAGGCTAGCACGCTGCGCCGTTACCGCAGCTCCCTGGTGTGGTGGCACGCCGCCGCCGGCTTCGCCAATCCCTGCGCGGCGCCCGGTACCGGGACGGCCGTCGCGGCGGCGCCGGTCCCACCGGACGAGGCCATCCTCGGGCGCCTGGACGACTATCTCGCCCTGGCGCAACGCGCGATGGCCCCGGCGACGCTGCGCGCGCTGCGCGCCGACGCCCGGGTGTTCGCCGCTTGGTGCGCGGCGCGCTCCCTGCCCTGGCTGCCGGCGGCGCCGGAAACCGTGCAGGCGTTCGTCGACGACCTGGGGGCCAGCCGCCGGCCGGCAACGGTCGCCCGCTACCTCGGCTCGATCGCCACCCTGCACCGCGCCGCCGGCGCCGCCAACCCCTGTGACCACTGGCGGGTCCAGCTCGCCCGCAAGGCGCACCGCCAGGAGCAGGGCGCCCGCCAGCGGCAGGCCCGGCCGCTCGGCGACGCCGAGCTGGCCGCCATCCTCGACCGGCTATCCACCGCCGACAGCGCCGCGCTCCCGCTGCGCGACCTTCGGGACCGCGCGCTGCTGCTGGTCGGGCGCGATACCCTCGCCCGGGCCGACGAGCTGGTGGCGCTGCGCTGGGAAGACCTGGAGCCCGTCGATTCCGACGACCCCATGGCCGGGCCCGGCGAGGGGACGATCCTGATCCGCCGTTCCAAGACCGACCAGGCCGGCGAGGGCGCCGGCTTGGCTGTCGGCCGACGCGATGGCGGCGCTCGCCGCGTGGCGTGGCGCCATCGAGGCGGCGGTCGATCCGGCCACCGGCACCCCCACCGGGGCCGGAACGTTCCTCTTCCGCAGCCTCGCCCGGCGCGGCTACGGCGAACGGATGAGCCCGGCGGCGGTGCGGCGGGTGGTGGCGGAACGGGCCGCTAACGCCGACCCGCTCGCCGCCGGCTTCACCGGGCACAGTCTGCGCGTCGGTGCCGCCCAGGACCTGCTGGCCGCCGGCGTCGACCTTGCCGGGCTGATGCAGGCCGGACGCTGGAAATCGCCACAGATGCCGGCGCGCTACACGGAGCGTCTGCGCGCGACGCGGGGAGCCGTGGCCCAGGTGCGTCGGGCGCGAGGAGCGGCTGACACCTGATTGCCCATTCAAGATGGGACCTGCAGGGTAGAGGCCACGACACGAAAGTGCGCAAAGTCTCCGGGATGTGAGAACGCAGCAGAAACGTGAGCTCCGCCGCGCTCCAGCATTCCTTTCTTCCAGCCGGCCGTGACGATCCCCGTCCGTCACGATGTGCCGTGATGGCCGATCGGCCACCCCGGTGGGTGTAGATCGAGGTTAGCCCCGGCTGAAATCCAGTGGCAGTTCGATCACACCAGCCTCGCCGCGCGCGTGGCTGGTCACCCCGGACTCCCGACCACCCGAAGATCCCCATCGCCTACTCATAGCGATGATGTTGGCCGAACGCGCCAAGGATGTGCCGCATCCAGGCAGCGGCCGCCATAACAAAATCCGGTATCATTTACAGAATTTCTCCAGATTGTGCCTTGACATGACCGTGCCAATCACCCCAATAATTCGGAATTAATATTTTGATTGAACTCCAAGGGACTTGAGCGCTGTAACGCTTCGCTCCATGCGCTTGGCTATGGCCGGGTCACGATGACCGCCGTTCTGGTGCACTCTCAGGACGAAGCAGTTCGTATCCACATCGTCAATCATCGCAACAAAGACGGAATACTCGCGCTTCCCATCCTTCATATCCTCGTAGGCGACCACACCAAGTCTGCTGTAATCCACCAAGGTTCGTGATCGCCATAATTCTTTAAGCAAGTGCAATCCTTCGGTTGTTGCCTCGCACCGAGTGGCGTCCACCGGGTAATTCGTGGCTTCGGCGTTCACCAGTTCGATTGCCGAGTCAACCGGAAGGGCCGCGACCATCTGGTTGTCAGGGGGAATGTTGGTTATTTCTCCAGATATTGATGACTGCGAGGTAACGCACCCAGACAAACCAAGAACGGCACAGATGATGGTTAAACCGCTAGCCCGCTTATGGGTTGTAATCATTGCCAGACCGTCCACTTCTTCCAAAGTCCACACCGCCTCGGTTACTATCCGATTTTTACGTTTCCTGCGCCCTGAAGGCAGTGATGAGGCGCTCCATCCGGGCCACAACAGCGGGCTCTCAGAGACCAAGTTGCTGCCGCAATTGCTTGACCATCCGTTCCGCATCGGCGCAGGCGGGAGTTTCCCCCGCGACATAGGTGCGGCGCACCGTCTGACCGACCTGGACCTGTGCAATCTCCTTACCGACCGAAATCGATAGCTGATTGGGGCCGGTCACCTTACCCGGTTTCGCTGTGATCACCGGGCCATCCGCGGTCACAACCTCCATTGGACCAGGTTCGACGGCCCCGGAGAACTGGACGACCGCAAAGGCCCAGTCCAGTTTCACATCGACGATGGTGCCGATGGAGCTGGTCCTCTGGAAGTCCGCCTTGCAGGTTTCCAGCGCCGCCTGCTGCACCGCCAGATCACGCTCCCGCCGCGGGCGAAGGCGCTGCGCATCGGCTTCCAGTTTGGCGATGCGCGGCTCGAACGTCGCCAGCGTTTGATCGCCCGGCAGACGCTGCTGCGCCTCGCTCAAACGCTGGCGCGCGCCCGTGGCGTTCTCGGCGGCGATCAGGCCTTCGATGATCTGAACCATCTGGTTGCGATAGGGAGCGTTCTTCGCTTCCATCGCATCCAGCATCTGGATGGCGGCGGGATAATTCACGCCGTTCTGCCCGACCGCGTTCACATATCGCACCAGCACCGGAAAGGCGTTGCTCGTGTCGCCGGTGCGATAACGCGCCTGCCCCTCGAAGAACAGAATCTCATTGCCCGCCGGCTGGCCCGTTGCCTTGATCTGTTCGATCACGCTCAGCACTTGGCGTTGGTTGTCCGCGATGATGGCGGAGCGCAACCGATCGGCAAGCTGGTCGAACGAGAGAGCCTGGGCGAAGGACGGCGCATTGACCAGCAATGCGGCGGCCAAAAAGCCAGGAACGGCAAGATGCATCACGCTCACCACCCGGCCCCCTGGACGATACCCAAGGCGTTGCCCCGTCCGCATCCGGTCGTGTTGTTTTTCAGGCAGGTGTAGCGTTCCCGACTTGTCAGGATGCCGCTTGTCAGCGGGTACTTCTTCGAGATGTCGACGTGATAGCTCTGCAGCCCGATTTCGCAGAAATGGATGTTGCCGTCCTTGTATCCGTTTGCCCGGCTATAAGGGTCGGGCCTCTGGCATCCCGACAGTTCCAAGGCCCTTGCAAGACTGGGCTCGGAAACAGACAACCTCTGGGTTGGGCCGTCGCAAATCCAGCCCGTCTTGCCCCCTCCAGAAGATTTGGAGAGGTCGTAACAATAGGCCAATGCCTCGATCATCTGGATTTTTTCAGGCTCGCGAGCCGTTGCAGGCGGTTTTGCAACGACGGGGGCCGGGGCGCTCGGCAACTGATAGCGCGCCGGCGGAGGAACATAGCCAGCGATTGCCGTCGATGCCGTATCAGGCACCGGCGACGCAGTGCCGATGCCTCGCCCGATTCCAGAACGCAGGCTACCCGAAGGCGTCAAGGTGCAGCGTTCCGATGTCCAGGCACCGCCGGAACTTGTGCAGTGCGCACGTTGGGCTGCGATGTTCGCGTCGGCTTGACGGCGTGCTCTGTCCTGGTCGTCCCGGCGTCGCTCCTGTTCCAATTGCTGTTGCCGCCGCTCAGCCTGTTGCGCCAAACGGTTGCTTTGTTCGATCTGTTGAAGGGAGCGCTGGGTGTTGCTCTGAATTCGATTGAGCGAATTCATCATGATGCGGTTGCCATCGTTGGTGCCGTCATCATTGTCGGCCAGCATCTCAGCCAATTCCGCATTGTATCGCGCACGACGCGCGCGGAAGGCCGCCTCTTTCGCAGCTTCCGCCTCCACCTCCTGACGCCGCCGCTCTTCGGCCGCCAAGCGATCTCGCTCGGCCTGCTGGAGCCGCGCCTCCTTGGCTTGATTGGCTTCAGCCTGCGCCCCGATCAACAGGCCATCAAGGCCCGCAGCAGAGGACTGTCGGGCCGAATTCTCGGCTCGCACTTGTCCGACGGCAACGAAGCCGATGGTCTTGCCATTGCGAGCGACCTGGACCCACGCCTGATTGTTTGAGCGAGAGACTTCGATAAGGCGCGTACCGACCGGCAAAGTTTCAATTTTGCGCGCTGCTGCGCTCGGCCCGTCACGAACTTCGCCAGCCATAATCGTTACAAGATCGCCGGCGCATAATGGCCCCGACGCCAGCAACAGTATCGCGCCCGCGAAAACCGGATGAGCATTGAAAGATTTCAACATCTTCTCTATCCCATCGCCTGAAATTTCAGGGCATTTTCTCAGACGAAGCCGCAATGGGCAACCCGTTTTTGAGCTGGACTTTGTCCAGTTGGCGAGGGCAGGCGATCGGTGAGAGACCGTTTCAGAAGTCCGGTGAAGGCAGGCGCCTGCGGTTTGGGTGGACGAGGCGGTGCAGCATGATCCTGATGGCAGCGAGGGTACCCTCAGGCTCCGGTCGTCAGTCTCGCGGCCATGTCGCAGACGGTGGACCGGCCGGTCGCGCCGATCCGCATTCCCCGTGGAAGTGCGGAATTGAAAGCCCTGACGAGGGTGATCTGGCGTTCCCGGATTGTCCTTGGGGCGCCCGGTGTAGCCGACGATATCGCGGAATTGGACAGCGACGATGCCATCGGTCTGCCGGTCGATGCTTGCGTGTTCGAGGTTGGCATCAGCGCCGAACCACAGGCCTTGGACGGACATTCGGTCATTGCCGGCGCCTGGGCCGACGGGATGGCGATGCTCGACCTGGAGGGGAGGATCGTCATCGCCGCGTGTGAGGGCGAGGATGACACGGAGCAGTTCTATCTCAAACATGTTCATTTCGACGGTGAGACGGCGCGGCTGGTCAACCTCAACCCTGACCACTGAGATGGTCCCCGTTTCCCGGACAGTTCGCTAAGCTTGGTTCGCCCAGGAAGAAGGACGGACCCGATGACGGGGAAGCGGAAGCGGTATTCGGCGGAGTTCAAGGCGAAGGTGGCACTGGAGGCGATCCGAGGCGAGTTGACGGTGTCGCAGTTGGTGTCCAAGCACGGAGTGCATCAGACGCTGATCAACGCGTGGAAGAAGCAGGCGGTGGAGGGGATGGCTGGTGTGTTCTCCGGCAAGGCGGAAGCCGCCGAAACCAGCCATCAGGGGGAGGTGGAAAAGCTCCACGCGATGATCGGGCAGTTGGTGGTGGAGCGGGATTTTTTGCGCAAGGCCTCCGGACGATGAGCGTCGGCCGGAGGCGGGAGCTGATCAAACCGGAGCATCTGAGCCTGTCGATCACCCGGCAGTGCACGTTGGTTTCCATCAGCCGGTCCAGCTACTACGGGCCGGCCAAGGGCGAACCGGCCGCAAACCTGGAGGTGATGCGGCGGATCGACGAGCAGTTCCTGGAAACGCCCTGGTACGGCAGCCGGCAGATGACCCGGCATCTGCGCCGGCACGGCCATGAGGTCAACCGCAAGCGGGTTCGCCGCCTGATGGCGCGGATGGGGCTGCGAGCGGTCTACCAGCGTCCGAAGACGACGGTGCGGCACCCCGAGCACAAGATTTGGCCGTACTTGCTGCGCGACCTGACCATCGACCGACCCAACCAGGTCTGGTGCGCTGACATCACCTACCTTCCGATGCGCCGGGGCTTCCTGTACCTGGTGGCGGTGATGGATTGGGCGACGCGCAAGGTCCTGAGCTGGCGGCTGTCGAACACCATGGACGTCGAGTTCTGCATCGAGGCGGTGGAGGAGGCGATGGCGCGGCACGGCCGACCGGACATCTTCAACACCGATCAGGGCAGCCAGTTCACCAGTCCGCGTTTCACTGGCCTCTTGACCGCGGCCGGCATCCGGGTATCGATGGACGGGCGCGGCCGGTGGATGGACAACGTCTTCATCGAGCGGCTGTGGCGATCGATGAAATACGAGTGCGTCTACCTCCACGCCTTCGAGACCGGCAGCGAGGCGAGGGCCGGGATCGGCCGGTGGATCCATTACTACAACATGGACCGTCCGCACTCCGCGCTCGGCGGCAGAACCCCGGAGGAGGCCTACCAGGGCACACCGGACCCCATCAGATTGGCGGCATGACACGGACCTGAACCAAGCTTAGCAAAGCCGCAAATCTGTCCGGGAAACGGGGACCATCTCACGCATCCCCGAACGCCTTCCAGGTCCCTTACGAGCACGCTCCGGGCCCTGGTGCGAGTCATCCACCGGACGCCAATCCCGTGGTGGCCGAAATCCTCAGCTTCCTTCTTCAAATGGGCCGGGCCATGCCTGCCGAGATCCAGGCGGCGGTTGATGAACTCGGCGTGGGGCGGGCGCCGGACGTCGGCGACGGTGCGCTTCTTCAAGCGATCATGGAATCAGCCCAGGCCTTCTCCGCGACGTTGCGCGCGACGCCTTCGGCCGGCGTCTGGATGACCCGCGCGCAGATGCTCCAGTCCGTCCGCTCGCTGTTCGCCGCATTGCGCGCAGCTCCGCGTCCAGACATCGAGGCGGCGCGCGTCCACTTCGGATCAGCACCGGAAGAGGGGTTCACGGACGCGGAGCATGCCGTCGCGCAGGCGGCGCATGCCGCGGCGGTGACCATCTGTCTTGGCGCCCTGGCCCGGCTTGCCGCACGTCATGGCGAGCCCACGCCGCGGCCGGATGCCTGATTTCCCTGCCGCAGGGGCGCGCCACCGAAGACAAGCCACGAATGAGAAGCGAGGCGTACCATGGACGATCAACCGGCACGGCACTCGACACCGAGGATCAGGGTGCTGTCCGCCGCCGACAAGGCGCTGCTGCTGGACTATCTACGGTCCGTCGCCCGGGACGAGCGACCTTGTCCCGGTGTGGCGACGCTTGCGGACGTCGTCGGTTGCGGCGAAACCCCGGTCGTGCGTTTCCTGCAAAGCCTCGAAGACGACGGCACCATTAAGGTCGAGCGCCGAACAGGCGGGAGGCGCCGCTTGCGCATCGACGCTTGCTGGACCGCATGGAGTGGCGGGCGGATGCGTCGCGCCGCGTCCGTCAAGGCACCGGTGTCTGATGGAATCGTCGATCAGGCGCGCCGCCACTTGATGAGCCGCGATCACACCATCGTCGGCGCCGGTCCTGGGCTGTTCAAGATCAAGGAGAGCATGCAGAAGTGTGGGGCGGTCGGGTAGATCGGCGGATTCGGGGGGTGTAGGGTCGGAGCTTCTGGAAAACGGACCTCCTGATGCCCCGTCGGCCTCCTGCCAAAAACCCATCGTCCGAGCCGTCGAGCGGTTCGATCCTTCAGGTCAAGGTCCGCCTCCTGGACGTCAGCCCGATGGTCTGGCGACGGCTTCTGGTGCCGGCCGCGTTCACCCTTGAAGAACTGCACGGCGTCCTTCAAGTGGCCATGGGCTGGGAGGGGATTCACCTCTACCGGTTCCGGATCCATGCCGTCCATTACGGCTCGTTCGAACTGGGCGTCTCGTCGCCACGGGTCCCCTTGGATGCCTTCCGGTTCCGCAAGGGGGCCAAATTCACCTACGATTACGACATGACCGCGCTCTGGCGGCATGAGGTTCGGGTCGAGGATCGTCGGGAGCCCGAGCCGGGGCGCTTCTACCCGGTCTGCATCGCCGGTGGCCACGCCTGTCCACCGGAGGACTGCGGTGGACCAGAAGGCTATGCGGACCGGCGCCGGGAAGCCATCGGCTTCGACGCTCTGGATGACATCGCCACGATCGCGCGTCTGGTCGAGGCGGTGGTGCTCGACACGCAGACCGGTCTTCGGGATGACCCGGACACGCGCTGGGAATTGGAAGAAGCGCTGGATCGCGCCAAAGCCCGCCAACCGTTTCTCGCCGACGATTTCTCCCGGCGCGCGGTGAACCAGCGATTCCGGCAGGACGAGCATCATGTTCTCATGCACCAGCACTTCTGAGGAGGAGCATTCCGCAAATCGGCCGAAGGCCGCGGCCGGCGCTCCCTGGCTGGCAGCGATGGCCTGCACCAGCGCCCGGCCGCCGGGAGCGGTGATCTGGTCGAACTTGTACCGCAGCGTCGCCGCACTGGTGTCGGCGTAGATCCGGGTGGTGGCGATGTCGTCATGGCCGAGAAACGATGTACCCCGCCATGAGTTTGCTCCGATAAAAAGGAAGAACAAACCGGCTTGCAGAATAGGCCGACGCCGCGCGAGTCTGAAGCTTTCCGAGAGGCGTTCGGCTCCGCTGGTTTTCCTCTCTGGACATTCTGGAAAACCCCCAGGGAAGACGGTCATGCGCGTCGAACTCCACCTTCGCCTCGTCGGTGACGACGGCACCGTCCTCACCGACGAGGCCGTCCTCCATCTCGACCGAACGGCCGAGGAACTGGCCGCGGTCGGCCTGTCGCTCGCCGAGGCCAAGACCCTGCTGACCGGCGTCCAGACCCGCCTGGTCACGGCACAGGCCGCCGACTACGTGGTCCGCCATCGGGCCTGTCCGGTTTGCGGACGACGGCGGCGCAGCAAGGGAAACGGCACCCTTGTTTACCGCACCGCCTTCGGTGTCCTCCGGGTGTCCAGCCCGCGCTTTGTCCAGTGCCGCTGCCATGGCGCCGCCAACAAGACCTTCAGCCCGCTGACCGGGCTGATCACCGAGCACACCGCCCCGGAATTGCTCTACCTGGAGAGCAAGTGGGCGTCTCTGGTATCCTATGGGCTGACCGCCGACCTGCTGAAGGACGTGCTGCCGATCGGCACGACGGCCAATGCCTCGACCATCCGCAATCACCTGCACAAGGTCGCCGAGCGCTGCGACGCCGATCTCGGGGCCGAACAGGTCGGTTTCATCGACGGGTGCCCGGCCGACTGGAAGGAGTTGCCGATCCCGGAGGGGCCGATCATCGTCGGCCTCGATGGCGGCCATGTCCGCAACTGGGACGACAAGAAGAACAGCTTTGAGGTGATCGTCGGCAAGTCGGTGCCCGCCGATCGGGGCGAGCGCTATTTCGGCGGCGTCCACACGGTCGACGACCGGCCCCGGCGGCGGATTTTCGAGGTGTTGCGCAGCCAGGGCCTGCAGATGAACCAGGATCTGGTCTTCCTGACCGACGGCGGTGACAATCTCCATACCCTGGTGGACGGCTATGCCCCGTGCACCGAGCATTACCTTGACTGGTTTCACGTTACGATGCCACTGACGGTGCTCGGGCAGTACGCCAAAGGCTTGGCGCATCACAACGCCGAGGAGGCGGAGGCGATCCAGACCCGCCTGGAGCGCATCAAGTGGCGGCTGTGGCACGGCGACGCCCGCGAGGCGTTGATCCGGATCGAGGATCTGGCCGAGGATCTCGCCGAGTTGGAGAGCGGCTACCCCAACCTGGCCCGTTTCGCCAAGGCAACGACCGAGTTCGCCACTTACATCCGGAACAACCGCTCCATCATCCCGCACTACGGCGAGCGTCGGCGCAATGACGAGGCGATCTCCACCGCCTTCGTGGAATCCACCGTCAACGTCGTGGTCGACAAGCGCTTCGCCAAAAAGCAGCAGATGCAATGGACGAAGGTCGGCGCCCATCGGCTGGTGCAGATCCGCACCCGGACCCTCGACGGCACCCTGCGCGAGACCTTCACGGCGTGGTACCCGGCCATGGCCGCCAACGCCTCCTCAGCCCCGATCACCATGAACGCCGCCTGACCGTACCACACTTCTGCATGCTCTCCCGTCGAGCACCGAGACCTCGCGGATCTGCGCGATCAGCTCCAGCCAGTCGTGCCTGGCGCGGTCGGCGAGGACGGCGTCGAAGTTCGCCTTGACCGCTGCCGCGTCGAAGGGCGAACCGTCGGAGAAAACGACACCCTCGCGCAGGGTGAAATCATAGGTCCGGCCGTCCGGCGACACCGTCCAGGCGGTGGCGAGCCAGGGCTCGATGGCGCCGCCCTCGCGGTAGCGCACCAGCGGCTCATAGACCATGGCCTGGGCGAACATCTGGTTGGGGGAGTAGCGGTGGGGGTCGAGCGGCCCGACGTTTCCGGTCCAGGAATAGGTCAGCGTGCCCTTGGGGCTGGCCGACGCGTGCCCTCCGGCCATCGCCACCGCCGTCAGGAAAATAGCCGCCGCCGTCCTGACAAGCCCCGTCCGCAGCCTCGCCATCGCATTCCCCGTTCCGTCCGACTCCACCCGGGACCCGCAGCATGGCCGCTGCGGGCGTGCCCGCCCGCCGGTTGTCCGGTGGACGGCCGGCGTGACTGGCCCTATGGTCGATCGGGCGACGATAGGACCGGTTCTGTATGATGTCTATTGGGATTCGTCATACTTTCGAAGAGCGGACTTTGCGTCGCAGGCGGCATGGTGGGAGGCGGCATGCAACGGGTGACGATCACGCTGGACGACGATCTGCTGGCCGAGATCGACCGGCTGGTGGAGCGGCGCGGCTACCAGGGACGGTCGGAAGCGATCCGCGATCTTGCCCGCAGTGGGCTGGCCGAGGCCGCATCGGCGGAGGGTGAGACTGGCCCCTGTGTGGCGGCGCTGGTCTATGTCTACGACCACGCGGCACGGGATTTGTCGAAGCGGCTGGTCACCACCTTCCATGAGCATCACGAACTGTCGCTGACCACGCTGCATGTCCATCTGGACCATGGCAGTTGCATGGAGGTTTCGGTTCTCAAGGGCGACGGCGCGGCGGTGCGCGGCATGGCGGAGCGGGTGATCGCCGAACGCGGCGTGCGCCACGGTCGGGCGGTCGTCATTCCGGTGCGGGATGAGGATGGGGAGTCCACCGCCAGCGGACGGCCCGGCCCATCCGGCCATCACCATCATCCGCACGACGACGAGCCGGAGTGAACCGCGCCGGGATCGTCGGTGTCCCTTCGATTTGAAGCACACCGCCATGGCGGCCTTGGTGCGAGGAACATGGCGGGCTGCGATCTGGGCGGACAGGATGGTGTTGATGGATTCGAGGATACAGTCGGTAGTCCAATCTGAAGTGACGGCGGAGGGCCCTTCCACTGCATCACCTCAAGGACATTGTCATGACCGATAGGCAAGCATGGCTCCCAGGGCGACCACATGACCGCCAAGCGTTGTTGAAAAGGACGCCCCCTGCACGGTTCGCCGCCCCGGACCGTGCAGGTGGCAGAAAGCGCCATTGATCGGTCAAACCGTCAGAACGTCATGGAGAAGGCCAATTCGGCGGAGCGCGGACGGCCCAGCACCCAGCTCGTCGTTCCGCCGCTCACCGCGTAGACCTCGTCGAACAGGTTGAAGGCGCGCAGGCTGAGCTTGGTGTTGGCGGTCGGGCGGTAGTCCAGACCGGCGTTGACCACCGTGTAGGCGGGCCGGACGGTGGTGTTGGCGGCATCGGCGTAGGTCTTGCCGACATATTGCACGCCCGCCCGCGCTTCCCAGCCCGGCATGAAGGCCCAACTCGCCCAGGCGTTGGCAGTGCGCTCCGGCACGCCGGTCGGCACGTTGCCGGCGTAGGACACCGCACGGCCCGACACCGTCTGGGAGAAGTCGTCGTACTTCGCCCGCAGCAGCGCGCCGTTCACGTCCACCCGCACCCCCTCCCACAGGCCGAGCGACAGCGACGCCTCCAATCCCCGCGACGACTGCTGGCCGACCTGGATGGTGACCCCCGGCTGATTGGGGTCGGTGGTGAGCAGCTTATCCTTGACGATGTGGTAGGCGGCGAGTGTCCATTCGCCGCGTCCCTCCAGGAAGGACTGCTTGACGCCGACCTCGATCTGACGGCCGGTGGACAGATCGAAGTCCTTCTGGGCCGGTGACAGCGAGATCAGGTTGCCGACCGGATCGACCGCCGTGGCGTACTGTCCGTAAAGGGCGAGGCCGGGAACCACCTCGTAGACCGTGCCGGCCCGCCAAATGGTGGCGTGAAAATCCTTGTCGAAGCTGGTGCCGGCGACGGGGTCCTCGCGGTGGATCGACGGCGCGTCGTAACGCAACCCGCCGACCAATGCCAGCTGGTCGGTCACCGACAGGCGATCCTCAAGGAACAGCGCGTACTGGTCGGTCTTCGACCGCAGCCGCGGCCTCGTGCCGGCGAGGTTGACGAACAGGCCGGGCGACGGGTCGAAGGGATCGACGCTGCTGGTCCCGCCATAGGGCGAGTTGCTGCTGTTCTGGAAGTTGATGCGGTTGACGTCGAAGCCGCCGACCAGCTCGTTCTTCATGCCGAACAGGCGGCTGCGCCACGTCGCGTCGAAGCGGTCGCCGACCTGCCGCTGGTCATGATAGATCTCGATGTAGCTGCTGCGGTTGACCCGCCGTGTTGTGGCGTTCCAGGCGTAGCTCTCCACGTTCTTCCAATGCCGGTGGCTGGTCAGGTGATAGGCGGTGTTGCGCAGGGTGAGCGCGTCGGACACCGTCCATTCGGCCTTGAGCTGGGTCCAGTTGTCACGGTAGCGGATCGCGCTGTCGCCCACGTTGAAATTGCGGTGCCGCAGCGCCCGGTCGAGGTCGCCATTGATGAGCGGCGTCCCGAAATACTCCTGCGGCTGCTGGTCGCCGTAATCGTTGGAGAGGGTGACGGAGACGTCCGGCGTGGCTCGGAACGTCACCGCCCCGGACAGTGCGAGGTTCTTCGTGTCACCCCGGTCGACCCAGCCGTTGGACCGGTTGCCGCTCACGTCGAGGCGGTAGGACAGCGTCTCGCTCAGCGGCCCGCCGCTGCCGAAGGCGGCCCGGCGCTGGGCATCGGTGCCGATGGCGACCATGGCTTCGTTGCGGACATCGGTGGTCGGACGCTTGGGCACCACGTTGACGACGCCGCCGATCGCCCCCTCGCCGTAGAGGACGGAGGCCGGGCCGCGCAGCACCTCGATGCGCTCCGTCGACCAGGTGTCGAAGGGGAAGGTGACGGTGCCCGATCCGACATAGAGCCGCGTGCCGTCGTGGAGCTGCATCACAGAGCCGTGGCCGGAGAAGCCGCGCGTCGCCAGCGACGAGCCGCCGTTGCCGGGTGCCGCCAGCGAGGTGAAGCCGGTGGCGTTCTGCGTGACGGCCTCGGTCACGCTGGTCTGCCCACGGTCGCGGATGGTCTGGCCGGAGATCACCTCGACGCTGGCCGGCGTTTCCAGGGGGGTAAGGCCTAAGCGGCTGCCCCCGCTGTTTGGAACGTCGAGCGCAAGCCCGGCGGAGGCCGGACGCTCACCGGTGACGGTGACGGGAGGCAGCGTCACCGGCGCTTCGGCGTCCTCCGCGAGGGCCGCGCCCGGACCGAAGGAGGCCGACAGCAGGAGCAATGGCGCCAGGGACCTTGAGCGGAGGCGTTCGAGGCGGGCGGGAAACGCGGACATGGATACTCTCCGACAGGGTTGCTTCAGGACGAGCGGCGGCGTTCCGCGGAACGGGCGCGTTCCGCGGTGGCCGGATGAAAGGGGATTCAGGTGATCGGGCCGGACCGGCGCGGTGTCAGCGACCGGGAGGCGGGCGGACGGTCAGGCGGCGTCAGCCCATGGCCGGCTCCTCCGGCGGCGGGTTGCGATGCAGGACATCCTCCGTGGACGGGTGACCGGTCAGCAGATGGCCATGGACGATGCGGTCGATCCGCTCCGGCGTCAGGTCGCCGTACCAGACCGCATCGGGCTGGACGACCAGCAACGGGCCGCGGTTGCAGGGGTAGAGGCAACTCGTCCGCGCACACATCACCCGGTGCGGGCCGGCGTTCAGGGCGCGGTGACCTTTCATCGTCTCGCGCAGACGCTGATACAGCGCGTCGGCTCCGCGGTGCAGGCAGCGTGCGCCGACGCAGACGAAGAGCTGCCGGCCATGCTCGGGGATGGTCGACCAGCCGGGCTTGCCCAGGCTGGGGTCCGTCTCGCGGACGTCGGCCAGCGCTTCCGCCGGACCAGCGGCGATGCGGTCGAGGGCGGCGGGCAGGTCCAGCGCGCTTTCCACCGGCGGCGCCAGACGGACCGTCATTCGGGAGCCCTGCGTGCCGGCCCAGTGGCTGAGCGCGCCCGGCAACCACGCCGACAGGCTGGGGTCGGCGGGCACCATGCTGGGGATCACCAGCGCTTCGGTCGCGCCCGCCCGTTCCAGGTCCGCAAGCACCGCCGGCAGGGCGGGGCCGGACAGGTCGGCGTAGGCGGTCCTCACCGTCACCGTCGCGTCGCGCGCAGTGTGGAGGTCGGCAAGGGACGCCGCGAGCGCCTTCAAATTCTGCCCATGGTCGAAGGACGCGCGTCCGTAGAGCACGATGGCACGCGCGGGCGCGGGTTGGGGCGAGGTCACGGCACAGTCCTCCGTCACGCCGCCGGACGGCGGCGCATGAGCCACAGGAAGAAGGCGCCGCCGACGAGCGCCGTGACGACGCCGACGGGAATCTCGCGCGGGGCGAACAGGCTGCGGGCGGCGACGTCCACCCACAGGAGAAGCAGCGCGCCACCCAGCGCCGCCACCGGCAGCAGCGCCCGCAGATGGCCGCCCACCAGCATCCGGGCGATGTGGGGCAGGACCAGCCCGACGAAGCCGATGCCGCCGCAGGCCGACACCAGCGCGCCGGTCATCAGCGCGGTGACCACGAACAGCTCCAGCCGCAGGCGGTCCGGGTCGGTGCCGAGCGAGCGGGCCGCGTCGTCGCCCAGCGCCAGGGTGTTGATGGTCTCGGCGCGCAGCCACAGCCACACCAGCCCGGCGACGGTCAGCCCGGCGGGAATGGGCAGGACGCTCCAGCGCGCGGTGCCGAAGCCGCCCATCATCCAGAACAGCGCGGAATCGGCGCCGCGATCCGTCCCCGTGACGATCAGGGCGTTGGTGACGGCGCTCAGGATGAAGGCGACCGCGACTCCGGTCAGGACCAGCCGCTCGCTGGTCACCACCCCGTCACGCTCGCGCGCCGCCGCGAAGACGGCCAGCATGGCGGCGAGCGCGCCCAGGAAGGCGGCAGCCGGCAGGCCGATGGTCCCCGCGACCGTCCCGGCATACAGGATCACCAGCACCGCCCCCACCGAGGCGCCCGCCGATACGCCGAACAGGTAGGGGTCGGCCAGCGGGTTGCGCGTCACGACCTGGAGCACGGCGCCCACCGCCGCCAATCCGGCCCCCGCCAAGGCGCCCAGCAGCACGCGCGGCAGACGCAATTCCCAGACGATGTTGCGCTCGGCCCGGCTGGCGTCGGCAGGCGGGGCCAGCGACGGCCACAGCTCGTGCGCGATCACCGCCCAGACCTTGGGGATGGGAATGGCGGCGGCGCCGAAGCCGACGGCGGCGACCGTGGACAGGACCACAGCGGCGGCCAGCGCCAGGGACAGGTGCAGCAGGCGTGACCGGCTCATGGAGCGAAGCGCTCCGGGTGGAGCGTCCGCGCCATCCGTTCCAGCGCTTCGACGTTGCGGGTGGAGGGCGTCTGCTCGGCGTAGGTCAGCACGATGAATTGGCGCTTGCGCACCGCCTCGACGTCGGCCAGTTGCGGGGCGGCGGTCAGGTGGCGGATGGCGGCCTCGGCGGGGACGCGGTGGTCGCTGACGATGATCCATTGCGGGTCGCGCCGCACCATCTCCTCCCAACTGACCCGGACGTAGCTGTTGGGAATGTCGTCGAAGATGTTGCGTCCGCCGGCCAGCTCCATCAGCAGGCTGGTCATCCCCTCGCGCCCCACCGACACCGGCGCGCCGTCGGTGTGGCAGTGGTCGCAATACATCACGCGGGGCCGGTCCGCGATCGTGCCGGTGCGGTCGGTCACCGCGGCGACGCGGCGGCGGAAATCGGCCACCATGGCCTCGGCGCGCTCCGCGATGCCGAAGATGTTTCCGAGCGCCAGCAGGTCGGCGTAGAGCGTGTCCATGCCGATCGGCTCGCGGGGACCGATGCGGATGCAGCTTTCCCGCAGCGTGTAGGTGGCGACCCCCATCTCCGCCAGCCGGGCCGGGGTAAGACCGCGCGCCTCGCTGAAGCCGTAGCTCCAGCCCGCGAACAGGAAGTCGGGATCGGCGGACAGCACCGCCTCCAGGCTCGGGGACCGGTCGGGCAGCCGGGGCAGAGCTTCCACCACGCCGGGCGGCGCGATCAGCCGGTGCTCGGCCCCCTCGATTCCGGAGACGGCGACCAGCCGGTCCGCCAGCCCGAGGTCCAGCATGGTCTGAGTCATGTTGGTGTCGTGCACCATCGGGCGCTTGGGAGGTGCGGCGAAGCGGGCCGTCTCGAAGCAGTTGGCGACCTCGACCGGATGGTCCTGGGCATGGGCGCCGCCGATCCCGGTCGCCAGGGCGAGAATCGGGGCGAGGCCGCGGAGGCAAAACGGGATCATGGGCGGACCGATCCGCGGTCGCTAAGGGGGACAGGTCGATGCGCAGACGGCCGTCGCCGGGGCGGCGGTCCACCTTGGCGGCGACGCGGTAGACGGCGGTCAATCGCTCTGGAGTCAGGGCCTTCTCCGGCACGGCGTCGGCGTGGATGCACCCGTCCTTCATCAGCAGGACCCGGTCGCACCAGCGCGCCGCCAGTTCAATGTCGTGCAGAGTCGCCACCACCGTGATGCCGAGCGCGCGCACGAGGTCGAGCACGGCGAAGCGGTGGTGGACGTCCAGATGATTGGTCGGTTCGTCGAGCAGAAGGATGCGCGGACGCTGCGCCAGGGCGCGGGCGATCATGACCCGCTGGCGCTCCCCACCCGACAGGTGCTCGACCGGCCGCTCTGCCAAGGCGTGCAGATCCAGCCGGGACAACGCATCCTCGACGATGTCCCGGTCGTCGGCACCGGCCCCGGCGAACGCGGAGCGGCGATGGACCAGCCGCCCCATGGCGACCACGTCGCGCACGGTGAAGCCCAGCGCAGCGGCGGCATCCTGCGCCTGAAGCGCCAGCCGGCGGGCAAGCTTTGCCGGACGCAAGGTTTGCGGATCGTCGCCCTCGACGCGGATGCGTCCCGCCGAAGGGGCCTGCAACCCGGCGAGGCAGCGCAGCAGCGTGGTCTTGCCGGACCCGTTCGGCCCTAGGATGCCGAGGAAGGCACCATCCGGAACGGCAAAGCCGATGTCCGACAGCACGGTGCGATTGCCCAGACGGCAGTGCAGCCCCTCGACCTCGATGGCCGGACTGGACTGCGCGCGGACGAGCCGTGATCCCGACAAGGCGGGCGCGGTCGGAAGAGGCGTCGTCTGAACAGGCGGCTGCGCCATCCTTGCTTCCTGCGATTGCGGGCAGGGAGAGCAGGCGGACGTCTTGCGGAACACACGCCGCATCCGGAACGGACTTCGGCCACGCGCACGGCAAGCGCTCCACCGGGACACCCCGCCCGAGGACGTTTCGTTGTGGTGCTGGCAGGTCTCCTGGCTTGCGGGTCGCCGCCGCTCCGTCCGGCCTTCCCAGCGCCGGAGGCGCCAGTGGCGGATAACGACGGAACGGCTCACCGCTCACAGTTGCGGGGGCAGCCCCGGCCTCGCCGCGGGACGCGGCTCACCGGGTTCCCTCTTAGCTTCCGGCGAAGATCGCCGGAAGAACCAGAACCGGGACCATTCATGGGCGACCGCAGCACGTCGGTCAAGCTTCGTGAACGAAAGACTTTGGGAGAAAGCCGGTTCGCCGATGACGGAAGCCTGCGTGCACCGGCCCGATGACGGGGTCCGGTCACGGCGTGCCCGGAGCGGCCGTTTCGGGCACGTAGATCAAGCGGCCGTCCGGCAGACGGTAGGTCGTTCCCGCCCGGATTCCCTTGCCCTCCCCGATGGCCCCGGTCGATTCATAACGGGTCAGTTCCTGTCCATCCTTCACCGTGATGCGCATGTCGACTTCGCCGGGATTCTCCACCATGACGGCCTTGGTGGATGAGAACGGGTTGAGCGGGTTGCGCACGATGACGATCATCAGGATGCCGATGACCACCAGGAACAGGTCGATCAGGTTGACCACCGACAGGATCGGATCGTCGGCGTCGTCATGGTCGAGAAAGCGCATCAGCCGGCTCCTCCGGCTTCGGCCAGGGACCGCTCGACCGCCCGCAGATCCTCCAGCAGCCAGCGGCGGCGGAAGGTCAGGATGAAGAAGGCGATGCTGGCCGCGACCAGCGCCAGGATCACCGCGGAGAAGGCCACCGTCAGGTTCTCGCCGATGCCCTGGGCGTCGTTGCGGATCAGGGCCAGCAGGGCCGGCCCCATGGGGATCATCGTCGCCACCAGCCCCAGCATCGGCGCGCTGCGGGCCACCACCCGCAGCCACTCCAGCCGCTTCATGATCCACAGCTCCAGATCGTCGCTGCCGCATCCCGTGCGGTGGCGGTGCGCGATCAGCGGCGAGCGGTGCACGCCGCGGCGGCGTTGCCACGCCTCCACCGCGAAGGCCCCCAGCGCCCACAAGCTGTAGGCCAGCGACGCCAGGATCAGCAGCAGGACGGGCAGCAGGAACAGGCGGGCGATGTCGTAGAGCCCGCTTTCCAGGATGGTCATGTCAAAGTCCTCGAAGAAGGGAGGCGGCGGTTGACGCCGGCCTGACGGGCGGCTCCGCCCAGCACGAAAAGGAAGAGAAAGGCCATCCCGGCCCACACGCGCCACGCCGCCGGATCGTTTCCGCCGTCCGCCCGGACCGGCGTCATCACCTGCCCCTGGACGGTTTCGGAAACCGCTTCGGACGCCGCGGCTTCGGCGGGAGGGGTGGGAACGGACGGCTCAGGTGCCGGGGCATAGCCGGCGGCCATGGCCTCCATGAACGCCGTCGTTGCCGATGCCCCGGTGCTCACCCCGTGGTCGCGCACCAGGGCCTGCCAGCGTTCGGCCAGGTCGCGGCGGGTCTGCTCGTCGGCGTCCCAATAGCCCTTGCGGATCGCCTCGGCCATCCGTTCGATCACCTGCGCCTGTGCCGTGGGGTTGTGCTTCTCGAACCAGCCGTCGAGGCCGAGATTGCGGCGGTCGCGGATGTAGGTGTCGTGGACCGCCTGCCACTGGTCGGCCCGCACCGTCTCCGGCGCGGTCACCTGCCAGCCCCACAGGTTGTTGACCGTCTTCACGATCTCGGTGGTGCCGGCGTAGCCCTCGGCCTGCATGGCGCCGATCCAGTGCGGGTTGAGGTACCGCACGCGCAGTTCGTCGGCCAGAAAGCGGGCAGCTCCGGTGACGCGCGCCTGCGACTCCCGCAGGTCGGCGATGTAGAGCGACGGGCTTTCGCCGTCGAGGCGCCGCACCGCCAGCGCCAGCCCGCCGAGATACTCGAAGGGATGGTCGGTGGACAGCACCCCGTGCAGCCGCGAGGAGCGGGCGAGCACCGCCGCCTGGACGCCGCGCAGATTCTCGGCGAGGAGGTTCCCGGCGTCCGGGGGCAGCCGCAAGCCCCACTCCCGCGCACCGTAGGCGTATTGCAGCCGGTCGAGGAAGGCGTCGGCCAGCGCGGTGTCGTGATTCCAATGGGTGGAATCGAGCACCGCATCCGGCAGGCCGCTGCCGTAATCGCCCGGCTCGTTGCCGAACAGCCGTAGCCCGGCCAGGTTCTGCGCCCGTTCGGGCGCCACGCCCAGCCCGATCAGGCTCCGCGCTGTCTCTGCGCTGTGGCGCGCCACGGCGTTGTCCGGCTCGTCCAGACGGGCCAGACGGTCGATGGCCCCGGCCAGCAGGCGCATGAAGCCGTCGAACTGGTCGCGGTAGACGCTGGTCACCTGGAGCACGACGTCGATGCGTGGGCGCCCCAGTTCGGCAGCGGGAACGATCTCCAGCGCCGTGACCCGGCCCCCGCCGTCCCACACCGGGCGCAGGCCCAGCGCGTGGAGCACCTGGCTTTCCAGAACGCCGAGATGGCGCATCGCCTCCGACGACCACAGCGAAACGGCAATCTTTTCCGGCGCCGCTCCGTCGTGCTCGGCCCGGTAGCTGTCGATCAGCTTGGCCAAGGCGTCGGCGCCGGCCTCGTAGGCCGCGCGGGTCGGGATCTTGTCCGGCTCGAAGGCGGCGATGTTGCGCCCGCTCGGCACATCGGGGTTGCGCACCGGATCGCCGCCCGGTCCGGCACGCACGAAGCCGCCGGACAGCCCGGTCAGCAGCGCCTCCAACTCCTGCGGATCGGCCAGATGGCGGTCGAGCGCAGCGGCCCTCTCCAGCAGGCCGCGCAGCTCCGGGTCGGCGATGCCGTCCAGCGGAACGCCGTCCCGCAGATGGCGGTGCAGCAGGCGGTAGGGTTCCGTTTCCTTGAGGGCGGTGAAGTCCCCGGCGAAAACCTCCTGCGGGTCGAGGCCGAGACTGCGGTAGAAAGGCTCGCCAAGCTGCTGCATCACCGTGGCGAGGCGATGCTCGGGGGCCGCCGGATCGCCGAACCCGTGCAGCCCGAGCGGCATGGCGTGGCGGGCCAGCTCGTGCAGATGGTCGTGGAGCACGGCGAGGAGGCCGGGGAAATCGGCGTCCATGCGCCCCTCGTCCCATTCCAGATCACCGGCGATTCCCGCGGCGATGGCGGCGGCACGGATGCGTTCGACGGTGCGGTCGCGGGTGGCGCCATCGTCGAGCTGACCGTATTCGTGGACCAGCGCGTGAAGATCGCGCAGTTCGTCGTACAGCCCCGCGGGCGCGAAGGCCGGGGTCTGGTGGCTGACGGTGACGGCGCGGCCCCGCCGCCTGGCCTGGATTGCTTCGCCGATGTTGTCCTGGATGTAGGGGTAGAAGACCGGCAGGAGCCCCACCGCCAGCAGTGGGAAATCCTGCGCCCACAGGCCGCGATCCTTGCCCGGAGTCCATTCCTGGGTGCCGTGGGTGCCGAAATGGATCAGCGCGTGGGCTTCCACCGCGTCCCGCAGGAAGAGATAGGTGGCGAGATAGTAATGGTCCGGCGGCACCTTGACGTCGTGATGGGCGTGGCCGGGTTTCCCGGCGCGCGGCGGCTGAGGCAGCAGCGTCAGTTTGCCCAGAGGCAGGCGCGGGATGACGAAGCGCGCCTCGCCGTCGATGGTGCGCACCGCCCAATGATCCTCCGGCTGCCCCCATCGCTCCGTGACGCTGTGGCGAACCGCTTCGGGCAAGCCCGCGAACCACGCGGCGTAGCGGGAGACCGGAAAGCCCTCCGCCAACCCGTCGGCCAGCAGCCGGTCGAGCGTCTCCGGCCGGTAGAGGCCGCCAAGCATCGCCTGCCCCGCCTCGATCAGCCGGACCTCGGCGGTCGGCGGCACGTCGTAGCCGGCGGTGGCGAGCGCGCCGGTCAGCCGCTCCAGGCTGCGCGGAACGTTGAGGTTGGAGGCCGACAGGTTCTTTTCACCGGGCGGGTAGTTCCACACCATGACCGCCAGCCGTTTGTCGGCGTTGGCGGTGTGGCGCAACGCGGCCAGCGCCGCCGCCTTGTCGAGCAGGGCCGCCACCTGTTCCGGAATGGGCACCGGCTCGCCGTTCTCCACCGCCTCGATCACCAGCGGATCGCTCATCCCCCAGCCTTCCGGCGCCGCCAGGAAGGGCGCCACCAGATGGGCGGCGATGCCTCCGGGATTGCTCCGCCACGCCTCCGGTCCGCCGTCGCGGTGCCCGAGCGTTTGCAGGACCGGAATGCCGAGCGCTTCGAACTCGGCACGGCGGGCGGGGCCGTTCTGCATGTGGTGCAGGTTGACCAGCACCGCCGCCCCGGCTTGCTCCGATGAGGCGGGCTCCAGCAGGCTGCGCAGAGCCTGCGGGTCGGCGGCGTCGAACCAAATGACCATCGGCACCAGCCCGCGCGCCTCGGTTCCCGCCACCAGCGCGTCGATCACCTGCGTCTGCATGGACGACAGGCTGCTCGCGTGGATGGCGAAGGCGACGCGCGGCGCATCGGCGGGCCAGCGGGCGGCGCCCCAGGCCAGATAATCCCCGGTCCGCGCGAATGGGGCGGGAGCGGCCGGATGGTAGACGCCGCTCTTCGGCAGCGTCTCCGCCGGAGCCACGGCGCCGACCTCCCCGCCCGTGCGCCACGCCCGGATGTAGGCGGCCATCCGGCGCAGGTTCGCCTCCCCGCCGTTGGCGTAGTAGGCGATCAGCCGCCGCGCGTGTTCCGGCGCCACGCGATCTAAGGCAGGCGGGCCGCCGCCGACCTGAACCCAGGGCACGCCCGTGTCGGACAGCGCGGTGCCCAGCCGCTGCCGCACCATGGCGAGATCGCCCGGACGCGGCGTGTCGAGGATGACCAGATCGGCCCCGGCGAGCCACGCCGCCGGTTCGCCGGGCGCGGTGTCGGCGCGGACGCTGTCCAGCGCCACCCCGGCCTCGTCGGCGAAACGGGCGATGCGGTCGAGCTTGCCGGGCAGGACGAAGCCGTTGGTGACGATCCGCACCAGCGGACGCGGCTGCCCGTCTTCGGCTGCGCCCGCCGACGCTGTTCCGGCGCCGAGCAGGCAGAGCGCCAGCAGCAGATGGATGAGGCGTGTCATGTCAGAAGCTGTAGTTCAGGCCGACCCAGTAGAGCCGTCCCTCTTCCGCGTAGGTGAAGAGCGACGATTCCTCGGCGAGGCGCTCGTTGGTCAGGTTCTGCACGCCGCCGCGCAAGATCACGCTGTCGGTCAGGTCGTGGCTGAGGTCGAGCGACAGCAGCGTGTAGGCCGGCAGGCGCGTCGCCGCCCCCGAGGACGGATAAAGCGCCTGTTTGCCGACATATTCCGTGCGCAGCCGCGCGGTGACCTTCGCCGAGGTCCGCCGTCACCTCGGCGTCGAGACCCAACGGCAATGGTCGGACCCGGCGATCGCCCGCACCACCCCGGCGCTGCTCGGGCTGTTCTCTCTGGTCACGCTGTGGGCCAACGAAATTTCGGCGGAGATGGCCATCCGACCACGCGCCGCGGGATGGTATGCCAAGGCCGAACCGACCTTCAGTGACGCCCTGGCCGCGGTCCGCTTCCGGCTCTGGAGCGAGACGACTTTCTCGCTGTCAACGCTGGGCGGGGAGAGCGCGAAACTCCTCGGCGCCGGGCTCAACCGCCTCATTCAGGCCGTTTGCTTTCCGGCGTGATTGAGCAAAGTCGAGCTCAGGGCTTGGTCCAAATCCATGAGCAAGTCTCGTTCCCCTTCCAATCCGATGGACAAGCGCAACAGGCTGTCGTCAATGCCCGCCGCTCGCCGCGCCTCGATCTCCATGCTCGCGTGCGTCATCGTCGCCGGGTGGGCAACGAGGCTTTCGATGCCGCCAAGTGACTCGGCGAGCGTGAACACCTTCACCGCCTCCACGAAACGGCGTGCGCCGTCCGCTCCGCCTTTGATGTTGAAGCTCAGCATGGCGCCGAAACCACGCTGCTGGCGCTCCGCGATGGCGTGGCCAGGGTGAGACGGCAGGCCTGGATAATGCACGGTCTCCACGCACGGATGACGATCGAGAAAATCGGCCACCGCAAAGGCGGTGCGCTGCTGGTACTCCAGCCGTGGGAACAGCGTTCTCAAGCCACGCAACGTCAGGTACGCGTCGAAGGGCGACCCTGTGAGGCCCATCGCGTTCGCCCATTCCTTGAGGTGGTTCAGATCCTGCGTGTGCGCGGCGATGACAGCTCCCCCCACGACGTCGGAATGGCCGTTGAGGTACTTGGTCGTTGAATGGATGACGAAGTCGGCCCCGAGCGCCAGGGGTTGCTGGAGCGCGGGCGAAAGGAAGGTGTTGTCGACGGCGATCCTGGCTCCCGCCGCCTTGCCCTGTTCGGCCAGTTTGGCGATGTCAGTGATGCGCATCAGCGGATTGCTCGGTGTTTCGATCAGAATAAGGGCCGGGCCGCGTCGAAGAGCCTCGGCGAAACCTGCCGCCTCGTTCAGATCGACGAACGCCACGTCGAAATGCCCCTTCGCCGCTCGCATCGAAAGCAGGCGATGGGTTCCGCCGTAGCAATCGTGAGGAGCGACTATCAGGTCGCCAGGGTCAAGCGTCGCCAGCAGCAGGCTGACGGCGGCCATGCCGGTGGCCGTGACCACCGCACCGGCCCCGCCCTCCAATTGGGCGAGGGTATCGGCGAGCAGATCGCGCGTCGGGTTGGCCGTTCGCGAATAGTCGTATGGTCCGGGCTTCTCAAAGCCGGGAAACCGGTAGGTGGTCGACAGGTGGATCGGCGGCGTCACCGCGCCGTACTGCGCGTCGCTCCCGATGCCGTTGGCGGCGGCGATCGTCTGCGGGGATTTTTCATTGTCCATGCTCGGCATCCTCTGCTGCGTGCCGTGGTCCGGCTGTTCGACCGCTCCTGGCCTGCCCGATGGCGCCGCGTCAGCGCGCCGCCGCCCGAAGGTCCGCGGCGCGGCTTGTCCGTCCGGACTTGCTCGCCACATCGCCCCGCATGGTGCGCACCAGATTGTAGACCATCATGAGCGCCCCCGCGAGAAACAGGGCGCCGCCGGCTGCGCGGATGACATGGAAGGGGTGAGTGGCCGTGACCGTCTCGACGAACGAATATTGAAGAAAGCCAAGGGTGTCGTAGGCGCGCCACATCAGACCCTGCATAATGCCCGACACCCACATAGCGGCGATGTAGAGCAGAATGCCCACGCTCGCCGTCCAGAAATGCAGGCTGACCAGCGCCACGGAGTACAGGCGCTCCCGCCCCCAGAGCCGCGGGACGAGGTGGTAGAGGGAGCCGAACACCATGAAAGCCACCCAGCCGAGCGCCCCGGAATGCACATGGCCGACGGTCCAGTCGGTGTAGTGCGACAGGGCGTTCACCGGCTTGATGGCCATCAGCGGACCCTCGAAGGTCGACATGCCGTAGAAGGCCACCGACGTCACGAGAAAGCGCAGGACCGGGTCGGTGCGCAGCTTGTCCCAGGCACCCGACAGGGTCATGATGCCGTTGATCATGCCGCCCCAGGACGGCATCCACAGCATGATCGAAAAGGTCATGCCCAGCGTTTGCGCCCAGTCCGGCAGAGCCGTGTAGTGCAGGTGGTGCGGACCGGCCCAGATGTAGATGAACACCAGCGACCAGAAGTGCACGATCGACAGGCGGTATGAATAGACCGGCCGATCCGCCTGTTTCGGCACGAAATAATACATCATGCCGACGACGCCGGCGGTCAGGAAAAAGCCGACGATATTGTGCCCGAACCACCACTGCACCATGGCATCCTGCACGCCGGACAGTAACGGGTAGCTCTTCGCTCCGGTGAAGGAGACGGGCACGGCCAGATTGTTCAGCGTGTGCACCATGCCGACGACGATGACGAAGGACAGGTAGAACCACAGAGCCACGTAGATGTGCCTCTCCCGCCGCTGCAGGATCGTCCGGACCA
Source organism: Azospirillum brasilense (assembly GCF_001315015.1). Taxonomy (NCBI): domain Bacteria; kingdom Pseudomonadati; phylum Pseudomonadota; class Alphaproteobacteria; order Rhodospirillales; family Azospirillaceae; genus Azospirillum; species Azospirillum brasilense. The sequence continues at coordinate 8,789 of NZ_CP012918.1, read as the reverse complement.
GGATCGTCGCGTAGAGCAGCCACACACCGAGCAGGAACAGGTCGGTGTACCACTCGAACTCCGCGTATTCCTTGCTCTGGGTGGCGCCCATCACGTAGCCGGACACCGCCAGGAGGACGAAGATCTGATAGCACCCGAACAGCAGCTGGTGCAGTTCCCGGCTTCCCCACAGGGCGGTTCGGCAGGTCCGCTGCGCCACAAAGAACGACGAGCCGATCAGCGCGTTCCCGGTGAAGGCATAAACGATCAGAGTGGTGTGGATCGGCCGGACGCGGCCGAAGCTGGTCCATTCCAGTCCAAGATTGAGCGTCGGAGCGACCAGCAGAAGGGCAACCCACAAGCCCATTGCCAGCCCGGCCACACACCAGAACAGGGATGCCCGAATGAACATCCGCACCGCGGCGTCTCCGGCGTCGTACGAGGCCGCGTCGCCGTCCGTCCGTCCGGCCCCGGGTATGGATAGCGTGGTGCTGATCGCGAGATCGGTCATGCGCAAGACCCTGTCGACGTCGCAAGGCGGGAACGGCCGGACAGCCGACGTCATGGCGGCCCGGTCGGCGATGGCCGGTCAGGGCCGCCCAGCGCAGGGCGCGCGGACTCCCGTCCCGTTTTGGAATGGGAGGATCACAGGCGCCTTGCCCGACGGCTCGTAACACGGTTGCGCAGAGCCTAGGTCGCGCCTACACATAGCAAAAGCGAATTTATTCGATGGATTGCATCGGAATAGCCGATGCAAGTTCCGGTGGGGGCGTCGCATGGACATGGAAACGGCCCGCACTTTCCTTGAGGCGGCCACGGCTGGAAGCTTCGTCGCGGCGGCCGAGCGGCTGCACGTCACGCAATCGACGGTCAGCACGCGCATCCGGCACTTGGAGGATCAGCTCGGTTGCCAATTGTTCGTGCGCAACAAGAACGGCGCAATGCTCACCGCGGCCGGGGTCCGGTTCCAGCGTCACGCCATCGCCATGCTCCGCCTTTGGGAGCAGGCCCGGCAGGAGGCCGCGCTTCCCATCGGGCATCGCGCCCTGCTGCGCATCGGCAGCGAGGCCGGTCTGTGGAATCGGATGCTGAACCGTTGGATTCCCTGGATGCGGCGGAATGCCGAAGACATCGCCCTGCGGTGCGAGGTCGGGTTGGCGGACGATCTGCTCCAGCGCCTTCGCGACGGGACGCTCGATCTCGCGGTCCTCTATTCGCCGCGCGCCGTGCCGGGCCTCGCGGTGCGCCTGCTGCTGGAGGAGGATTTGGTCCTTGTCAGGGTTCCCCCCGCTCTGAGCGCCGGTGGCGACCACTACGTCCTCATCGACTGGAGCGACGAGTTCCAGCGCAGCATCCGTTTGCGAAATCCGGAGCTTCTGTCCACACCCTTGTCGATCGGCGTCGGCACGCTCGGGCTGGACTATGTCAGGCAATGCGGGGGAACCGGGCATTTCCCACGGAGCTTGGTCCAGCCCATGCTCGACCAGGGGGTGGGGGAAGTGGTTCCCGAGGCGCACCCGTTCAGTTTGCCCATTTACGCCGTTCACCCGGCGGAGCCTGACGTCAGCGTTCTCAAAACCGCGTTCGAAGGCCTGCGGGCCATCCTTGGCTCTGACGGAGCGACAGGGAATTCTCAACAAGGCGCCGACGCCCAATAAAATCCCGTTCCGGCCGGCGTCGGCGCGCGCGGGGCTGATGCTCGCAAATGGATGCCGCCTCACCGGCTGGCTTTCACGCCGTCGCGATGATGCGGCGTGAACGGTGTTCTGACAGGAAGGGAGGAATCACCATGAAGCCCCAGCGGTCCGCACCCCGGCCCTCGTCGCCCTTCGCACGCCCCGACGGGTCCTGCCTCGGTCGTCTTCCGGACGAGCAGGAGGACGAGCCCGTGCCCGCCGCGCCGGCGGAACCCAAGGACAACCCCGGCCCGCCCACCGAGCCGATGAATCCGGCTTGATGCGGTTCGGAACACCGGCGCACGTTGGCCGCGACCGATCTGCCGCTGAACCTGCCGCTGAATGCCCGCCCTAAACCTGCGGCGATGATGCGCGTTCATCCGCGCCGCCAAGCGCCTCTTCCCCACAACGGTAAGCCCGTGCAAGGGAGACGTCCTGTGCCGGCGTAAGCACGGCGTCAACGGCACTGAGCAGTGCGGTCTCTTCCTTTTGAATGTGCAGGACGAGGCCCTCGATCAGCTGCTGCCCGAAATGGCGGCAGACCGGCCAGCTTTCCTCATCGAACCCCTCACGCAGAGCCAGGGCGCACAGCCGGGTGATGCGGCGGACGAGCGGGCGCAGGGCTTCGTGGTCGGTCGAGAGGTCGGCCGTCATCTCGTAAGCGCCGGCGGCGGCGATGGGCGGGAAGAGCCACTGCTCTTCCAGGATAAAATGCCGTTCGAGGTCCTGGCCCAGTTCCTTGCCGATGGTGGCGAGCAGAACGCGACCGTCCGCGTCCAGATGTGGAATGTCGTCCTCCGTGGTGCGTTCGAGATAGGCTTCGAACGCGTTCAGAAGGTCGATGGTCCGGTGATGATCGTCGTGCAGGAGTTGGCCGGTCTGGCTGTCGGTGTGCATGTTCGAAGCCGTTTGAAAGGAGGTCACGCGTCGGGTCGACCATTCCAGGCGGTAAGCCTGACCAGCCGAGGATCGTCGGCGTGGTCCACCAGCATGCGTCGGACCCGTTCCTGCCATAGGGTGCGGAACTGTGCCGCTTCGTCCGGGGATGCCGCGTGGGACAACAGGCGCTGAAGAAGGCCGGACATCGCCGGATCGACCGGCACGACGCCGCTGTCGAGCGTCGCTTGCACGCCCGCTCCCGTGCCCGTGCGGACGAAGGCCATCGTCCCTTGAATGCCGACCCCGAAGGTCAGGAGGTTCCGGCGGTCGAAGCGTCCAGCGATGCCTTTGAAGCCGGTGTTTTCCGTCGCTCCGGTCAGCAGCGTGGCGACGCTTGCCATCACGCCGGCCACACCGTCGTCGGCTGCCTCGCGAACAGACACTGCGACGGTCCCGCGCTCGGGCACCTCATCGGGATACAGACGCTCCAGGGACCGTACGGTCATCAGGTAAGCGCCCGCGACGGTCGGGCAGGAATGGCCGGCCAGCCGTACGGCATCGGCATAGCCGTAATGAATCAGGCCGTCCTCGGCCGCGCCGAGGAACGCGCTGAGCGGATCGAACACGACGAGCCGCGGCGCCGCATCATAGAAGGATGGTAAGGTCATGACCGGATCATCCCACGATGATGAAAGGGCCTCTTTGTCCTCGCGCAAACGGAACGGCCAAGCACCGGTGGCAAGCGGGAATGCCCAACGGAGGAAGGCAGAGTCTCACCCCCACCTTCCCTGTGCGCATCCCACCGGGGTGGGATCAATGCTTCATCTCGCCGAGCTGCTTGCGGGAGTCGCCGCTCTTGTCGAGGATGATGCTGTCGTCCGCCTTGCCATCGACTTCCAGAATGCCGATGAGCCCCTTGGTGGCGCGGCTCAGAGCGTGGTCGACCAAGGCGTACTTGCCCGGATAGTCGACCTTGAACTCCACCATCGTCGCCCCGCCCGGCGCCACCGAGACCGTCTGCACGTTTTTCAGCGGCGGCGTGTCGAGGGCACCGAGGTTGTGGACGCGATCAAAGATCTCACCGATGACATGGAACGACGAGGTGAAGTTCGGTCCACCGACACCGAACCAGATGCGCACGGTTTCGCCCACACTGGCCTTCAATGGCTTGTCCTTCACCAGACCACCCACGGCGCCGTTGAACACCAGATAGCCAGGCTTCTCGTTCACCAAGCCGTCGTAGTCGTCTTCCGCCGCCGGCAGGTTTTTCGCCTTGGTGGCGTAGATCTCCTGCTGCATCACATAGAATTCCTTGTCGACCTTCGGCAGACCGTCTTCGGGTTCGACCACGATCAGACCGAACATGCCCTTGGCGATGTGCTGGGCGACCATCGGCGTGGCGCAATGATAGACGTACACACCCGGGGCCATCGCCTTGAACGAGAATTCCTTGGTCTGGCCCGGCTCCGCCTGGGTGATCTGTCCGCCGCCGAGGAAACCGGTGGCCGCGTGGAAATCAATGGAATGGTTCATGACCGACCCGGGCGCGTTCGTCATGGACACGTTCACCGTGTCGCCGACACGGACGCGGACCATCGGGCCGGGGACCTTGTTGTTGAACGTCCAGTAAGTGTAGGTCGTGCCGTCATCCAGCCTGGCTTCGACCTCGGTCGTGGTCAACACGACGTTGTGGGTCTTTGGCGCGCGTTTGCCCGCCGCTTCCGGCGCCGAGACCGCCGCGGGGTCCTGGACAATGTCGACCGCCGGCTCCTTGACCTTCGGCTCGGCGTACAGCGTGGTGGCCGATGCGGCCCCGATCCCCGACAGGGCGATGAGGGCGGCGGCGCTGACGGTGGCCAGGAAGGTCTTGGTTTTCATGATGCAATCCAGGGCGAGTGTTGCTTGTGAAGCCAACGTCCCAGATTTCCCGGCCCTGTTACTTAACGGTCGTCAAGAATTTTAGGTAAGGGCAACACTCCGATCACTTCCGTTTTTATTCTGATTTTTTCGCAATTGCGAGAAGTTGCTTTCTGGAGCGAGGGGGTTGAAGGGGTGTATCGCCTGCAAAGGACTGAGAAAAACCACAAATCACAAGGCGGATGCTGATGAGGTCACTGAGCAGCTCATCGTCCGTCCCGCTGGGAGCATGGAATCGGTCCGGCGCCCCTGCGACATCCCGCCGCGGCTCACGGCGTGAACAATGCCGCCGCACAGGATTGCCGCGCCATGCAGCATCCTTCGGCTTCGAGAACCGCGTTCGAGGACACTCGGTCGTTCCATCCTATCCTTTTCCGCACTGGCCCAACGGTCCTGTTTGCGCTTCCACTGGTGTTGGACGCGTAACCTAACCGTGTAACGATAGCAGGGGGAGGTGATGGCCGAGCGGTTCACGAAATCAGCGGCGCGCAACATCTTCTACGGCGGGTCGCTCTTCTTCTTCGTCACCTTCGTCGCCCTGACGATTCACAGCCACTACTACATTCGAGTGACCAGCACGGACGAGGCCACGCTGTCCGACAGCGTCGCACGCGGCAAGCACGTGTGGGAGAGGAACGCCTGCATCAACTGCCACTCGCTGCTTGGTGAGGGTGCCTACTTCGCCCCGGAGCTCGGCAACGTCTGGGTCCGCTACGGCGGGCGGGAGGACGCCGAAGGCGCGCGCACGGCGCTGATCGCCTGGATGCAGTCGCAGCCCAGCGGGGTCGAGGGGCGCCGCCAGATGCCGCAGTTCAACCTGACCGACGCGGAACTCAACGACCTCGTCGACTTCCTCGAATGGACCAGCCGCATCGACACGCAAGGCTGGCCACCGAACCAAGCGGGCTGAAGGGGAGGCATGGCATGAAATACGCGACCCAACGCATCGCCTATTGGTACTTCGCCTGCGCGATGGCCCTGTTCGTCGTCCAGGTGCTGGTCGGCTCGCTCGCCGGGACCGTCTACGTCCTGCCGAACTTCCTGTCCGAGATCCTGCCCTTCAACATCCTGCGCATGATCCACACCAACGCGCTGATCGTGTGGCTCCTGCTCGGCTTTTTCGGCTCGGCCTATTACCTGATCCCGGAGGAGGCGGAGCGCGACATCGAGAGCCCGATGCTCGCCTACGCCCAATTGGCCATCCTGATGGTCGGCGCGCTGGGCGCGGTGGTCGGCTACACGCTGGGCATCCACGAGGGGCGCGAGTTCCTCGAACAGCCGCTGTGGGTGAAGATCGGCATCGTCGTCGCGGCGTTGATCTTCCTCTACAACGTCTCGCTGACCGTGATCAAAGGCCGCAGGACGGCGATCACCAACGTCCTCCTGCTCGGGCTGTGGGGAATCGCGGTCTTCTTCCTGTTCGCCTTCTACAACCCGACCAACCTCGCGCTGGACAAGCTGTACTGGTGGTACGTCGTCCATCTGTGGGTCGAGGGCGTGTGGGAACTGGTGATGGCCTCTGTCCTCGCCTTCCTGGTCATCAAGATGACCGGCGTCGACCGCGAGGTCGTGGAGAAGTGGCTCTACGCCATCGTCGGCCTCGCCCTCTTCTCCGGCCTGCTGGGCACCGGCCACCATTACTACTGGATTGGTGCTCCGGGTTATTGGCAGTGGATCGGCTCGCTGTTCTCCACGCTGGAGGTCGCGCCCTTCTTCGCCATGGTCGTGTTCGCCTTCACCATGGCCTGGAAGGGGCGGCGCGACCACCCGAACAAGGCCGCTTTCCTGTGGACGCTCGGCACCCCGGTGATGGCCTTCTTCGGTGCTGGCGTGTGGGGCTTCATGCACACGCTGTCCTGGGTCAACTACTACAGCCACGGCACCCAGGTCACCGCGGCGCACGGGCACCTTGCCTTCTTCGGAGCCTACGTGATGCTGAACCTCGCGATCATCAGCTACGCCCTGCCGAGCCTGCGCGGCCGCGCGCCTTACAACCAGGTGCTCAACATGTGGAGCTTCTGGATCATGACCTCGGCCATGGCCTTCATGACCTTCACGCTGACCTTCGCGGGCGTCGTGCAGGTCCATCTGCAGCGCGTGCTGGGCATGACCTACATGGAGGTCCAGGAGCAGCTGGCCTTGTTCTACTGGATGCGCCTGGGTTCCGGCATCTTCGTGGTCATCTCGGTGCTCATGTTCGTCTATGCGGTGTTCGGACCGGCGCGCGGGCGGGTGCCCGCGCGCACCCAGCCCTCCATCGCGCCGGCCGAGTGATGGCGGAGGAGACGTCCTCCCAGCATGGGACGGCGGGCGGCGCCGTCCCCTTCTACGCTCCCACCGGCAACGAGGTGGCGTTGTTCGAGCATGCCCACCGCAACCGTCTGCCGCTGTTGCTCAAGGGGCCTACCGGCTGCGGGAAGACCCGCTTCGTCGCGCACATGGCCGCAAGGCTGGGGCGTCCGCTCCACACGGTGTCCTGCCACGACGACCTGACCGCCGCCGACCTGACCGGCCGCTACCTGCTCAAAGGCGGCGACACGGTCTGGACCGACGGCCCGTTGACCCGCTCGGTGCGCGAAGGCGCGATCTGCTACCTCGACGAGGTGGTCGAGGCGCGCAAGGACGTCACCGTGGTGCTGCACCCGCTGACTGACGACCGCCGCCTGCTGCCCCTGGAGCGCACCGGCGAATTGCTGGAGGCCCCGCCGGCGTTCATGCTGGTCGTCTCCTACAACCCCGGCTACCAGAACATCCTGAAGTCGCTGAAGCCCAGCACGCGCCAGCGCTTCGTCGCCATCGAGTTCGGCTTCCCGAAGGCCGATGCCGAAACCGGGATCGTCGTCCAGGAAAGCGGGCTGTCCGCCGACCGGGTCGCTCCGCTGGTGCGGCTGGGAAACGCCCTGCGCGCGCTCAAGGGACAGGATCTTGAGGAAGGAGTGTCGACCCGGCTGTTGGTGTATTGCGCCTCCTTGATCCGCGACGGCATGCCTCGCGACGAGGCGATCCTGGCGTCGATGATCGAACCGCTCACCGACGATCCGGAGGTCAAAAAGGCGCTGCTTCGGGTCGCCGAACTCACGCTGGGATGATCGCATGGCCTCGATTTGGGAACCCGAGGAGTTCGTCGGAGCCCTGTGGCACCGTCTGGTCGGTGACGCCGCGTCCTACCCGCGTCATCCCAACGCCGCGGTCCGCCTCGACGAGGTTCGCGCGCGCCTCGGCGTGCTGTTCCGGGCGCTCGGCGGCCCCGGCGCCGTGCGCATCGCCGGCACCTCCGCCGAAACGTCCGGGCATCGTCTCGGCCTGAAGCAGCGTCTCGGTCTCGGGACGGAAAAGCTGGAACGCGCCCGCTACGACGGCGTCACCCCTCCAGCTTCCCGACCGCGTCGATGTCTTCCCCTCCCGCGAGGACAACGCGGCGCTCTACGAATGGCTCGCCATTTTTTTCGTCCAGGCCGAACCGCCTCCGGCGATGCCCGACGACCCCGCTGCAGGCCGACCTCGTCCGCCTGCGTTCGGCCCGTCGGGCCACGCAACGGGCGCTCGATGAATGGCCGGGTCTGCGCCCGCTGCACGTCCGGCTCTGCCAAGCCATGCGCGCGGCCCGGCCCAAACGGCGGCTGCCCGGACAGGAGGCCGCCGTAGAGGCACTCGTCGGAACGCTCATCGGTAGCGGCGGCCCAGCCGATCCGGACCTGCTGGCCGCGGTCACCGACGCGACGGTCCCGCTCGACCGCTTCCGCGCCGCCTCCGGCTATCGGCCCTTCCTGCCGGTGCCGCTGTGGGGCGAGGTGTCCGCACCACCGGAGGGCGCCGCTTCCCCCGAGACGGATGAGGAGGGCGGCGCCGGGGCCGAAGGCGACGGCAAGCGTCGCAGGGCCAAGCGCCGCGAGAACGACCAGACCCGGCGCGACGACCCGCTGATGCTGAACCGCTTCGAGAAGATTCTCGGGCTGGCGGAGATGGTCAATCTCAATCGCAAGGTTGAGGACGACGACGAGGAAAGCGCGCGCAAGGCCGCGGAGGACTTGGACGAGATCTCCGGTGGGTCAGCACGAGCGCAAGGCGTCGACCAAGCTCAAGCTCGACCTCGATCTGGCCTCCGAGGACGCCGACGTCGCGCCATTGCGGGCCGGAAATCACCTATCACGAGTGGGACTGGAAACGCCCGGTCTCTATCATCCCGACCATTGCCGCGTGATCGCCGAGCCGGCCGCGCTGGAGGGGGAGGAGTGGCGGCCCGACGACCAACGCGCTGCGCCGCATCCGCCTGGTCCGCCGCCAGTTCGAGGCGATGCGGCCGCGCCGCCAAATGATGACCGGGCAGCCCGACGGTGA